>JBATLR010000417.1:0-3893 GCA_049289415.1 Nitrospirales bacterium
CTCTCCTGCAAAATTGGCAGGATGGCCGCTGAGACCCTCACCCCATGGCCAGGTGCGACCATCTGTCCCTCGCATAGCCTTTTCCCATTCCTGTTCAGTAGGAAGACGCTTGCCTCTCCATTGACAATAGTCATTCGCATCACTCCATGACACATAGGTAATTGGCTGATGAGGCCCTCTTAGCAATCCGAGCTTTTCGGCATAGCGGGAAGGCGGGCCAGGCTGCCGATGGCCGGTAGCTTCAACAAATTCCATGTACCGTTGGTAGGTGACCTCATACCGATCAATCCAATATGCCTCTAGATGAGCGACGTGCGCAGGCTTTTCATTGAATCCGCCTTGATTATTCCCAAGAATGAATTCCCCGGCAGGAATTTCAACCATCTCATCTTCATTTGCCCGACCAGAAAGCGCCTCATCCCTTAATGGCTCAGACGATGTCTCCGATGCTGAAGAAGGCTGAGATGGAAGATCGCGATCCGGGGGAGTTGGAGGAGCATCGGTTCCCCTCAATATTCCCAACACCGGCAACCCGGTCATAAATAACACCGCAATCAAAAAAATAAGTTTGAATCGACCGTCCATGTTCCCCTATTTCTGGTCCATCAAGATTGCCAATTCCGAGAAACTATGGGCGATTGGTCTCGCCGACGAGGAGTTGGATTATCGTTTATGAGGCTTGAGGAGTCTCAGTCGGAGGATCTTTTGCGCACCGGAATCCAACACTGGCATCGTTCCTCCACATTTTCGCTGCAAAACGCTTGGTCACCCTGGCGCCTATACGAGATTCACGCCAAGAACCGCCACGAATGACTTTATTCTCGTCTTCGTCTTTTGGGCCAGGTGGGTCCCGATACGGAGCCTGCTGGTAATAGTCTGGAGCGTAACTATCCATGACCCACTCAGCCACATTGCCGGTGACATCATAGAGTCCAAATGGGCTTCTCCCTACTTCATAAGATCCTACGGGAGCTAAATACTGAAAACCATCCTCCTCCCCATCCACATTGGCAAACTGATAGTCAAACTTATCACCCCAGGGATAACGGCGTTTTCCTTCTCCCCTTGCCGCTTTTTCCCACTCCGCTTCTGTCGGCAACCGCTTGCCAGCCCAACGACAATAACCAAAAGCATCGTTCCAGGTCACCGCCACCACTGGATAATCGGGCCCGATCAATTTGGCGACATCATCTTCAAAAACGGGAACCTTAGGCTTGTCCCGTTTCGTCATATTGATATACCGCTCATAATCTGCCTGCGTGACTTCTTTAAGATCAATGTAAAACGTTTGGAGGTATACCGGATGGGGTGGCCCTTCATCGGGGTCCCCATCGGCAATGCCCATGGTAAATGGTCCTTCAGGAATTTCGACCATTTCACGATTATCATCCCCCACGAGCGTTTTATACATAGAAAAGTCTTGTGTGGGCATTGGTTGCAACACACGGACATTGGCCGATTGACCGGCCGACAACTCATCCAAATCTTTTTTCCCTTTATAGGTCATAACAATCAACATCACGATCATCATGATAAAAGAGCCAAACACAAACAGAATGGCCCCCATGAGGACCCGTTGATTTTCCATTACTATGTTGCCTCTCGCTTCGACATACTCAGCACGATTTCAGTTTGATTAGGGTTGTAAAGGCCCATGATGCTTAACGTTCGACTCAGGAAGGTTCTGATTTCGTTGTTGCCAGGTTTCAATGAGCATCGAAATCCAAATTCCCAAAAATCCACCCATCGCCGCACCCGAGGCGGCGCCAACCGTCACAGCCTCGGTTCCACTCACCCCTAATGCCAACAATCCACCTAAAATGGTTCCGATAAAAATGCTCAGAAAAAATCCTCGTCCGCCTACCAAGCCTACTCCGGCACCAAGAAGAGCTCCCAATGCTAACGCGACAGGAAGCCACCCATCCCCCATGAAGATCCCGATCAAGAGGCCCACTGTCCCTAATCCCAGGATACCCAGGAGGACATCAAAAATTTTAGCTGGAGTCACCTTCACTCCTCATTCCCGTTCAAAATCACCTTTGGATCATTCAGACTGAACCTGAATGGAACCAAAGTCCACTTCCACTCCCGGCCCACCTAATAAAGAAATGCCCCAGGCATGTGGAGCCGGTTCATGGTCATGAATCTTTAGAAAATCTTCATACACATTAACCCGCTCCTCAACCCACTTCCCAAGGGATTCAGTCCCACTGCGAATGACAATTTCTGTGGAGCTAAACATGCCACCCTCCTTGACTGACCCTACCGGAAGGGTGGCACTCCACACATATTTCGTGTTCACGGGAATAAACATTAAGTCGACATCCAAGGACGGGTAGATTGCGGCCAGGAAATCGGCGTTATCGGGAACACTCTGTAATCTCCAACGCCAAGTGAGCATAGGGTGTTGCTTCGGATCCCACGTCATATGCTTGGTATACACCCGTTGATTGGCGTTTTTCGCGGAAAGAAAAAAAGTCCCACCCTCTTCTTGAATCGTATAGGTTTCATGGGCTGTGACTGTACTCCGCTGCGCTTCCCATCCTTGAGGAAATCCTTTGGCATCAGGATGCTGAAAATCCTCCAACACCATCGAACTACCGGAATGACCTGAGCTCGGGACCTCTTGGGCCCACGCGGCACTACTTCCATTTACCAGAAGACCCACGACCAACCATGTCAAACAAGCCGGGCTTACTCGGCTCCGCTTCACACCCTCTAAACTATTGTGTTGCCAAGAACAGATTCTCATTACGCGGATTCCTCTTCTGAAATGACCTGAATCACCGGAGAAGGCCTTGCAAATTCAGCCGTTCGCCGTTCTACCACTCGCTGATCCCATCGGCTAAGCCAAAACACAAAAAAGACTGACGACCAAAAAACAATCATATTGAGGGTGACCATTTTCGCAGCAAATCCCAGGGAAGGCGTAAATGCCCACGAGGATCGATCGGGCATTAATTCAGAAATATGCCACCCCAATCGGCCAACGGACCTGATGTACCCCATCAACCCCATTACCCAGGTAAACGCGGCAGCGACGACAAACAGCGCCACAATCCCACGCGGGGTTATTCGTCCCCAATGCACAGGCCCATTAATATGGGCGCCCCGCAACAATAATCGATTCAATAATATCCCTCCAACAACCACCGTCGCGGTCGTCATCCCTTGAGGCGATGAAAGACCCACCCGAACATTTGCCGGAATATAGAACCCGTAAATGGCCAACCACACGATATTGGCAATCCCCATGAGAAATAATACCAATAAGAAAATATTTCCCTTTGATGCCCACTTGACTGTCATCACACGATTAGCTCGCCGATACAGAATATAACTCAATGCGGTTAAACAGATCATGACGTTAACCGCACCATTCTTCGCGGACATCACACCGAATTGACCAATGACCGGGTGCTGGGCCGCGCCCATCGCTTTCATTTCACTACCACTCATGGCAATGGTATGCGGCGTAAACCACACGAGGAAACACACCATCAGCGCAAAAAGGATCGCCTTAAAGTGAGGATGAAAGCGCTCACCACCTTGAAGGCGCGCTAAGGATTGCCAGATGTAATAGTTAATTCCCAGAAATAAGACCCCAACCATAATCGCTTGGAGGACAAACAGCCACGACAACATGCCTCCCATCATCGCCATGCCCATCGTTTGCCTGAACTCAAAGACGGCCCTCATCAACCAGTAGCCGGCAAGCGGCATGGGGAGAAGCGCACACACCACCACTACAAGAAAAACATGCCCAACCCAATCGTAATAGGCACGGTCCTCCGCGGTTTTGGACATGAAAAACCGGTAGGTCGCATAAGCGACAACCACTGCGCCACCCGACATAATATCCGCCAAAAAACGGTGCGTATTCAGTGGATTCC
>JBATLR010000418.1:0-27620 GCA_049289415.1 Nitrospirales bacterium
GGACAGAAATGCGGAGCGATCCCCGTCGGTTAAATCCACGACCCCATCGAACCGAGCTTGGCGAAGCGTTTGATAACACGCCAATTGATTGCCCCATCCTTCACGAGGCAGCACCATGATTTTCTCCAGATAGGGATTGCCGAATAACACACTCTCCGTTCCAGGATTCACCAGAAAAGTGAGTGACGCCTCGGGAAATCGCTTGCGCAGAATGGGAAGCAGAGGGGTGGATAACACCACATCCCCGATATACCGAAGTTTAATAAGAAGAAGACGTTTCACGTGAATCTGAGTTCCTTTGGGAAAACCGAGAGATAGGTGGCTTGTCCTCAAAGACCATCCGTCAGGTTAACCAGGAAACCAAGACAGAAAAGCCTCTCCCCCATGCACACCTGTCATTCAGGCACATCGCACTGTGCTGAAAGCACCTAGCTCATCTGCAGCCACACAACAGAGCCATCAACGCATTCTCCCAATCCACCCATCTTCCAAAATGCCATTCAGCTTGTTGCCTCTCTCACGAAAAACCCTTTTCTAGCCAAGCACGTCCCTATAGAGATTCAGCGTGTCCTGTGCCGCACGCTCCCATGTAAATTGCTTGACTCGATCAAACCCCTTGTTCCGTAATTGGGTTTGTATTTCGCGATCACTCACCAGCCGTTCAACTTCCCTTCCCAATTGATCTGGATCGTGAGGGTCAACATAGAGAGCAGCCTCCCCTGCGACTTCCGGCAGAGCACTCCCCGTCCCGGTAATGATCGGGGCACCACAAGCCATGGCATCAAGAAGGGGAATGCCGAACCCTTCGTATGAGGACGGAAACACAAAAGCCTCCGCATGGGAATACAGCAGCCGTAAATCTTCGCTGGACACATATCCTGGACAACAGACCGAATCCATGATCCCCAAATCCCTGGCCGTCACCATCAGGCTGGCGCCCCGTGATTGGACTTCTCCGATGGCCACCAGAGACAACGATTTGGCAAGGTGCGGAGATCGGGCAAACGCCTTAAAAAATGCGGTATGATTTTTCCGGGGTTCAGCCCCCCCTACAAACAGCACAAACGGACGGGCAGGAATGTGCAATCGGGTCCGGACCTCCTGAAACTTCTGGTCATCCCGATCAGGAAACATGTCGGGAGACGGCCCGTGATGAATCACCGCGATACGGTCAGGCGAGAGATGAAACATCTCTTGAATTTCCCGGGAAGTAAAGTGTGAGACCGCGACCACTCGAGAGACGTGTCTGGCACGAAGACCCAGTTTCCAGGAGGAAAGAGCCTGCCCGAAGAGTTTTTTCGAATACTCTGGATGACGAGGCAACCAGACATCATGGATCGTGAGTACGGTGTGACGTTGGCCATAATCCGGAGCCTTAAAGTTGGTCCCATGAAAAATATGAAGGGGGTCTCCCTTTTGTTCTTTTTGGCCCAAACCCCACCGTGACGTTGAATCTTTCACCGAGACATGAGACGGAAAATGAAGCGGGAAGGTTTGAGGTGAGGGATTCGATGCCATATAGGCCACCCATTCACTCACCTCAGAACAGGTAAACATGGCCGGAAAGAGACATCGGACATATTGCCCAATCCCGCTATAGGCGGAACGCATGGGCCCGGCATCAAACCCGACGCGCATCAGGTGTCTGAACCGTTCTGAATCATCGGACCTTCTCTCACGACCATCACTGCCTTCCTGACAGGGACGTCACGGTTTGTGACTGGTTTCCGCAGTACATCCTTGCGATTCGAGTTGTCGCATGTTCCAGAGCTTGGCATATTTCACAAAGGTATACATACTGGATAGAGCGCTGACTAAAAACCCCGCCATGCCATCACGATAAGCCTTTCGAGCGAAATAATATTTCGAAAAGGTAAAGATCGGACGAAACAGGAGATCTGTGCCACGCACATGGCGTTTGGTTCTGGCCCGGTCTTGAGCGGCCAAGGTCGTAAAGTTCGGAAATTTTTCAAAATAATTGTGAAGCGTCGGCCTGGTGAGGTGCACCAATGGACACGAGAGATGGGCGGACTCTCCCGAAAAGATGAATTTATTGTGTGGCTCGGCGTCATCCAAATGGCCGATTCCCCGGCGGAACAGACGCAATTGATAATCAGGATAACACCCGGCATTCAACACCAGAGAGCCAAAATAATAATTATGACGGGGGACATAATAGGCCACAGGCCCATCCTGCGAACCGGCAGACAGCACCGCTTCTATCTCAGCCTGAAGTTCGGCAGGAATGCGCTCATCGGAATCCAAAATAAAAACCCAATCCGTGGTCGCTTGATCCATCGCATAATTTTTCTGATCCCCAAATCCTTGCCATGGGCGTTGAAAAATCTTATCCGTAAACATTCTGGCAATTTCCATAGTGCGATCCGTACTGAAGGAATCCACCACGACGATTTCATCCATCCACGTTGCACTTTCCAAACAAGGCTGAAGGTTTTTCTCTTCGTTGAATGCCACCACGGCACAAGAGACCGTTTCCCGCTTGACTGAAGTGCCATTCTTTTGGGCCGGACTATTCTGGTTCTTCATAAGATGAATGATCCGTTATCGATACCTACCAAGGGTAATAAGGACAGTCTATGCCCGCACAGAGTCCTGGGTTGTTCATCATCATCAATTGGTCGATCTCTGCACATCAGGTATCCCACCCTACCTCTCCTCAATCGGCATTTCATTTTCCCACCACATTTCCTTCACTGGACTTCTGATAGCCAAACCGTCCCATACGGCTGGATATATCGACAAAGCTCCTCAAACACGACCATGCCATCGGCAACGTCCATGCACATCGGATGGGCAAGGACCGTCGCCGTTCCTCCTTGCTCGCATATACTCCGTATACTCGACTTCACCTGATCGGCCCATTCCGTGATAGGCATTCGGTGGGTAAGACGCTCCGGCTTGGTTTTCCCATGTTGATATTTTCCATGTAAGACATGTTCGTGATCCGGAAGAACATTCATCGGAACCGAACGATAGCCGGGACGCACCCATTCGGCGGATATTTTCAAATCGGAGACCTCATCGGACACCACATGGATTCCACAGGTTTCTAACAAGTGATCCGTATCAGCGGTTCGGATATAACTATGGTTTCGCCAGGTCTGAATGCGTTGGCCCGTTACCTGTTGAATGCTGGCAATGGTCCTCTGAATATCACGAAGTTGGTGCGCCGTGGTTCCCCATGGCGTTCCATATACTTTCTTGAATATTCGGGATAGCGGATCTCGAAAAGCCGCAAAGGTATGCCCACCAATTTCACAATGCGGCAGACCCGACAGGATTTTCACCGTATCCGGCTCTTCCTGGCAGGCTTTTCCGGTAAAAAACAACGTGACTTTCACTCCGTATTTCGCGGCAATATCACAATATTTCGCGGCTAACGCGACTTCTGTTTGAGAGGAAAACGGCGTATCGGTTCCCCGATACGAGCGCTGATGGACATCCCCTGTCAGACAAACCATGTTCTAGACTCCTTTGCGGCTCAACCCGGCCATTTCGCCGACGCTCTCCATACCCGTTCAAGACCTCTTCACAACAACGGGGGAGTGTGATTGCATCAATTGCCGATACACCAACTCCGTTTGAGTCAGCATGTGTTCCATGGAAAATCGTTCGTGAATGACCTGTCGCCCGATCTTCCCCATTCGGGTCGCGGCAATGGGATCAGACAGAAGACAGGCAATTTTCTCGGCTAAGATCTCGGGGTTTCGTGGAGGGACCAACAGTCCGCTCAGGCCATCCTGCACCACTTCGGGCACACCTCCCACCGCAGAAGCGACCACAGGACGCTCCATGGCTAAGGCTTGAGTGAGAGATTGAGGAATACCTTCTTCAAAGGAAGGAATGACCACCACATCAAGAATCGCCAGCAAAGCCGGCACATCCTGCCGAAAACCGATGAGATGCACACAGTGCTCCAAGCCAAGCTCTCGAATGCGATCCAACAGTGCCGGCTGTTCTCCCCCATCTCCGATGATGACGCACTCAACGGTGGAAAAACGTTGCGTGAGCCATCGGACCGCCTCGATCAAGACCGCCATGCCCTTTTCCCGGCGCAGAAAGGTGACGGCTCCGATCAGAGGACCTTGGCTTCTAAGCCCCAAACTCTTTCGTAAGGACCCATCCGGGGGTTGGGGATGGAACCGGTCCAAATCAACTCCCGTGGGAATCGAAATGACCCGGGAAGGGCTCAGCCGGGTCCGTGTCATCAATCCCTGTCTGACCGCCTCCCCGGTGGTGGTGACGACATGCGGCAATTTCCCATAGAGGAGTCGATGCCGCCACGTCCGTGAGACTGGCGTGCTTTTATGGCGGGTCCGGACAATGATGGGGCGTCGGGATGAGATCCGTCCGGCAATCGATGCCGTCCAACTATCAAGAGACCCGTGCGTATTGACCACATCAATCTCATAATGTTTCAAGATTCGCAAATAGGAAGGGACCAACGTGATCCACCCTCGCTTGCCCGAAGTGGTTGTCTTGACCTGGAGCCCTCGCTGTTCGGCCAGGGCGGCCAACTGACTCCCATGCGGAGCAGCCACGACCACCATATGGCCACGCTTCTCCATGCCTTGCGCTTCCTCCAACACGCGGTATTCCTGCCCTCCCATCCCTGAAGAAGATTCCGTGTGAAGAATGCGCATGGGTCTCTGACGACGCGAAAAAGTTGGACTTACCTTCGGCCTAGCCATTGGAGGAACAACGGAATCGCAGAGGAGGTCCATAGGATCAACTTTTTTGCATTTCCCACAGCTTGGCGTATTTCACAAAGGTGTAATAGGCATACAAGATGGATAAAATCAGCCCCGGTTTTCGGTCCAACATCCCCCCCCGAAACACATACATTTTCAGAAAGGTAAATAAGGGACGAAGCACCAACTGATGGGGGCGGAATGTCCGGCCTTCACGATGCATGTCCTCCGCCCGCAAGCTGGAATACCGATCCATTTTTCGAAAGTAGTGATCGATATCCCGAAAGGGTATCTGCTCAAGACTGGCATGAAGATATCCAAGTTTCCCCTTCAGCTCATAGCCCTCATGGACCAGCTCCTCCCGATATCGCATATGTCCCTTATGAAAAAACTGGGGTTGCCGGTAATCAGGATACCATCCACAATGTTTGATCCACCGCCCAAGGAAAAAATTTCTTCTGGGAATCTTATACGCCTGTGCGGAAGGCCCCTCCAGAAGCAACCGTTCGATTTCTTCCTGCACCGTTGGCGTCACCCGTTCATCCGTATCCAGGCTCAAGACCCAGTCATGCGCGGCATGGGTCAGGGCGTGATTCCGAAGCACCCCAAACCCTTGGAAGGGATAGTGGAAAATCTTGGAGGTAAATTCACGGCAAATATCAGTCGTCCCATCCGTGCTATGAGAATCGATCACCACCAGTTCATCCACCCAATGAAGACTCTCTAAACATTTCCGCATATTCGGTGCATCATTATAGGCAATCACCACAGCGGAAACTTTTTCTCTCGTGCGTTGTTCCGTCATACGGTTTTTTCCTTCGACCTCCTCACAGATTTACGGTTTCGCCGAGGATTGGGTTGCCGGCATGCATTCATCCCTTCGATGAGAGAAGCCCCCGACGATGCCTTTGACCTCACGAACGAGATCCTCGAGCGAGATCGATTCCATGCATTCCAGATAGTTGGGATTTCTGCACGTGCGTGCTCCACAGGGACTGCAGGGCAATTCCCTGCGCACGATAACATGTTTTCCCAAGGGATAGGGACCTGTGGCTTTGGGATGCGTGGGGCCAAAGATCGCGAGCACAGGAATTCCCACTCCCGCTGCAAGGTGAATGAGGGCCGAATCGTTTCCAATGAGCAGATGCATTCTTCGCAAAAGTGAGGGTAATTGGGGAAGAGACAGTCGTCCGACCAGATTGATCAGACCCTGTGGCACGAGACAGTCAAATTCCCCGGCAGCAGAGATGTCTGAAGCCCCACCCAACAGCACAACACGCACATCGGGCCACTGCACCAATTCGATGGCCAGATCCACAAACCGTTTACACGACCAGGACTTCATGGCAGACCGTGTCCAAGGTGCCAGAGCAATCAGGTGTTCATGGTCCAGGACGTGTGCATCCTGCAGCATCGTTTCAATGGTGAGACGATCGGTAGAGGATTGAGGCAGATGGAACACCGGGGTAGATGAGCGGCCGCCCAGAAATGTGGTGATCGCGACATTCCGGTCAACGGCATGGACCTCCAACAAACGCCAGGGGGAAGGCTTCGTCTCCGGCAAAGGCACCTGGTGTGTATAAAACCAGGTCGCCCCTTCCCTGGCTCGCGCAAAACCCACACGGGTTCGAGCTCCAGTCATCACGCCAAAGATCCCTGAACGGAACAGCCCTTGAAAATCCACAACCAGATCGAACTGTCCTCTTCGGAGGGTACGAAAGATATGCGGCCAATGTTGCCAAGACACATTCACAGATAAAATGTCATCAATGTCGGGGTTTCCTTCCAGAATCGGCGCCCAGATCTCTTTAACCATCCAGGTCAGTCGGGCGTGCGGGAACCGCTGACGCAACGCAGCCACGGCTGGAAGGGCATGAACAATATCGCCCAGCGAACTTAATTTGATGACCAGGATGCGCTGAGGAGTGATGTCCATACGTACCCGCAAGAAACCTTTAGCCCATCGACAACATACGATATCCCGATAACGCGTATGCATGGATTCGCGGCTTCATCGGTTTTGCCTGATTCGGTTGTCTCGGTTCATTATCTGCTGCTCTATCCAGTCCACGGCATGAACAAAGCTGTCGGCAACATAGTCAATCGGCACCTGTCCCGCGTCTCTCGCCCTCACCACATCCGCACTATACGAACTCGTCATGACCAGTACACCGGGTACCGCGGCGGTGCGAGCCGCCTCTAAATCACTGCGTTTGTCCCCGACCAGATAACACTGCGATACATCGAGAGTAAATCGAGTGACCGCTTGATGAATTAACCCCGCTTTGGGCTTTCGACATCCACACCCGTCTTGAGGATGATGCGGGCAGAAGAAAATATCATCAATCCGGGCTCCATAGGGACGAATCAACTCCGCCAGCCTCTCATGGATCGACTCCAACCCTTCGATGGTCATCATCCCCCGACCAATAGCGGATTGATTGGTGACCAGAAGCACCATAGCCCCTAAGTGGTTTAATCGGGCGATGGCTTCAGGGACTCCGGGGAACAACACCAATTGTTCGGGAGAAGTGACATACCCCGTATCGTGGTTCAAGGTGCCATCCCGATCCAAAAACACGGCCGTACCCCGTCCGGCGGACTCATTGCTCATCCAACATGCCCTCTGATCCGACCCTCGTTCGGGTAGCCCGATGATTTCCTGATTTGAGACAGCGCGACGTCCACAGCCTGCTCAACGGACACCTGGGTCATGCAACGATGATCAATCGGGCAGGCGCGCAATAAACAGGGTGCACAACGGACCGATGCCGTCACCACGCCACTGAATTGCCCATGAGGACCTGTCGTGGAGGGATCCGTTGAACCAAAAATCGCCGCGACCGGTACCCCAAGAGCCTGGGCCACATGCATGGGTCCCGTGTCGTTGGTCACCAAGACGGAGCAGCGTGTCAACACTCCCATTAATTCCTGTATGGTGGTTCTTCCTGACAGGACAATCGGCTCATACCGCATCCGTCTGGCAATGTCCTGCGCAAGCGCTTCTTCTCCTTTGCCTCCAATCAGGACACAGCGGACAAATGGAGCCCCGGGACATTCTTGTGTCAGACGCTCAACCAGCCGATCACCCACCTCCGCGAAACGTTCCGGTATCCATCGCTTGGCCGATCCATACACCGAACCGGGATTGATCCCAATGACCAGACCGTCTGATGGAAGAAAAATCTCAGGAAACTGTCTGGCACATGCATGCTTCACCTCAGGAGAAAGAAAAAGTTGAGGGGTCCCGTCTTTCCCGGGAGAGTGGGTGATGGCCTTCACGAGTTCCTGATAATACGCCGTATGATGCAGGGTAGCCCGATCCGGCCTGGGCACAGGCTCGGACAGAAGCCAACGCCGTCCGTCCGTCGCATACCCGATGCGGGATGGAATGCCAGCCACCCAGGCGATGAGGGCCGCTTCAAAGGCATTTTGGAATAACACCGCACGATCAAATTTCTCTCTTCTCACAAGTTGCATAAGATGCCAGAGTCCGAAAAGGCCCTGATGTTCCCCTTGATGGAAATACATCATGACCTCATCCACGCCCGGATGTCCTTCCAACAACTCTCCGATGATCGGCCTGGCCAACACCGTGACCTTGGCATGCGGATGATGATTCCGTAAATCCATGAGAGCCGGCAGGCACATCACGGCATCGCCGATCCAATTGGGAACGCGCACGAGAATGTTCATCGAAAAACGATATGTCCTCTCACATGAACCGGTCTGCGTGACCCTATCTGATCAACCATATCTGAGTCCTATGGACAAATGGTATGGAGCTGTGCACGTAACTGGTCTTCCCCTTGAGTCACCCGGACTTGCACTTCCAGCACCCATAGAGGATCATCAAGGCTCAGATGCTCTTTAATTTTCAGAGCATCTTTTTCTGTTGTGATCGCGAGAACAAGCCCTAAACGTCGCATCTTTTGACGAATGGCTTCAACATCTTTTTCCGAATAGGCAAAATGATCGGGGTACCGAACCTCCTCACCCACCGTCAACCCACAAGAAACCACACTCGTCCGAAAGGAGGCGGGATTGCCTATCCCGCTAAAGAGCAAACAGGCTGTCCCCTTAAAGGCCCCGGCCTGCTGAGATTTCCCTGTCGCAATATGCGTGAACATTCCGGGTTCGGTTTCCAGACGCAAGGGGACAATGGACGTTCCCACGCTCTGTTCGATTCGATTCTGAAGTGATGCGACTGATACAACACCTTCCGTTCGACTGAAGACGATCGTCGTGGCCCATTTTGCTGCGGACAGCGGTTCACGCATTCGGCCGGCGGGCACGACTCCGCTTAAGCCCTCAACATCGGTCGCATCAAATAAGAGCACGTCCAGATCGCGATAGAGAGAAAGATGCTGGAAGCCATCATCAAGAAGAAAGCAATCGCATGAGGCCTGCTCCAACACCCACTGTCCCAGACGATAACGATCGGTTCCCACAGCCACAATCGCCCATGGGCACTTTTCGGCCATTAACATGGCCTCATCCCCTACCGATCGCCAATCTCCCTTCAGCGAGACGCCATCAGAGACCAGCCTTTTTACTACCGAACGTTGTCTTCCATACCCTCGGCTTAAAATCGCAACCCGCTTGCCCCGCGCATGAAGTCTGGCGGCCAACCACATCACCAATGGAGTCTTCCCGGTTCCCCCCACGGTCATATTACCCACACTGATCACCGGTTTTGGCAATCGATGTTGAGGAAACCAGCCACGTTGATAGGCCGTCCTCCGCAAATGGCCAACTGCACCATAGGGCACAGCACACCACCGGAGAATCCATGGGCAACGCCGGTCCAACCAACGCCAGAGCCGTTCCGGGTTCACACCAAGCGAAGGAGACGTCGTGTTCACGAAGGACACATGGCGGAGATCATATTCTCCCCTTATTCAGGGCTCTAATGGAAGCTTATCGGAGCACTTCTTGAGATTTGCGGGAAGAAGACCCCTTCGCCGACAAAGAGAAAAAGGCCGAATTGTCCTTGTCCAACAATTGATTAATCCATTGCAGATTCCTGGTGACAACGCCCCGATGGGTCCGGACCATCTCCAACGCCCTTTGGCCCATCTCCTCGACTGCTGAAGGATGCGCGATCAGACGAACCAATTGAGAGGCCAAATCCTCCTGATTCTGAATTTGTATGCCTCCTCCTACTCCCAGAAGCCGTCCGGCAATGTCCCGGCAATGATCGACATGGGGACCAAATAGAACGGGGCGACCCCCTTGTGCAGGTTCCAACAAATTATGTCCGCCAACCGGAACTAGTGTCCCCCCCACAAACGTGACCCAGGCCTCCCGGTAGACAAAGGCCAACTCCCCCCTGGTGTCTAACACGATGACGCGAGGGCCAAGGGAAACAGCCTGATCTCCGATATTTTGGCCCAACCGGCTGCGACGGACACAAGGGAATCCATACCCTTGAATAACCTGTTCAAGCTTAGCCACACGCTCGATATGTCGTGGAGCCAGCACCAGTACCGCCTGAGGGTGTTGGGCAATCACCTGCCGGTACGCACCCAACAAACACTCTTCTTCCTGAGGGTGTGTACTCCCAGCCACAATGAGCACCTCAGCAGCTTGGCACGCGAAGAGTGCCCTGAAAGAGACATGGGCATCGGCAGACTGTCCTTGCTCAAGCCCTTGATCAAACTTCATATTCCCGGTGACATGAATGGTATTTGGCTCGGCCCCTAACCGGCCGATGCGCTCAGCATCGTGTTCCGATTGCATCAAGGCCAGATCGAGACAGCTCAACACCTGCTTCATCATGGCGCTAACCCAGCGATATCTGGCAAAGGATCGTGAAGAAATTCTCCCGTTGACAAGACAGATCGGCACCCGATGCCGTTGAAGATCTTTAAGCAGATTGGGCCAGAATTCTGATTCGACCAAAATAAAGAGCCGGGGCTGAAGTATGCGGATATACCGGTCAACCGCCCACCAAAAATCAACGGGAGCATAACAATGGATAGCCACACCATCCAAACGCTTGATCACGACTTCCCGACCGGTCTCCGTCACCGTAGACACGACCAATGGCCACTGAGGATAGCGCTGTTTCATCGCCTGGAGCAGGGGAACGATCGTCGCCACCTCGCCCAAGGAGACGGCATGAATCCAGATGACCGGTTTTTGCAGATTCCGCAATTCGACTGGAACCGCCCCAAGCCGGCACCAAAGGCCGCGTTGACTGCGTTTTTTTGTCAGCAGGAGTCCGATGACAATAGGAAAGGCCAATACCAGCAGCACATTGTACATCACATAATACATGAGTCGGTCACGCGTCGAAGGTTTCATTCCTATCACTCAGATTCTGGGAAGACATTCGGCGGAGAAATGATTCAACCGGGTCGGAATCCTGAACAGCCAATTCCGCTTGAGCCGTGAGCCGGTTCAACGAACCTTCCAGCTCCAAGCCTGGACCGGACAGCTGCTCGTTGGAAAGATTCTGGCTTACCCAGATGGGTGGGCCCCACACAAACAACCCGACCCCACCGGGATAGGGAATCTCGAAACGATCCCAACTCGTAAAGACTTTTTTTTTGAGCAGGCAAAGGTGAGAGGGATGATGGGCAATCCCGTTGCTTTTGCCAGGTAAATCACTCCCGATTGTACCGTGCAGGCCGGTCCCTTCGGGCCATCGGGCGTCACAACCAGATCACCGCCATTCCGCCCGGCCTTCAACAATTGCCTGGTAGCTCGCAGTCCCCCCCGTGTGCTCGACCCGCGAATGGACTGAAATCCAAAATACCCCATGATTCGCGCGATGATTTCTCCATCCCGATGTTGGCTAATCAAAATTGAGGCCTGTTGCCCACGGTAGGCCAACGGCATCATCAACTGACGGCCATGCCAAAAGGCAATAATGATCTGTCGGCCTTGGCGATACAACTCATCCACGGCTTCCCCACCGACCGTGGATATACGCATCGTATGTCCCAAAAGGCGAATCATGTGTGCGGCCAATGGGGGCGCGACAGACAGTTTCATCCAATTCAACATAGGAACTCCGCCATTCGATTTAGGAGGTCGTCGGTAACGGTTCGGGTTGAGTCAGTAAAAATTGTGTTTGATACAATCGGGTATAGAGGCCTCCCTGCTGAAGCAAGGTGGCATGAGTGCCGATCTCTTCAATTCTTCCACGATTCATGACCACAATACGATCTGCATGTTGAACTGTGGACAATCGGTGGGCAATGATCAAGGTCGTTCTGGCTTTTACCAGATTTGCCAGCGCTTTCTGCACCAGCTTTTCAGATTCCGAATCCAGGGCGGACGTCGCCTCGTCCAGAATCAAAATCGGGGGATCCCGCAAAATAGCCCTGGCAATCGCGAGTCGTTGACGTTGTCCACCCGATAATCGTAGTCCATTCTCACCAACCAGCGTGTCCAGACCCTGAGGGAGCCGCTCAATAAATTCCCAGGCAAAAGCGGCGCGAGCCGCCTCAATAACCGCCTCCTCACTCGCATCCAGACGGCCATAGGCGATATTATTTCTGATCGTATCATCAAATAACACGGTTTCCTGAGACACAATGCCAATCTGCCGTCTCAGAGATGATCGATCAACCAAACGAATATCCTCACCATCAATTTTCACGGCTCCTTCCGTCGGACGATAAAACCGTGGCACCAAACTCACGAGGGTGGTTTTTCCACTACCACTGGCCCCGACGAAGGCCACCACCTCCCCCGCGTTGATCGTAAAATTGATCTCGTGCAAGGCCGCCTCGTCAGAGCCCTCATACACGAAGTTGACACCGGAAAATTCCAATTTTTTCGCCATGGGTGGAAGAATTTTCTTGCCTTCGTCTTTCGCCAATTCGCTTTCCAGGTCGAGAACTTGAAACACCCGCTGAGCCCCCGCCAGCGCACGCTGAACCGACTCATTGGCTCCGGACATTTTCCGGAGGGGGGCATACGCCATGAACATGGCAGCCAGAAAGGAAAAGAACTCTCCCGGCTTCATCTCCCCGGCAATGACTAATCCTCCCCCATACCAGATAATAAAGGCCACACCGCAGACTCCAATGACTTCAAGAAGTGGAGAAGCCATCGCTGAGGTTTGAGACGACTTCACTTTTGCCGTCCGATAGGCTTGATTCGTCAAAGAGAATCGGTCAGCCTCCTTCTCTTCCTGACCGTAGGCCTTCACGATCTTGATACCGGAAAACGCTTCCTTTAAGACGGAAGCCATTTTTCCAATGGATTCCTGGCCACGCTTTGAAAGTTTACGAATCCGTCGGCCAACCCGGACCAACACCAATGAAGAGAAGGGTAATACGACCAACACAATCGTCGCGAGTTTCCAATTTTGATAAAAGACCACGGACAGCATCGCCACAAACGTCAGCCCCTGTTGAAAGATATCCTTCAACACACTGGGAATGGCATTCGCCATTTCGTTGACATCGCTAATCACCCTGGCCATCAACCGTCCTGACGTATTCGCATCGTGAAAACGAATAGGCAGGCGCACGATATGTATAAACAATTGCTGGCGAATATCGGACACCAGCCAGTGGCCCACATAACTCATGAGATAACCCTGTCCATAGGCAAAGGAGGCTTTTAAAATCGCGACACCCAGGACAGCCAACGGAAGGATGAGCAACATTTCCTGATTGCGCTCAATAAAAATTCCATCCAGAACCGGTTGGACAAGCCACGCATAGACCGCTGATAATCCTGCCACCCCGGCAGAACAGACAAACGCGCCCAGCAACCGCAGGCGGTACTCCCTCAGATACGACACGATTCGCCAGAAGGTCTTCATACGGTCGCCTCAGCGAGGATATATGCGGCAGCCCGTTTCGACGCTCCCGCCCCCCCCAGAGCAGTCCGAATGGCCTGGAAAGCCTGGGTCATGGCGTGTTGGCGACGAACGTCTTGCAAGATGTCTAAGGCTTCGTGAGCAATACAGTCCGGGGTCATACGATCCTGAATCAGTTCTGGAACAATTTCTTGCCCGGCTAAAATATTCACTAAACTAATATAGGGAATTTTAACCAGACGTTTGGCAATATGATAGGTCAAGGGAGATGTTCGATAGACCACGACCATCGGTGTTCCAATCAGGGCCGCTTGCAACGTCGCCGTCCCAGAGGTCACCAATAAAAGATTTGAGGCCGCCATCACCTCGTTGGATAGACCTTTGACCACCTTGACCTGTTGCCTACAATGTCCAAGGAGCTCATTCACCATCGAATCGGACAGTGAATGCGCTTGGGCAAGAAGGACTTGAACTCGAGGGTATTGGGTCCGAATCTGTTCAACCGAACTCAGGAAGGTCGGCAACACCTCCCGGACTTCCCGGACACGACTCCCAGGCAACAGACCGATCACCAGATCCTCACTCTTCAATCCTAATTCCTGACGCTCATGCACAATATCATAGGCAGGCTTGAGCTCATCCAATAATGGATGGCCAACATACGTGCAGGGAATGCCGGCTTTTTGGAAATAGGCCTCTTCGAATGGAAGAATCGCTAACACATGGCTGATCACTCTTCGAATGAGTGTTAAACGACGGCTTCCCCATGCCCACACCTGAGGGGCAATGTAATAAATAATTTTGCATGACCGTTGTGCGATGGCCTTGGCCAGGCGAAGATTCAATCCCGGACTGTCGATGAGGATAATGACATCAAACCGTTCACGTTGGAGGTAACCGGTTAGCGTTCGTAGGGTCTTCCACCCCTGTATGAGCTGCCGGATCCCCGGAACGCCCATGGCATCGACCCGTTTGACATGCGGAAGAAGTGAGACCCCGGCTGCCAACATCCGACTGCCACCCACACCGATTAATTCCACAGCGGGATTCAGTTCCCGAAGTGCCAGGGCTAAGTGCGCTCCGTGAATATCGCCAGATGTTTCACCGGTCACTAAGAAAATTTTTGGCATCGGGACTCTAACAGACCGCTCATGGCAAATAGCCCGCCCTCACGCGGGTTACCGTGGCGAGTGCCCGGCATGTTGTTGAATGAGCGAGACCACTTGAGTTGCGACTCGCAGGGCTTCCACCCCTTCTTCTCCTGAGACACCTCGGGCGGACGGATTTCCCAGAATCGACTGAATGAAGCAGCCCAATTCACGAGTCAGGGCATCGCCTTCATCACCCTTAATATGTTGTGATTCAACTTCAAAGGTTCCACCTTCCAAACTTCTCCTGGTGTTCATCACTGCCTCTTTTCCACCAAAATCAACCGAAAGATAGCGATCCCGTTGATAGACTCTGATCTTTCGCAGTCGTCCAGTCGAGATGCGGCTTGCAGTCAAATTCGCCAAACACCCGTTTTCAAAGAGAATTCGCACATTGGCAATATCGGGCAGATCGGTAAAAACCGGCATTCCTCTCGCTTCCACCTGCAGGATAGGGCCCAAACCTAGGGATAACAACAGATCCAAATCATGAATCATGAGATCCCGGACCACATCGACATCGGTCCCTCGAGGCTGAAAAGGACTTAGACGGTGACATTCAATAAAGCCGGGCTGACTCACGAGAGGACGCATCACTTCTACGATCGGATTAAACCGTTCAATATGTCCAACCTGCAGTATGGTCCCCCGGACTTTCGCCAGTTCGACTAACTGCTCACCTTCCCACACATGGCTGGCAATGGGCTTTTCGACGAGGACATGGCACCCGCGTTCCAAACAGGTCGTGACCACAACACCATGCGCCGAGGTCGGGACCGCCACACTCACCGCATCGACCAATGACAGCAGCTCGTCCAAATCCTGAAAATATGATACTCCACATTCATCCGCCACCAGATGCCCGCGTGAGGGATCGGTATCAGAGACCCCCACTAAGGTCACGGAAGGCAGGGTTCCATAAATGCGAGCATGATGTCGGCCCAAATGACCAACACCAATCACCCCAACTCGTAAGGATTGTGTCATGTAGGGATCGGTCGTCGCTGAATAGGAGAACAGAGGCAGCGGTTCCGATGACACCACACGAAACACCACGGTTGGGAACCCGTCCCCTTACCGTGGTAGAGCATCGGAAGACGCGGCATGCTGTAAAGGGCCTGTTGAAGCGATTCCAACAATCGCGATACCTGCTGATCTGGCGTTCGCACACATCTCTTCACGATCAAGAACGACGGTGCGCCCGGCTTCAATCGCGAGAACTGAAGCCTTAACCGCGACCATGGACTGAATGGTTTGAGGACCAACAGCCGGCAAATCAAACCGAAGATCCTGGTGCGGTTTCGTGCGTTTGACCACCACGGTTCCCTTGCCACCAAGTGTTCCTCCACGAGTAATGGTCCCATCCGTTCCCTCAACGGCTTCAACCGCCACAATCACCCGATTTTTCACCACAACACATTGCCCAATATCTAACGTTCCCAAGGTTTCCAGGGTGTCCCAACCAAATTGAATATCGTCCCACTCTTTGCTCGTTGGCTTTCTGTAGGCGAGATTGCCCTCCCTCGCAAGTATACCTTCAAGGCCAAACGTGGACTCACGAATCTGAATCCCTTCCCGCTCTAATTCTCCGGCCACCGCTCTGAGGATCGCATCGTCCTTCCAGTGCTTCAAACGGCTAAAAATCGCCAAGGCCCTGAGGTCCGGCCGAAGTGCCGTAAAGACATGCGTTTTGTGGATGCCACCCAACATGACGGCCTGGCGGATACCATCACCCTTTAATGCCGCCAAAGCCTTACTAAACTGCCCGACCTTGAGCCAATAAATGCGATCAACATGGGATTCAAGTTCCGGAAGGGTCTCACCCACATGCGCAATGGCGGAAACCGAAAACCCTAACCGCCGGACATTTTCCGCAAAAATAATCGGAAAACGCCCGTTACCCGCAATCAGTCCAATCCGCTCATCTTGTTCAGGAGAAATCATACCCTGCACATCAAATCACCCGCAGCCTTACTCCTCTTCATCATCCAACTCCCGAGAGGACACTTGGCAGATCCCACGACTTGTACTTTCCAAAAAGGTGAGTAACGTCATGACGTCTGTGCTTTCCCCGTACTCGTTACGAGCAAGTTTAATGGCTTCTTGCAGACGATGTCCCTGTCGGAATAAGAGTTCAAATGCGGCCTTTAAGGTATTCATGCGTGCTCCGGAAAACCCATGGCGTCGCAAGGCGATCGTATTCAGCCCAAACATTTGTGCACGATAGCCTCCCGCCGCACGAACAAACGGCGGGACATCCCGTCCTAGGGCGGAACACCCTCCCACCATCGCATATTCACCAATCCGTACATATTGGTGCACACCGACTAAGCCTCCGATCACGACAGAATTTCCCACTGAGACATGGCCGGCTAAGTTTGCCGCATTCGCCATCACAATATAATTACCCAGCTCACAATCATGAGCCACATGGGTATAGGCCATGAAAAAATTATGGTGCCCGATTCTGGTCACTCCGCTTCCAAAAGCTGTCCCACGATTAATCGTCACATTCTCACGAACAATATTATGATCCCCGATACAGACTCTGGTGGGCTCATCTTTATATTGCAAATGCTGCGGAGGGGTTCCAATCGACACAAACGGAAAAAACCGGCAACGCCGGCCGATGTCCGTATGCCCCTCTATACACACATGAGCCACTAATTCAGTTTGATCTCCAATCGTGACATGTTCACCCACGACGCAATAGGGCCCGATTATGACATCTTCACCTACAGTGGCTTTGGGATGGACTATGGCTGTGGGATGAATATTCATCAAATTCTCACTTTTTTTGCGTTGAACATGAATTCAAAGCCAGACTTCGCGCAACAACTCTGTTGCCTGCAGCTAGGCCTCACTTCCTTCGACTTTGACCATGGCGGTCATTTCGGCTTCGCAGACTAAGGAGGACTCGACCAGGATCTTCCCGGCCATCTTCCAAAATGGATCTTTTCGCCGGATCACCTCGACCTCAACCCGCAATTGATCGCCGGGAACGACCGGTCGACGAAACTTGGCTTTTTCAATTCCGGTGAGAAAAACGGTGGGGCGCCCCGTCCCCAACGCCGTTTTTCTGGCCAATACCCCGCCCACTTGAGCCATCACCTCTAGAAGTAACACACCAGGCATAATAGGGTACCCTGGGAAATGCCCTTGAAAAAACGGTTCATTGGCCGTGACGTTTTTAATACCCACAATCCGCGTCGCATCTTGGAATTCAAGAATCCGATCCACTAACAAGAAGGGATACCTGTGCGGAAGTAATGCCTGAATCTGGAGAATATCTAACTCGCTCTCAGCCATACTGACCCCTTTCTCTCAATGTTTCTCTGCCACCATTGGTCCTTATGACCATGAACCACCCTTTGGACTAGGGGGTAGTACGAATCTCTCCACTCTCCCGATCCAGCGCCTGAATAACCTCAGTAGAAATATCCAGGCCGGCTTGATAAAACAACGTGCCAGAATTCACTCCGTATTCTAAGACCAGGCCTAGGCCACGTTGACCGGCAACTTCCGCTACCACCTTTTGCACATGGAGACGGAATTCGTTTTGCAATTCTCGTTGTTTTTCTTGAACTTCTCTGTTTAAATCGGCTACTTTTTGTTGATACCCGGCCATTTTTTCCCTGAACTGTTCTTCCTTTCGATCTCTGGCCTCCTGACTCAATACCGTACTTTGGGCCATCAATTCACTTTCCAACTTACGTAATTCCTTTTGCTCCAATTCCACAAGTGTTTGCCGATCCTTCATGAAAGCATTCAGCGCATCCGACAGCCGTTTTCCCTTGACCGTTTCAGCCAATATCCGTTGAGGATCAACGACGCCGACGGGGAGATCCGATGGATTGTTTGGCCCTATAGCCGTACATCCCCAGGCAAGGCTCAGGACCAGACTTCCCCAAGTCATCCACCCGACGATTCCACCAACATCTGTCTTCCTCATTATATGTGCTCTCCTACCCCTCGCCATCACACATGTTCTTGTTGCAGATCCCTTCTAAAAGACCGACCCCACGGAAAACTCAAATACCCACTTTCTGTCATTCTTTGGCCCATCTATAGGACGGCCATACGCTGCCCGAAGAGGCCCAAAGGGTGAAATCCATCGCACTTCCAACCCCGCAGCCATTCGAAGATCAAGACTTAACTTATTCCCCTGTGAAAATCCCTTTCCATAGTCGAAAAAAAGGACGCCGTTCAACTTGGCATCGGGCAACACCGGAAAAATTAAATCATTATTAATAATGATTTGTTTATTGCCTCCTTCAGGATCGTTACTCGAAGTGACCGGACCGGCACGACCATATTTAAATCCCCGCACAGTGTTGATGCCTCCCACGTAAAAAAACTCAGGAATAGGAAATTGTGACCCATTAAATCCATTTCCGTATCCAAAACGTCCTCGAATCGAATGACGAAAATCCCAAAAGGGCAAGGGGGTAAATTTCATGGCATCCAACGACACGCTATAAAAATTATTTGACCCCCCAAGGGCATCGGTACCAAAACTCGTGATGACACCCATGCGAGTGCCCCGCCGGGGATCTAAATAATAATCACGTGAATCCCTGAATAAAGAAGCACGGAACCCGGTCGTGGATTGGGTGCCTTCCTGATCCTTAATCAGATTGTTGGCATTCGAATCCACATTAGTAATTCTGATTTTTTCCGCTACCAGGGTAAAGGTGCCCGTCAGGAATTCAGAAAAACCCCGACCAAACGTGATATTCGCACCTTGCTTTTTTTCAAGGTAGGTCAGATAATTGGTTCGCGAGCTGAACAAATCTGCCTGGCCGGAGGTTAAGGTATCAAAAATAGCCGGATTTCGAAAGGTAATAGTTCCCAGAGTACGCCGTCCTCCTACCTGCCCTCGAATCCTGGCTAAATACCCTCGCCCGAATAAATTTCCCTCGGTAATATCCGCAATCAACGTAAATTGGTCCAACGTACTGAACCCCCCGCCAATGCTGAAGGAGCCAGTCGGTTTTTCCTTGACTTTGACATCTAAATCGACTTCACCTGGAGCAATTTGTTTGGGAAGAATCTCCACGGTTTCAAAAAAATTCAAATTATTAAGACGTTCGAAACTTCGTTTTATGGCCGGGGAATCGATCATATCCCGTTCATCCACCCTTAATTCACGCCGAATGACATTGTCTCGCGTCTTATTATTCCCGGTAATGCGGATATCTCGAATCCTGACCATTTCCCCTTCTTCAATGGAAAAGCCAATGCGAGTGCTCCGCGTGGGCGGATCAGGCTCTACCGAAGGATTAGCCTCGGCAAACGCATAACCACGACTGCCATATAAATCCGTCAACCGGGTAATCTCATCACGAATTTTTGCACGCTGAAACACTTCTCCAGGTTCAATGATCAGTCCTTCCCGCAACTCAGCATCAGAAAAGAGTGTGTTTCCGGTATACTCGATTTGACTCACCACATAGGGCTCTCCCTCGACAATCGGGAATACCAGGGTAAACCATTCTTTCTTCTCATCCAAATCCATTCGAGGCATTCCGACCTGGACATCTAAATAGCCTTTATTGAGATACACCTCCTTAATCCGTTCGACATCATTCGGAAGCTCATCCCGATGGAGAATGCCGGCATCCGAAAAAATTGACCAGGGCCAGGAATACTCCCGATTGGCCATAAACGAGATCAATTCCTTCTTCTGAACGACATTACGGCCCTCAAACACGATCGTGCGAATATGGGCCTGGCTCCCCTCTTCTATATAAAAAGTCAATCGTACTTGATTGTTCTCGACCATATCCGTGATAGGAATAATTTGCGCATGATAAAAGCCCTTGTCGTGATATAACGATCGAAAATTTTCTACTGAAACCTTTACCTGTTCTTTATCCAAAAACACCTGGTTTTTAATGGTATTTTTTTCGTTTAGCTTGTCGTCTGACAACTCGTCATTTCCATCAAACACTACTTCGATCGTAAACGGTTTTTCCTTCACACGAAAAACCACGAGGACTCCATTGGCCCTGACTTCGGTTGAGACTTCGACTTCCTCAAAAAACCCCATCCCATATATGAGCTGAATTTGTTCCCGAATGGACTCTTGGGTAAATGAATCTCCTGGTTTGATGGATAATTTCCCTAAAATAGCCAGGTCTTCGATATGCTGGTTTCCTTCAATTTCAATGGCCTCAATGTGGGATTGGGAAGATTGGGCCAACACGGGCCTCTCAAAGGAAAGAGTTCCTAACACGAGAAGACCGACAAGGAGGAAAAGGCTGACTGATGGAAAGGGAGAAATCCCGAAACGCTTCATCTTTTGCCCAAGACCCAGTGACCCAGGCAACACTAGATCCATGGGGCATCTCTAAAACGATGGAAGAAACAAGAAGGGTGTATCACAGAAAATTTGTTTGGTCAGCGGGACAGCAGAATTTCCCCTTCAATTTGGTCCCCAACAGTTAAACCTTAGAGATGCTGGTGATAATGGGGGGAAGCCTGAGAAATGAGGAGACAATCATCATGTTGGGATCAAGGTGCCCGATTATATTCTTGATAGGATTCCTTGTAAAGGCAACATCTCACGCATGCGCTATTTTCAAAGACATCCCAAGAAGGGAGCAAGCCTAAACCTTGACAACATTTTTCACCTTCTCCTAGTATCAAAATCAATAAAAAATCATGTCGGTTTGCTTAAACAACGAATAATGGAATTTCATTCAGAGACCCATTCCTAACCCCAGACAATCTTCGGCATTGGCTGTACCAGCCGGGACCATCGTAACGTTCACCATGGGTCCGAAGATCTCCCTGCTCTGTCTGGGACAGTCCCCTTACCGATGAAGAGATTTAGAGAAACACTGTTCACCATTTTGGCCAAATCTTTGATGAACCCGTTCGTTCATCGTTAGAAATGAAACTGATGACTGAAGACTACCCGGAGATTCCCACACCGTCTATTGAACAGATCCCAGAGGAATTACCCCTCCTGCCAGTACGGGACATTGTCGTCTTTCCCTATATGGTGCTCCCCCTCTTTGTTGGGCGTGAAATGTCCATTAAGGCCATTGAAGCCGCTCTCTCCTCCAACCGCTTAATCTTTTTAACCACCCAAAAAAATCAAGACGTGGAAGTGCCGGAGACCCAAGACCTCTATCAAATAGGCACGGTAGGCGTCATCATGCGCATGCTGAAACTCCCGGATGCCCGTATCAAAATACTCGTACAGGGCCTCACAAAAGCCCGGGTTCAAGAATTCACCCAAACCAATCCATTTTTCTCCGCCCGCATCAAAACATTGATCGAATCACCCACAGCGCTTCCTTCCTTGGAGAAAGAAGCCATCGTCCGCTCCACCCGAGAGTCCTTGGAGAAAATTGTCGGATTAGGAAAAGTGTTGATGCCGGATGTGCTGACCGTCATTGAAAATCTTGACGATCCTGGACGTCTGGCAGACATTATCTCTTCCAATCTTGGGCTCAACATTGAGACCACTCAGGGAGTCCTCGAAATTGACGATCCTCTTCTCCGTCTCAGGCGAGTGAATGAAATCCTGGGTAATGAGCAGGACGTGTTGTCCATGCAACAGAAAATCCAAGCTGAAGCCAAGGGGGAAATGGATAAGACGCAACGGGAATACTTCCTTCGCGAACAACTCAAAGCGATCCAGAAAGAGTTGGGAGAACTCGATGACCGATCTGAAGAAGTAGCCGAATTTCGTCGAAAGATTCAAGAAACCAGCATGCCAGACAAGGTCCTGAAAGAGGCGGAGAAACAACTGAAACGTCTGGAAAAAATGCACCAAGATACGGCCGAGGCCGGAACGATCCGAACGTACTTGGAATGGATGGTGGAATTACCTTGGAACCGTCATTCTGAGGATAACCTCGACATCCCCCAGGCAAACCAGGTGCTGCAGGAGGATCACTACGATCTGGAACGGGTCAAGGAACGAATTCTGGAATATCTCGCCGTGCGCAAACTCAAAGCCAAAATGAAAGGACCCATCTTGTGTTTTGTGGGCCCTCCTGGAGTCGGAAAAACTTCTTTAGGTAAATCGATTGCTCGTGCCATGGGACGGGAATTCGTTCGCATGAGTTTAGGTGGAACACGAGACGAAGCCGAAATTCGAGGGCATCGCCGAACCTATGTCGGAGCATTGCCAGGACGGATTGTCCAGGGGCTTAAACAGGCAGGGACCAATAACCCCGTGTTCATGTTAGATGAAGTCGATAAGATTGGAACTGATTTCCGCGGGGATCCCTCGGCTGCCTTGCTGGAGGTGCTCGATCCGGAACAAAATCATGCGTTTGTCGATCACTATCTCGGAGTCCCCGTTGACCTGAGTGAAGTCATGTTCATTACGACCGCAAATTTGACGGATCCTATTCTCTCCGCACTACGGGACCGAATGGAGATCATTGAAATCCCAGGGTATTCGGAGGAAGAAAAGCTTGGCATTGCTCAACGCTACCTGATCCCGCGTCAGTTAGAAGAACACGGAATCACGCAAGAACACTTACTCCTTACCGATCCGTGTCTGGCGCGCATCATTTCTCAATATACCAAGGAGGCCGGAGTTCGCAATCTGGAGCGTGAACTCGCCAATGTCATGCGAAAAGTGGCGAAACGCATTGCCGAAGGAAAGATCAAACGCTATCAGGTCACGCCCCGAAACCTCCATCACTACCTCGGTGTTCCTAAATATGTGCCGGATCAGGAACAGAAAAAAGATGAAGTCGGCGTCTCAACAGGACTCGCATGGACAGAAACCGGTGGGGATGTCTTGTACATCGAGGCTTCGGCCATCAAGGGAAAAGGCCTCTTGACCTTAACCGGTCATCTCGGCGACGTCATGAAAGAATCTGCTCATGCCGCACTTACCTATATTCGCTCCCAGGCCAAGTCATTGGGAATCAATCCTGACATTTTCGCTAAACAGGACATTCACGTTCACGTTCCGGCCGGGGCCATCCCCAAAGACGGACCGTCCGCAGGCATTACGATGGCGACGGCCCTTGCATCCTGTCTCAGCAATCAACCTGTCAAACGAGACTTGGCGATGACAGGGGAAGTCACGCTTCGCGGCAGAATACTGGCCATTGGCGGGTTAAAAGAAAAAGTTCTAGCCGCTAAACGGGCCCATATCAAAACCATTGTTATCCCCAAAAGAAATCAGAAAGACCTCGATGATATTCCCAAACATCTACTACGGGGCCTTGAGTTTATTTTTGTGGAGAATATGTCGGAAGTTCTCAAAGTCGCCCTTCGCACCAAAAATCGGCACGACTTGAACTCGTCAATGACTCATGGACATAGTTCTTCCGGCCGTCGAAAAAAAGTTGCATCCCAGGTCACCCGTCGCCCTTTACGACAATCCATTACCAAGACACGCTGACTTTTTATCATGTCCCCTTCCCGCCGCCAGGCGCTCGTGTCAAAAATAGGGGAATTCCAACTTATCCGCGCTCTGACTGGTGGATTTTCCCTACCCGGCCCACGCACCCTCATTGGCATGGGAGACGATGCGGCGGTTCTGGCCCACCCCTCATCAGACCATCTCGTCATATCCACCGACCTCCTCGTTGAAAACGTTCATTTCTCCAAAAATACCTCTTCATTTTTTGACCTTGGGTACAAGGCAGCCGTAGCCAATCTCAGCGACATGGCCGCAATGGGAGCCATTCCCACATATATCCTGGTGGCCGTAGCCCTTCCCTCTCATGTGAGATATGGAGACTGGAAGGACCTGTATCGTGGGCTTTCCGTTCCTTGCAAAGCCCATGGGGTTCAACTTGTGGGTGGGGATACTTCAGCATCACGTTCCTCTTTGTTTCTGGCAATCACCATACTCGGACAGGTTAAACCCGGTCAGGTGTTAACACGGGGTGGGGCTCAGGAAGGAGATATCATCTATGTCAGTGGATCGTTAGGTAACTCAGCTGCAGGATTGGACTATCTGACCCATCACCCCTCACGCGGAAAGATTTCAAAATTACGGCAACCCATGAAGTTTTTAGTTGGGCGCCATCTCCAGCCCACCCCTCGTATTGCATTAGGACGGTTGCTGTCTTCCCGCCGTTTGGCTTCGGCGGCCTTGGACCTATCTGATGGCCTCTCAGGAGATATCGAACATTTGTGCCACCAAAGCCGAGTGGGTGCCCTCATTCAGGAGGCCTGCCTTCCCATGTCACCTCATCTCATCGCATATGCTTTCAAGATGAGGGTAGATCCTCTATCCTGGGCTCTCCATGGAGGAGAAGAATATGAATTACTGTTTACCGTGTCTCCCAAAAAACAACACCGCATAGAATTGGCCGTCAAACAACTACGGATTCCTGCCACTGCCATTGGTGTCATTACCTCTCGTCGTTCGGGAGTTCAAATAGCGCATCAAGACGGCAGAAAACAAAAATTGGTATCTCAAAGTTATGTGCATTTTTCGTAGTAAGAGAATGCCAGGAACCTGTCCATGGTAACGCTTGAGGCTGTCCGCCAACAATTGACTCATGTCTTACATCTTCGGGAAACTCCTCACCGTACAGCCTTGGCATTTGCTCTAGGTGTGTTTATCGCCTTCGCACCGCATTACTTGTTCCACACCGCCAGCGTGGTATTCTGCGCCTGGGCCTTCCGGCTGAATTTTTTAGCTCTCTTTCTGGGGTCCCTAATCAACAATCCCTGGACACTAATTCCAATCCTAGCTGCCAGTCTCTACACCGGGATGCTGTTGATGGGCGCATCCTCATCAGCCACGATTGAGTGGGGTCAGATGAGGGTGGACAATATATTTGACATGCTTTCCCCCTACCTCATTCCTTTTCTCGTTGGGGCCTGTGCCCTGGCGATTGTCGGATCGTTGATCGCCTACCCCGTCATGCGATGGGCCATCACCCGGTACCGGAGGCTCAAGAATTCCTAGCAAAATAACAAACATGGCGCACCAGCATATCCTAACCGTGAATCCTTTTTATGCCATGCATTTTCTGACAACCCAGCACATTCCAACAGGCAAAAGCTTCAGGTCAGGGAAAGACGCTTAGCCCATGCCCTTGTCAGAACCACTCTCATCCCCGTTTGATGGCGTCTCGCTTCTTGCCGACCCTATTCACGGCTATATTTCCATCACCGTTCCATATCAAGAACCACATTCTACGGAACAGACCGAAAAGGATTTGATTGATTCTCCCTGGGTTCAACGTCTTCGGTATATTCTCCAACTTCAAAGTGCCCATTGGGTCTATCCGGGTGCCGAGCATACCCGCTTCCAGCACTCCCTCGGGACCATGCATCTGGCAGGTCGATTTATGGCTCGCCTCTATCCGTCGCTTTGCCAAACGGTCTCCGAGGTACCATCGTGTCATTTTCTGGAAGAATTTATTCGTATAACGGCCCTGCTCCATGATATCGGACATGGCCCGTTCTGCCATTTTTTCGACCATCATTTCCTGCATCAATTTAACCTGACGCATGAAGTGGTCGGCCAACACATTATTCGTGACCATTTGGGGCCAATTATCAAAAAGATCTGTCGGAGTCCGTCCGGGCCGTTTGCTCCAGGAGAGCAATTGGATCCGGAACATATCGCCTTCCTTATTCTCAAGGATCCTCATAAATCGACAAAGCGTCTGCCGCCGTGGGTTATCGCCTTACAACCGCTTCTTGGCGGAATTTATACCCCGGACAATTGCGACTACGTCCTCAGGGATTCCTACATGTGCGGAGTAGCCATTGGCCCTGTAGATATTGAACGACTCCTTCATTACACCTTCTTTTCATCACAGGGACTCACAATTCACCAATCAGGACTTCCGGCATTGCAAATGTTTTTACACGCCAGGCTTTACCTCTATGCCAACGTCTACTACCATCGCACCACACGGGCGATCGACATACATCTTCAGGAAATTTTTCAACCCACCATGGAGATCCTGTGCAAAAAAAACCCTCTCCAATCCTTACCTCATTACCTACATTTAACCGATTGGCACGTCATCGAAACGGTGCGTTCATGGAAGCACGCCCGTTCCATGCATAAACGACAACTGGGAATGGAGTGGAGTCAAATTATCGGAAGACACGTGAAGTGGAAAACCGCATTCAGCACGCTGCTCCCCATCATTCAGCCGGCATCATCATCCTTTCAACCTCAGGTCTTTCTGAGTCGGATGCGTCGACTGTTGCCTACTAAATATCGTCACCAGGATATTCGAGTAGACTTTGCTCATAAGGACCCTCGCCCCATTAATTTGCTCAATATGGGGAACTTTCAAATATTTGTCTGGAACCCGGCCAAAGGCACGGTCGAAAAAGACATCCTTCAGAAATATCTCCAGTATCTTCCAGCCCGGATGATCACCCTGCGAGTATTCAGCCAGGATCATTCCATCGATGAAATTCTTGCCAAAGCCGCCGAGGAAACCCTACGACGACACTGGCCAACTTTAATTCAACCCGTTTAATGCCTATAACAGGGACGGTTGCCCCACATATAGATCCATTGGAATGAGAAAATCGCGTGCCAGGTTAATGAGAGCGACTGCCAAGATGGAGGGCGTAAATATCTTTTACCAGGGTGAGTTGTAAGCGAAATGTTTTAACCGGATCGAGGAGATGGGTGACAACCTGACCGGAATCCTGACACTCCGGACAGGCCCCCAATACCTTTATTTGAAGATCTTGTAAGCTTTCCAGAAAAAAGGGATCCTCAGGCCAATGCTGAAATTGGATGTCACGAATTTTCCCTTCTTGCACATGGACGACACCCACTGCCGTCCGTTTATTACCTGGGAGATACCCTCGCATTGGCAGACCTTCCGTTATCGCAGGAGCCCAATTGGATTTGATCAGAGCTTCTAACCCCTGAAGAAGAATGTCTTCCGTATCACCCAGGTGAGAAATCTGGTTTTTCTCTTCTTTGAACTCTCCGATGGGCTCCAGCATAACAAGAACGTGCTCGTCCGGCACAGGAACCACCACGCTATCAAATGT
>JBATLR010000419.1:0-4254 GCA_049289415.1 Nitrospirales bacterium
GTTCTTGCTGGGGGCACAACTGCAAAGGCCGGACTTGGGCAAGCACAGGAGTCTGTCATTAAATGGCACGCGGATGCGGTTCTGGTCCAAATCATCACCGTATCAGGAAATATGGAGGGCACCGCGGAGAAATGGAGCTTTCTCTTCCATTCACCTCAGGCCAAAAGGGGTTACAAGGTGGATGTGAAGGACAGCAAGATTGACCAAACGCTTGAAGTGTCGTCGAGCTTCACTGATGCGGTAGATGGAGATTTTATTGACAGCACGCAGGCAATGACAGAAGCGAAAAAGAAAGGGCTCAAGGGGAAAAGCCGAGCCATGATGACCCTCCACGTCATGCTCCAAGGCACCAAAAGTCAAGGCACCTATTGGAATATTGTCAGTGATCAGCCGGAAGGCAGAAGCACGCTCATCAACGCCAAAACAGGAAAGTTCTTCAGGCACCAGGCACTCAAATAGATATCAACGAAGACCTCAGGGGCTAAGCCCTTTCTTTTAGCTTGATAGTCGATAGGGAAACGGGTCATAACGTGTTTTTTGATCGATCCTCTCGGAGACCGAATGAAGGTAAAATATTTTTCTGATACAGATACCGGCTATATCGAGTTTTGTAATCGGGAGGTGGCGGAGGATAAAGATATTAAAGAAAACATCCTGATTAACATGGATAAGAACGAAGAACACATTTATCTGCTATCAGGAACCATAGCGAAATTTTACTAAGAAAATTGACGGCAGCTTTCTTTTCTCCAATGGAAAAGGCTAATATTTCCAAAATTTCGAAGCCCTTCAATTTTGTCTTCTTATTCATTATTATTTTGATAGCGATCCTATACTATCAAAAGCAATGATTGGCCTCAGTCAATCTCTATTCCAACCCAATATCAATTTGAGGTAGCAAATGGTCCCCAACCTCAGTGAGTGGACAGTTGTAATGGTTGGGCAGTGGAACCCTGCCATATTTTCCCCTGACTGGGTAGCGCATAACCTATTACATATTGAGAACGTAGAGGCACAGCTAGCAGTTGGACCACTCGTAACTAATGTGCGTTACCAAACAGAAACCCTTCTCGTTATTCCCCAGCAAGACAGGCTCATAGTTGGAGGTCGAAATGCTGAGGAAGCAACTTTGTTGGAAATGGAGCGCTGTTCAAAAGCTGCGCTTGAGTTACTTGGCCATACCCCTATTCGGGCATTGGGAATAAACTTTGGTTTTATTGAAAGCGATCCGCCCACAGAGATGTTGAGAACGTTTGATCTGGCTGACGCTGGTGCACTTTCGGATGCTGGCTATCAAGTTCGGGCAACCGATATAACTAGAAGTATAGATATCGGCTCTACAATTCTTAAGCTCAAGATGAGTTTTAGTAATGAGGGCACTGTACGTTTTCACTTCAATTTTACAAGTCAGGTTGCTACCTCCCAGCAGGCTGCAGAACTACTTCAGGGAAGAGTTCTCGATTACCGCAATAAGGCGCTTGACATATTGAGTGCGGTATTTAATCTCCAGGGAGAAGGAGTCATATAGTTATGGATACCGAGACATCAACTACTGCTGAGATAACATCTATTGCCTCTCTCCCTTCCTACGAAGGCATATCGGTTGAACAGAGTAAGACCAAGCCAATACTTTCGACTTCGAGCACAACTAATCAAGTTGGTTACGTTAAGGAAATACTTGTGAGAGGAACAAATACTTGCACTATCACTATTTCATTGAACGTTGCCTCCGAGGCACGTATACAGAAAAATCTTGCAGCTAACCGTGGACCGGCAGTCTCAGAAACAACTGCAAATCATGAAGGGTAAAATTGTAGGTTCATGACAAATGGTGCTCCCTCCGCAAGTGGAGAGTTCTTCCCTGCTTACCGAGAGTTTTCTCCTGAGCATTTAGAGCAGGGCGATCTTCTTGCAAAAACTGATGCCATTCAGTCTATCATTAAAATAGTTCACCCTTATTACCTCAAATCCGACTACACTCATTTTATTGTATTGACTCAATCCTGCGACCTTGTCCGTAGAAAAAGAGAAGCTTGCAAGGCCAGATATATCACTCTAGCCGCGGTTCGACCGCTCAATCTTGTGATTCAGAGAGAAATTGAAAACTACCAAGATGATTTTGATAAAGCGGGAATGGTTTGCTCGAAGAAATACCGCCTCGAACTCATCCAATTTCTACAAAGGTTGCATAATTACAATGAGCCAGAGTTTTTTTATTTACATTCTGAGGCAAACTTGGGCTTCCCTGAACCCCACTGTGCTTTTCTTAGGCTGTCTGTTTCGATTAAATCATCTTTGCATTATGAAGCATGCAAGCAGGCACGTATCTTCTCATTGAACGACGTATACCAGGCCAAATTGGGATGGAGAGTTGGTGATATGTATTCCAGAGTTGGTACTGAAGATTGGGTCCCTAGGGTTGAATCAAGGGAGGACTTTGCCGAGAGGATATCGAAGTTGTTGGATGGTGCATGCAAGTGGGAAGATGACAAGCGACTTACCCAAGCAAAGACAAATTTGCCTGCTGATTTAATGCAGAATGGTGTTGAGGCGGTTAGAAATCACATTTCTGATGTGAAGATCCCTAGTACTTTGGAAGAGATAATTGACGCAGTAATATCCCAACTGAGGAAGTTAAACAAGGTTGAGAACGAACAAGATGCGACTAAAATTGGTAACAGGCTAAGAAATGACCCAATTATTGCTCGCCTAAGAAAACTTGTTGGTTAGTCTGGGGTTTAGGTTTTTCACTAAGACCAAAACTCACTATCACATTTTGTTCTCCTTTCCCAACTTTCTTAAGTGCTCACTCTAATTTTCACCTGCATCCCACTTTGTCAAAAAGGGAATTTCACCTCGCGAAAGACCGATTGGTTATTACCGGGAAAACAAGCTGCGATGCCTGACCCATTTTTCAAGTTCGACGGCTAAAAACACGAAACTCCTGGTCGGTCAGCACTGTGGTGTCCTTATTGATAATGCCGATGCGTGACGCGTGGCGCTGGCTTGTCCACACGAGAAGAAGATTGTAGGATGGTTTGAAATCTGTCCATTAGACGGGGCGCAGGATTTTTCAAACTCAAGGCGGTCCATCACTCCGGTTTATGGGGGGGTACCCATGCACCCGGCACCCGAGGATCCTATTTCAGAAACACGAGAGGAGCCGCTCGCCGATATTCCCGGCAGCCGGCCGCTGAGTCGTCGCGCCCTGCTGTGCCAAGCGGTCACTGCCGTCGGACTGACGGCGGCTCAAGCCATCTTGAGCCCTTTGCGGGCAGAAGAGTCATCGGTGCCGACCGACCCGACCAGAGTACCCGGCACCCCGCCCACCCTGTACGGTCAGCGCTCGCCGTTCGAAAAGAGTGAGCGTGGGCTGAAGTCCTGGTGGGGGTCTCTTACCCCTCTGCAGGATCTTGATGGCGTGGTCACTCCCGCTTCCTTACACTTCGAGCGCCACCACAATGGGGTGCCGTTGATCGATCCGTCGCACCATAAGCTCCTTGTTCATGGTCTGGTCGATCGGCCGTTGATTCTATCCATGGATGACCTGAAACGGTTTCCCTCCGTCTCCCGACTCGTCTTTATCGAATGTTCGGGAAATTCCGGACCTGAATGGCGGGCTCCGACCGGACAGACGGCCCAACAGACCCATGGGCTGACGAGTACAAGTGAATGGACGGGGGTGCGGCTGGCGACAGTCCTCAAAGAAGTCGGCATAAAACCGGAGGCGACCTGGATGTTGGCGGAAGGCAGTGACGCGGCGGTCATGACGCGTAGCCTGCCGGTGGCCGACATCATGGAGGAGGGCCTTCTCTGTTATGCGCAAAACGGTGAGGCGCTTAGGCCGGAGCAGGGGTATCCGCTACGACTGGTCATTCCCGGTTGGGAAGGCAACACCTGTATTAAGTGGCTGCGTCGACTGAAGCTGGGAACGGCACCGTTCATGACAAGGGAGGAAACATCCCGGTATACCGATTTGATGCCCGACGGCAGCGCACGACAATTCACGATGGTCATGGAGGCCAAGTCCGTCATCACCACTCCTTCCGGTGGCCAAAAGGTCCGACCCGGCTTTATTGAAGTGAGGGGTCTTGCTTGGAGTGGGCGCGGGTCGGTGAGGAAGGCAGAGGTCAGCACGGACGGAGGACGTTCGTGGGAAGAGGCGCAGCTACAGGAACCGGTTCTTCCTAAATGTCACACCAGATTTCGGTTTTCCTGGCGCTGGGATGGAGAAGAGACAATCCTGCAAAGCCG
>JBATLR010000420.1:0-4293 GCA_049289415.1 Nitrospirales bacterium
CTGCATGACTCCTCGGAGAGTGGACCGGCTGTGGCTCACGATCTTCATTTAGCCCCGGTAGAATTTAACGTTACGGTTCACGGCGAAGCCTATCACATTCGCGTGTCAGGATCCGGGCAGACGGTTGACGGCGTGAAACCCTATTATATTAAGGTGAATGACAAACTTGAAGAAGTGTATCTCGAACCGATTCAAGAAGTCTTAGCCGGCTCACCTGACCCTCCACCATCCCACACATCAAAGACGGAAAAACGTCCCAAGCCATCACAACCTGGAGACGTGACCACACCCATGCCTGGCCGGGTGGTCAAGGTCCTCGTGACCGAGGGTTCGAGTGTCAACGTCGGTGATTCCCTGTTGGTGGTGGAAGCCATGAAAATGGAGAATCGCGTCCAATCGCCTATTGCCGGGTCCGTCATCACCATCTACGTGAAAGAAGGAGATGAAGTGAATCCTGATGAAACGTTGATTCATCTGGAATAATAATGCAGGGCTGGTCTCACTTTCGATCATTCCTCCTTTTCATGGTCTCGCTTGGATGCTTGACGATTTTGGGTTGTTCCTCTCTCAGGGCACTTCCTTCTGGAATCGAACTGATTCAACGCGTGCCCTATCAGATCACCAGAGTCAACACCCATCGCATTGCCTATCTTGACGTCGGGCAAGGTCCACCGCTTATCCTTATCCATGGATTTGGCGGGTCGATGTGGCAATGGGAACATCAATATTCTGTTCTGGCCCATACTCATCGGGTCATCATCCTGGATTTGCTCGGCTCCGGCCTCTCTGATAAACCGGAAGACGCGTACACACCAAAATACCTCTTGGAGTTTTTTCGGGAATTCATGGATACCCTCAATATTCCACGTGCCACCCTAGTTGGGAATTCCATGGGAGCCGGGTTGGCGATGGCCATGGCTCTTGACTATCCGGAACGTGTGGAACGACTTGTGCTCATTTCGGGATTTCCTGCCCAGGTTGAAAACAGTATCGCTTCCCCCCATTACCAAAGCTTTCTCTATCATCGCCCTCCCCTCTGGCTCGCAAAGTTGGGAAATTGGATGGCAGGGAAAAGGACCACGGAACATATTCTCAAAGAAATCATTTATAATTCAGCACTCATTTCCCCTACTATCATTGACCGTTCATTTCACAATCGCCAACGGGGCGACTTTCTGGCCCCCCTCTATTCTTTAATGGACAATATCAAGACATGGGAGGGACAATATGGAAATAGGCTTCAAAAGATTTCTCATCAGGTCCTGCTCTTGTGGGGAGAGCATGATCGAGTGTTTCCACTCGGAGTCGGTGAACGGGTCAAAGACCAGTTACCGCATGTTGAATGGCATGTTATCCCTGAGGCCGGGCACCTTGCACAATGGGAAGCACCCACTATCGTGAATCAATACATCCTCTCATTTTTAGAACGAAAATCCTGAACAAACCATTATCCAACAGGCACCCTAAGCTTGAAAGAAAATGATATTTTTCACACACCACGGCACCTCAAGCTCGGATCACCGATCTGGATAGAAGGACCATCATGATGTCAAAAATTTCGGTTATTTCGTTACTTTTCATCTTAACGGCTTTTTCCTTGCCGGGTTGTTCGACCCTTAGTGGTCAATCAGAACACGATTTTTCCTATAAAAACATTCCAGTTGACAAGGAAACCGCCAGAACAGGAGAGGGTTCGACCATTCTATTTCGAGGCACCCCCCTGCCGCTGAGTGGCATTGAAGTGAAAGCCGGAGAGACTCTTCGTGCGGTCCCATTGGCAAAGGGTGATTTATCACTCGTAAACATTCATGAATCCCAAGGGAAAGTCCGCATCATCAATATTGTGCCTTCCCTGGACACGAAAGTATGCGAACAGCAAACGCATTATCTTAGTGAAAAAAACCAGGGCCTTGATCAACAGGTGCAACTGATCACCATTAGTGTCGATACCCCTTTCGCTCAAGAACGGTTTGCGAAAGAAGCGGGCATTACCAATGTTGAATTTCTGTCCGATTTTCGTGGCGGAGAGTTTGGTTCTTCCCATGGACTCCTGTTGGAGGGACCCCATGTCCTGGCTCGAGCCGTCATGGTTGTCGATGCGAATAATGTGATCCGCTATCTCCAGGTTACTCCTGATCTCGGCCATATGCCGGATATGGATAGAGCGTTTCAAGTGGCTCGCTCCGTTCTACAAAACTAGTGGCACCACACACGTGAGAAAAATGCACCACGGACTCTCATGACGTTCTCAGAACAATTACGAAATCGGGCAGCGCCTATATGGGCAGCCCAGTTAAAACATCCCTTCGTCGTGGCATTGGGCAAAGGCACGTTACCGGCAAAAAAATTTCAATATTACATCCTGCAAGATGCAAGGTATTTAGAAGAATTGGCCAGGGTCTTTGCTCTAGGGTCGGCCAAGGCGACGGATGGAGATACCGCCCTTCGCTTTGCCAAACTCGTTGAAGACACGATTACCGTCGAACGAGGGCTTCATGAATCGTATGGAAAGCAATGGGCTCTTTCCCCCAAGGACATGCGATCCACCCCCCTTTCTCCAACGAATTATGCCTATTGTCGGCACATGAGAAGCGTGGCTCAAACCGGGACACTCGGGGAAATTACGGTGGTGGCCCTCCCCTGTGCATGGGTCTATTGTGAAGTCGGACACCACCTTTTGGAAAAGGCAACACCCAAACCCTCACATCCGTATTATGAATGGTTGCAACTTTATGGGTCCCCCGAATTTGCAGAAGTCACCCGATGGCTGCGCGAAGTCGTCGATCGCTGCGCGAAGACAGCAGGCAGGGCAGAAAAAGACAGAATGGAGGAAGCCTTTCTCATCAGTTCGCAATATGAATGGATGTTTTGGGATATGGCCTGGCGTGAAGAAAAATGGCCCATATAGGCGATGGTGGGTGTTTATCTTTTAACATGACCTGGGCTGAATTCACCCATTACAAAACTCTGAGCTTTCTTTCACCCAACACCTGTCTTCCAGAACGCGAACCCATGAAAAGGAGCCAAAACCCCTTATTGTATTTTCTTGCGTTATTCAACTTATGTGCAGGGCTCCAGTTTCCAGATCAGGTCAGCGGACAACCTCCCATGGCCAAAGGAATCCAACCTCTTATCCAACTCGAAAGCCAGTCTTTGCACCAACTAATCCCCAGGAAAATCCGGCCCCTCCTGCTTCCAAAAGAACAGGAAGAATTTCTTCTGGAACTTGAAGGACACCCGCCGGATTGGCACACCTTACAGAGTCTGGATCACACGGAGCAAAGCGAGCGCCTGTTCCAACTGAATCGCACCCGAGACGAGGCTCGCCTTATTCACAGGAACATCCTTCAACAACCCATTGCCTTCTTGTGGTCAGGCTTACTCCGAAGATATATGCCAGAATACCAGGGATTTTTGGTGGCCTTAGGCCCAGAACTCACCTCTACATCATGGGGTATTGTTCGCTTTAAACCCGTGGGATTGCCCGACTATCTGGTGGCCATCCCCTCTCCTGAATCGGCCAAACAAATTCGCATGCAGCAACAAAAGGGTGAGCAAATTGCCATCGGCGTCCTTTTTTTTGGTACTCTGGTTGCCGATGAATCCCTCATCTATAGTTTTTCTCATGATCAGAAGGAGGATGGGATGATTTTGCCCGTCGTGCAAATCGAAGACGTACGGTATTTCATACCCCCCCCAAACCGATTATCATCCAACAATTAACCCACCATTAAAAAAGGACGTGTCAGATTTCTCCGACCCAAACCATATCAAAACCGTTCGTAATATTGAGGTATTGGGGACCAGTTGTCCTCTATGCGCTCGCTATTGTGTATCTCTCCTCTCAATCCAATCCTGCCCAACAACTCCACCTCCCTTCCTTTATGTTTAATATTAATGATAAATTTTTACATGCCTGCGAATACGGCGTACTCGGGATTTTGCTCTATCGCGCATTCAAATACACAACCCCGAACGCGAGAAATGCGGGCCTTGCCATCTTCTGCGTCATCGCATTCGGGATATCCGATGAGATCCATCAATGGTTTGTCCCCCAACGTCAGGCTGACATTTTGGATCTCGTTGCCGATACCTTTGGCGCCGCATTTTTGATTTTTGGTTGGGTGCTCATCACAGAGAAAGGACGAAGACGGCTGACTATACGCAAGTAGCACTCACTCAACCCTATGGCACAGTTGTCACGAAACTGACGCCGGCACTCCCACACCCAGACAGCAGCACTCAATGAGGAATTCGTTCAAGGAATGTTCGGAAAGCCGTATGGCCTCTCTC
>JBATLR010000421.1:0-3900 GCA_049289415.1 Nitrospirales bacterium
CCCCAATGCTTAAATTCCTCGATCAAAGAGCAGATTTTAACGATTATTTTCTTAGGGTGGGCCCCAGTAGGCTTTTCGGTTGCGACCGAGCAAGCCTTGAAGACTGAGTTGAACATTGGAAATGATATTAGTTTTTCTTGGTGGGATGGTCTGTGAATTTTATTGATTTTATTCCCGTTGGCAGGATTTTCATCAAAGCTAATCGATGCAAGGCAATGTTGTAGTTGCTGTATGCTCAGAAATTCTTTATTGCAATTTAGTTGCAATTAATGTTGACACGCCTAAAGGCCTTTGGTATTTTTGGCCGCAAGGCTTTTCTTGGCAAAAATCTTCATGATCCGAAAACTGCCATCTCTCATCTCTCGATGTAATATCAGCTTGGCTCTAGCGCTTGCTTTGGTATTGTTGAGTTCAATACCCTTTGTGCAGGCCTTAGAAATCCATCATTTCTTTGCTGAGGTGGATTATGATGGGCATCAACATTCTGATGATGATTTGTGCCAATGGGTCCAGCACCATACTTCCAATTCCCTAGCTTGGGATGCCTCAGGTTTATCTCATTGGTCTGTTGTTGCCGGTTTCCTTTCCTTTGATCGAAAAGAGACCTATACGTCTCTGACCCTTTCTCTCGGTAACCCTCGCGGTCCTCCAGCTTCCTCTTTTTCCTAATTTTCTTTTTTTACAACTGTCTTTCGCCCTCGATTTATCCTTGCACAACCTTCCAAAGCGGAAGGGTGATTGTGAATGACGCAAGGGGAGAAATGCGGTTAATCGATTGTTAGATGCTGGAGGTTTTTGGATGTTGTTTGGGAATGATAAATGGGTGGTGTGGTGTGGACTTGTTCTCTGGATTTTCGGATTGGGGACGTTTGTAGGTGTTAGCCTTGTTCAAGCGATGGAAAAAGACAATAACAAAAAGATCTGGATTGTAACCGGTTTAGTACAATATGAGGATCTTCGCCGAGTCCCTCAGGCAACAGTAGAATTGCGGGATCAAGAAGGCACCCTCATTGAGACTCAAGTGACGAATGAAGGGGGTGAGTTTATTTTAGCTCCTCCTGAGTCTGGTATTTATTCTATTCGAGCAACTCAGTCAGACTTATCGAGCGAATCAACGATTCTTAAGATTGAAAACGATCCATTTCTTGAGGTCAAGTTAACCCTGGCACATCGTCAGGAGCTTACTCTTGAGGTTGTGGCTTCTTTGCCTCCTATTCAGCATCGGCTCTCCGGAGAATCCTATTCGGTTAGTCGCAAGGATATCGAGGAATTACCCCGAGGGAATAATATTGCCCTTAATGATCTGCTTTTAACCCTTCCTAGTGCGGTAGACGGAGGACTGAAGCAAGTTCACATTCGTCAAGATCACGCCAATTACCAATTACGGGTTGATGGTGTTCCGATTCCCGATACCGTCTCTTCGGTGTTTACAGATGTCATTTCTCCACGAACCTGGGAGCGTGCAGACATTATTTTGGGTGGCCCGGAGGCGCAATTCGGGAATAAAACCGCAGCCGTTATAGACGTGACCACCAAAAGCGGGACAAAGCCTGGTTTTGGTTCCGTCCAATATTTTGGAGGGTCGAATGAAACCATTAATCCGGCTTTTGAGTATGGGGGTACGGTTGGCTCAACCTTTCGCTACTATCTGCAAAATAGCTTTATTTCCACAAACCGAGGGATTAATCCTCCGACCTTGGGGAAAACTATTTTTCATGATCAAAGCAATCAAAATCAAACCATGCTGCGCGGGGACTGGCAGATTGATAACCAGAATACCGTGACGTGGTTATTTCTTAACTCAATTGCCAAATTTCAAATTCCAACTCAACCAGGGTTAGCGGCAAATCCCACTATTGTCGGGCTTATCCAAGGGACTGATTCGGGTTTTGAACCGGTGAATTCTCAAAATATAGATGAATACCAAAAGGAGAACAATCAGTATTCACATCTGGTTTGGCGACATGATTGGAGCCAGGATCAGTTTCTCAGCCTGTCAGGGTTTTTTCAGCATTCCCGAGCCACGTTTACGACCGACCCTTTCAATGCCTTATCCTATACACAAGATACTGACGAGCCTTTTTCGGCAAGCGATCAGGACCGTTGGGCCTATGCTGGAGGGATACGGTTTGATTACAGTCATCGATTAAATCCCGATCATTTAATTAAAACGGGATTCCAGATTCAAAGGACCCAGGCTGTCAATAAAACCCGGTTGTCGGCTTTTTTGAGGGATGGAGCAGGCGATCCGATAGGGGGAGTCATTTCTCGGAGTGCCGATAACCGCACCATTGGATGGCGCGAGGAATTCTGGATTCAAGATCAATGGACCCCTTGGGCTCAATGGACTTTTAACCTTGGCGTTCGCTTCGATCAAATCCAGGCGTTGACCAATGATGGACAAGTGAGTCCAAGGGTAGGAGCCACTTATGCCATGACTCCCAATCATGTCTTTCATGCCTTTTATGGAAGATTATTTACTCCTCCAAATCTTGAAGCCGTTCCATTCCTTCAATTGAATACCATTGGCACCACGGCAGAACCAGAAAATTTGACTAATCGAACGGTGGAACCTGAGCGAGCGCATTATTTCGAAGTCGGCTCCGCCCATGCCTTAGGGGATTCATTGTCAATTGAATTAACCGGTTATTATAAATTGAATAAAAATCTTTCAGATGCGGGCCAATTCGGGACCTCCCCGCTTCTTAATTATTTTGCGTTTAAACGTGGGTGGCAGCGGGGAGTCGATCTGACCGTTAAGGCTAAAATTTCGGAAAACCTCTACGGGCGTGGAAATGCCGCTTGGGGTCAGTGTCGCGGGAAAAATCTGCAGTCAGGTTATTTTTTGTTGGAGCAAAACGAAATTAATGATATAAATTCCCATAGCGGAGTGTATTGTGATCATATGCAATTGGTCACGAGTTCGGCTGTTCTTACCTATCGCCCCTTTGCCCACACGACGATCACAGGGCAAATGTTGTTCGGGTCTGGACTCCGGTCATCGAATCCTGGGGGAAAAACCAACGCGACCCATAGCCCGTCGTACACCACCTATAATCTTTCCATCGAACAACTTCTTCCTCTTTGGGATAACTATAAAGCGCTGTTGGGGTTTGATGTCATCAATCTCCTGAACCAAACCGTGTTTCTAAACAATGGGGAGGGCAGTATTGGCCTTGGTGTAGCCCATGCCAACATGCCCCGTTCATTTTTCTTTCGTGGACAATTCTTTTTTGGTGGGTAATTCTATGAGCGCTTTTCGGAATCTTGGTTTCTTCATGCAGGTGCTCTGGCTATTAAGTGGTTCGTCGCTTTCCTATCCGGCCGAATCAGATTTCGCGACGCATCAATCTGACCATGAAGAAGACGTTCAGGTGGAAACTCTCGATACGGTCCATGTCCATGGGTTACGACTCAATAAAGATCAGCAAATTGGGCCGGTCCCACAACGAACACCATGGCCGACAATTCCATCTACCTTAGATGGGCAGATCTTAGATGATTGGCTCAAAGCTCGAATATTGGTCAGTAAAAATTCAGATGTGACCGTGGTTATTCTTCAACCTGCCGCACATCGGGAACTCACTCAAGCTTCTTTACTGGCTCTCAAGCAATGGACGTTTTTGCCTCAAATGAATGGCGAGGAACCAATCGATGGTGAAGTCTCCCTCCGTATTCACTTTCGTACTCAGTAAACCATCTCTTACCCGTATAGGTGTTAAACGGGTGGCAGGACAGTTTCCTCAAGATGTTTAGGTCTTAATGTCCAATGGGGTTGTAAATCCCCGAGCAGGGCCTTTGTCTTCCTTCCGCAACCATCCTCCCATGTTGGAGTTCTGGATAGACATTTTTTGCGCAAAAGCATAGGATATTCCTCTGACTTTGTGGATGGTTGATGGC
>JBATLR010000422.1:0-19916 GCA_049289415.1 Nitrospirales bacterium
CCCCAACCCCCATCAGGGTTCTGAACGGACTCTAGCCAAATCACGGCCTGCTGGATCCAGGGCACCGTCATATCAATGCCTATTGCACGAAGGCCTGAAAGGACACACCAAGTCCCATAAATATAATTGACCCCCCATCGGCCATACCAACTTCCAGTTGGCTCTTGTTCCTTGCGTAAGAATTCAATTGCAGGGTTCACAGCAGGGTGAGACTGGTCATAACCTAACGTACCTAACATTTCCAAACATCGACCGGTTAAATCGGCGGTACTGGGATCCAAGAGAGCCTGATGATCCGCAAAGGGAATCTTATTGAAAATTAATTTATTGTTATCCTTATCATATGCCCCCCACCCACCATCAGACCCCTGCAACGCCAAAGCCCATCGAAATCCTCGTTGAATATCCTCGTCAGAGCGGGCCAAATCGACAGGGTGGATCTTGGCCAGCCCCGTTACCACGGCTGCGGTATCATCGACATCGGGATACCATTCATTTTCAAATTGGAACGCCCACCCACCAGACCGAGCTTCCGGAGCCGACACGGCCCAATCTCCCACTTTTTGACATTGACGGGATCGCAACCAGGCATCTGCCCGTCGCAATGACGGATGGTCCAGTGCAAGGCCCCGTTCGATCAGCGCATTAATCGTTAAGGCTGTATCCCACACTGGAGAATGACAAGGCTGTAAATGCAACATAGTGGGAGTTGGGGTATTACCAGAATTCGAGTAAATTTCAAGCTCTTCAATTTCCCTCAATGCTTTCTGAACCAACGGATGATCCGTAGAATATCCCATCGCTCGAAGCGCATAAATCGAATAGGCCATGGCGGGGTAGATAGCCCCTAACCCGCCTTCTCCATCCATGTGTTCAATTATCCACGCCTGTGCGCTTTTCAACGCCTTTTTCCTAAGGGACTTTATGGGGTAGGCCTCATATAAACGAAGCAGCCCATCGACCCATACAAAAAAATTCCGCCAACTTACGAGGGTGGAATCCCGATGCAACGGTGGGACATGGGCATAATCGACTTCCTGGCGAGGCTGAAGAAAAAGTTCATCAATCCCTTGTTCTTTGGAGATTGTGCAAATTGGGCGATGGGCAATGACAATTAAAAGGGGGGTAATGACGACACGAGACCAATACGAAACCGCATATAAATTAAAATAAAACCATCGTGGGGCTAAGAATATTTCAGGAGGCATACACGGTATCCCCCGCCAATCATATTGCCCGAATAGAGCTAGAGTAATTTTGGTAAAGACATTGGCCTGAACGACACCACCTTTGCCGAGAATTAAATCCCTCGCACGTTGCATCACAGGCTCATCAGGAGAAACCCCGGCCAGTTTGAGCGCAAAATACGCCTTTATCGATGCACTGATATCTGCAGACCCTCCGGAAAAAATCGGCCACCCTCCATCCTCGAGCTGAGTATGAAGTAAGTACCGAGTAGCCTTCCGCTCTCTTTCCGGATCAACCATATCCAGAAACCGTCGAAGCATCACATACTCAGAGGTCAGGGTCGTATCCGCCTCCAACTCCTCAACCCAAAATCCCTTTTCAGGATCTTGCATACCCAACAACCAGTCTTCCCCTTTCTGAAGAGCTGATTCCAGAGCACTCATATGGCCAAGATTAGCAGTTCGTTGGAGGGTAGGATCGTGAGTAACCTCCGGATGCAGATTATGGGAAACCAGCTTAAGGGGCGGTGGCTTTTGCTTTACACGATAGGGTCCTAACTTTGGAGTCAGAGTCTCAAAGATATTCCCCGATAACCGTACTAAGAATTGCTTGAGCAACTTCATGCGGGAGTTCTTTCAGCGATTCAACTTTTAATAATGCAATTTTGGGGGGAGTGCTACCGATAAATGAGAGATTCACAAGACAAAAAAAAGCCCTGTTTAAACAGGGCTTTATAACGAAATGCGGTTAGACTGTCAAGCCGATACCACTTTGCCAGGGAATGTGTTTTGTATTGCAACGCTCCTTAGGTTGAAAGCAACACAATACGATCACGGTGATGCTTCACCTGACGAGTTCCGTTCCGCGTATCAAATACCACGGGAGCGTGTTCGACGATCAACTGGTAATCAAAAGCAGAATGCGCAGTCAAAATCAGGGCGCACGCACTGCGCTTTAACAATTCAGCATTTATCTGTTGAGATTTATATTCCTTTCCTTGAATTATAAGGGAAGGAGTAAAGGGGTCAGAATATTGCAGTGACGCACCTTCATGTTGCAATAGTTCCATGACTTTTGTGGCAGGCGATTCACGTGGGTCTTCAATATCGGCTTTATAGGTTACTCCCAATACTAGAATGATTGAATCTTTTAAGCATTTCCCTCTTTGATTTAAAATCCGCTGAAGCTTATTCATTACGAAATAGGGCATATTTTCGTTGATCTCCCCAGCCAGTTCAATGAACCTGGTATGGACATCATACTCTTTTGACTTCCACGCTAAATAATATGGATCCAGGGGAATGCAATGTCCACCCACCCCCGGGCCAGGATAAAAAGGCATAAAGCCAAAGTTCTTTGTGGCTGCGGCATCAATCACTTCATAAACATTAATATTCATTCGGTCACACAACAAAGTAAGCTCATTCACTAACGCAATATTCACTGAGCGAAAAACATTTTCAAAGACCTTTGCCATTTCCGCAACACGTGGAGAACTGAGAGGAAAGATTTTCACGATGGATTGTTCATAAAAGGCTTTGGCAACTTCCCCGCAAACTTTGGTGACACCACCCACCAACTTAAAGGTGTTATGAGTCTTAAACTCAGCATTTCCAGGGTCAACCCGTTCTGGCGAAAATGCGACAAAGAGATCCTTTCCAGCCGTTAAACCCTTTGCTGTCAAGGCAGGCAAAATGACTTCCTCGGTTGTTCCTGGATAGGTGGTACTTTCTAATACAACGAGCATATTCGGATGTGAATAATCGGCAAGATGCCCAAGAACTTTCACAATCGCCGAGATATCCGGTTCTTTATTTTTGGTCAGGGGAGTCGGCACACAGATAAGTATGACATCGCACTGCCGCAACACCGAGAAATCAGTTGTCGCCTCTAATTTTTTTTGCTCTACGACTTCTCGTAACTCAGAGTCCACCACATCCAAAATATAATTACGCCCTTGGTTCACCATTTCAACCTTGGCTACCACTTCATCCACTCCAAACACTCGGAACCCGGCTTTCGCCTGAAGAACGGCTAAGGGCAGCCCCACATAGCCCAATCCAATCACTCCAACATTGGCTGACCGATTTTTTATTTTTTCGAGTATGTCCACTGATCCCCTCCTCTTGAGGTCACGTTAACCGATTCAGTTAAAGTTCGGGGAAAATCAACTTTTCTTGAGTTGGTTCCCGTTAAATGCATAGCGCTCTGACACAACAAAACTAGGAAGACACATCATTTGTCACATTCGTGATGACCTTTCCCTCATTTATGGTCCACACGTCGCAGGTTGCATCTCCATCAATGTTACCAATGGCAACCGCCGTAAAACCTAATGCACTCACAGAATCCAAATTCGGGTCGGTACACCCGGGAGGTAATGTTCCAAGATTGGCATTGCCGATTTTATAAAAATATCGCTGCGAAGACCCACTCATGGCAAATCCAATGGCATTAAAATCATCTATATACCCATTATTTTCAGCAAAATAGGCAATTTCTGCGGTATGGATTGCCACCAAATTGCTTTTGGCCTCCGTTTGCTTGGCTTTGGCTTGGTAACGCAAAAAATTTGGAATGGCTATCGTCGCCAAAATTCCAATAATTGCCACCACAATCATCAGCTCCGTTAAACTGAAACCCTTTTGGTCGTTGAGTTGAGTCAGCATCCTGCGAAACCTCCATGGAGAACTATCCTCCAACAGATTGTTATATATCTCACCCTCGGATGATGGTACACCTGGTCTTCTCAAGTAGCCAGGGCTCCGATGATAATCAACATGGCCTTAAAGACGGCAATGAAACAGCATTAACCGTCACAAAATTCATATAACTGACCATTTCAGCGACACAAAGAATGGAGAGCCACATTGTCATGCAAGGCAAATAAAGAATAGACGTGACTATTTATTCGCCAAAAAGAAAGCAAATCTTAAGAATCAGCCGCTGAAAATGACTCAGACACGGAACCTATCAAGTAGGCTTATACCACCTTTTACAATAAACTGGAGGTATCACTTGATAAATTTATTGGCTAACCCACGCGGCTAAATAACTAGAATGGTGAGAACCTAGGGGGCCAGGGTAGACTGGTGGGAAAGAGTAGGAATTGGTTCCCCAAAACCGGCCTCACGAAACCGCTTGCCCAGCAACTTATTTGTTGAATCGAGTTGCAGTGAATGAAGCCAGGCCTCTCGTGCCTTATTTCGCTCATCTTGCTTTAAGAAAATATCCCCTAAATGTTCATAAATCACAGGATCATCGGACACTAAAGAGACCGCTCGTTGAATCGTTTCCAGTGCTTCTTCAATGCGTCCAAGTTTATAGAGTGCCCAAGCTAAACTATCCACGTAATACCCATTATTCGGTTTTAAGGCGACGGCACGTTGGGTAAGGGACAAGGCCTGTTCCCCCTTGATGCCACGATCGGCATAGCTATACCCCAAATAATTCAAGGCATCCGCATGTTCCGGATCCAACGCCAGAGTCTCTTCCATTTCCCGGACCACATTATCGAAATGGTCTAATTTGTCATAGACCGTGCCTAAATTAAAATGGAGTTCGGCATTTGAGGGGTCATGGTGAATACCCTCCTCTAATCTTGCCTTTGCCTTTTGATACTCTTCCATTTGAAAATGGGTCAGCCCCAACAATAAATACGGCTCTGGCCGCTTAGGATTGAGGCTAACGGCCTGATCCAAATACGAAAGCGCTTCCTGATTGCGTTTTAACCGATAAGACACAAAGCCTAAATGCAGAATACTATCGAAAAAAGTGTCGTCCATTTGGACATTTGTTCGATAGGCTTGAATCGCGCGGTCATAATCCTTCATTTCCTCATATAACAATCCCAGAAAGTCACGAACACGTAATTCGTTAGGTCTCACGCGCAAGATGGCATTCAATTGCTCGATTGCAGCTGGAAAGTTACCTATTTCCCCATAGATTTGAGCCTTAAGAATCTGCGCATGCAAATCATCTGAATTTTGCTGGAGAAAATAGTCCAAATGGTTCAAAGCCTTGTCCGTGTTATGTTGGCCAATATACAGCCGAATTACACGCAACCGGAATTCCCGATGATGCGGATTAACCTCAATCAAATAGCGCTCCAAAAGTTCAATAGCCTCCTGAGGCTCCTTGGCTTCTTCGGAAATGGCCACTAACTTCAGGTATGCCCTTTCAAAAGTAGGGTGAAGAGCAATGGCGTCCTGAAAATGTTCCTTGGCTTCCTGTTTCGTTTTCGCCTCCAGAGCAATCACCCCCAAATAATAATGGGCCTCAGCGGAGCCAGGCACATGAACTAATAAATCATGGAATACGGCTTCAGCCATTTGAAGCTCTTTGATATTTAACAGAAGAGTCCCATGAGAAATGTAAATCCGTTCATCCTGAGGAAAGTGTCGTTCCCCTTCAGACAAAATCTCCACGGCCCGCCCGGTTTCCCCTCCACCGGCAAAAATTTTCGCCAAATCGAAAAACATTGCCGCCTGAGAAATTTCCGACACAGAGATTTGCCTTGCTAAATCCACGGCTTCAGTCAGATGCGACATAGAGAAGTGCAATTTGGCAAGGCGAAATTTTAAAAACTTCGAATCCGCGTCAAATGCCAAACCTGCTTGATATTCCTCTAAAGCTGTTGCGGGATTGTTATTTAACTCGGCAAGGGAACCTCGAAGGAAGTGATAGTAAGCCTGAGGGTGGACAGTTTCCCGCGTCACCATGGACGCTTCGTGTCCATTCAAAGTGGGAGGGGGAGCTGTCCCGCAGGACACCACCAGAAGTGGAATTCCCCACAAAAGCGTTCTCAGACGACCCAACCACATTGGGAATGTCCGTCCTGACCGAACCTTCTTAGCAATAGCTTGCACAGTTGTAGATTTCATATACCGCCCCTCAACGACTCATTATACTATACCAGCCTGTCTCTCTCTCGTTAAGTTATTAAATTTGGCATACCGGTCATGAAATTGCAGATCCACTTCTCCAATCGGTCCATTCCGATGTTTTCTCACCAGAATTTGCGCAATGCCTTTCTGCTCAGTATCAGGCTCATAGACCTCCTCACGATAGATAAACATCACCACATCGGCATCTTGCTCAATCGCACCCGACTCGCGCAAATCAGCCAGCACGGGGATGGGCGGTTTTCGATTTTCTACCGCCCGGCTCAACTGAGAAAGGGCAATCACAGGAATATTTAACTCTTTTGCCAATCCTTTCAAGGCCCGGGAAATATCCGAAATTTCTTGTTGGCGAGATTCTGAATCTCCACGCCCCTCCATCAATTGCAAATAATCGACCACTAGGAGGTCCAACCCATGTTCGGCTTTCAACCGTCGAGCCTTCCCTCGCATTTGCTGAAGAGTCAAATTTCCAGAATCGTCTATAAAAATCCTGGCCTGCTCCAACCGACTCGCTGCCTCAGTTAAGGCTACCCAATCATGTTTAGTTAACTGCCCAGTTCGGAGAGCATGAGAGTCTAACAGCGCCTGGGAACTCAACATACGCAAAACCAGCTGCGCACGAGACATTTCTAAACTAAAGATTCCGACTACGGCATTGGATCGAAGTGAAGCATATTCGACCATCCCTAAGGCCAAGCTGGTCTTCCCCATACTCGGCCTACCCGCCACAATAATTAAATCAGATGGCTGAAGCCCAGCCAGCATATTATCCAAGTCCGAAAACCCGGTGGGCACTCCGGTGATCCGTTCCTTTCGGCTATACAACCGGTCAACAATCTCAACACTATCCTTAATAATACTACTGACGGGCGCAAACGTTCCTCCCAAATGCCCCTGAGCCAATCGAAAAATTTCCCGTTCGGCAAATTCAAGAAGTTCATTCGTCCCCGTCGTCCCCTCATAACCTCGCATGGCCACCTCGGTGGCGGTTTGAACAAGGCCACGAAGCAAGGATTTATCTCGAACAATATTACTGTGATACCGGATATTGGCCGCACTGGGAACCACCTGTACGATTTCTGCAATATACGAAGCGCCCCCGATCTGGTCGAGTTCGCCGGTCCCTCGCAAATAGTCTGTCAGGGTAATTTGATCAACAGGTTGATTCCGTTCTGACAAGGCCACCATGCCACGATACACGATCCGGTTGCCCGTTCGATAAAAGTCATCCTCCGACAAGATTTCCATCGCTCGATTAAGCGCCGCATTATCCAGAAGAATGGCTCCAAGAACGGATTGTTCCGCTTCGAGATTTTGGGGAGGAACTCGGATCTCTGGTGCTTCAGATATTGCCATGGCTGAATGCTTGTAACCGTTGAGGAAGTTCTTGAACTAGCATCCGGGTTTGCCGGGGCTTTTGAGAATAAGAGGTGAATTCTAAAAGGAGCACCGATTGCGGGGTGGAAGTCTTTTCTTCGAAAATCATTGCACACGGCACCCCTCGACGCCGAGCAACTGTGGTGACCCAGCTCAAAGCCGATTTTGGAGAACCTTCTATCATTTCTTCAATCACACAAATCCCAGCCCCCCGTAATCGTTGAGCAAGAGCAAAGGATGCCTCAGATTGATGAGGAGAAGTAAAAATTCTGACAGGCTTCAATCCATTGCCGCTCACCTTTCCTCCCCGCTCCAAGGCGGAAAACACGCGGTCCAAATCTAACCCTAATCCAATGGCGGAAAGGTCCCGGCCAAACCGCCCAACCAAATGATTGTAGCGCCCTCCTCCACCGATTTCACTGCCGAACGTAGAGGTAAAGACATCAAACACGACACCATCGTAATAGTCAAAACCACGAAATTCCCCAAGGTCCAAAAGAATATGATTTTGCACGCCGTTTGCTATCAATTGCCGATACACCTGCGTTAGACGTTGTAAGGGCTTAAGCAATTGCGTATCCTTCCCAGCGATTCGCATTCCCCATTCCAGCACTTCGTCCCGGCCGTACCGTTCGGGCACCTGCAATATGTCCTTTACCTTAGAACGAGATAACCGTTCAGTCTCTAAAATTTTTTCCAGCTGAGGAAGGTCCTTATGGGCTGCCGCGATTTCTGCCTGCTTTCGCCCACTCAGAGAGAGACCGGATTGGGCCAACAACGCTTTAAAAAATCCGACATGACCAAGAGAAATTTTCCATTCTGGCAACCCAATCCGTTCCAGAAGCCCCGCCAATAAAGTCACGACTTCGGCATCACTTTGAGAAGTATCATTGCCAAGGAGTTCAAACCCGACCTGAAATACTTCACGGTCCCGCCCACGATGTTCCGGTTCATACCGAAAAACCGTGGTCCGATAGGAAAACCGCAAGGGAAGAGTATCTCCTCCAAGGCCCATGGCCACCATCCGGGCAATTTGAGCCGTCGCATCAGGTCGCAAAACCAGAATTCTGCCTGACCCCCAATCCGCAAATTTATAGCATTTCTCCAGGATTTCAGGAGCCAAGCCCACGGCTAATACATCAAGATACTCGAAGGTAGGGAGAATGATTTCCTGATAGCCCCAGGTCGAACAATGAGCCAACAATTGATCTTCCAACCACCGAACGCTTTGCGCCGTATGGGGAAGTAATGTAGCTGTGCCAATGGGGATAAGCGAGCGGAGTGGTTTCATGAGGCGTATGGAAGAGAACCTGCCAACTCGAAATGTTTGGCCAAGATAGTCTGCAGAAAGAAGCCGTCAAGCTAGCTGAGATCAACCATGCGAACGGACAGAATATCTTTCTCTTTCTTGAGAAGATCCAACACGGCGGAAGCAAGCGGGGCATCCAGACCAATAATCAGCAGTGCTGATGCACCACGCTCGACTCTGGCGCATTGCATCCTGGCAATGTTGACATCATGCTGGCCTAAAATCTGACCAACCATACCAATCACCCCAGGGCGATCCACGTTATCGATCAAAATCATTTGGCCTTCCGAGACCACCTCGACCTGAAATTGGTTTATTTCGACAAAACGCGGTTCTTGACGATGAAAAAGAGTTCCACCCAGGGAATAGGTATGAGAACCAGCTTCGACTTTAATCCGGATTAAACTGGAGAAGTCTCCGGCATCACTACTCTTCACTTCCTTAACTTCAATACCACGTTCTTTTGCCACGACAGGGGCATTCACGTAATTGATGACATCTTCCAAAATAGGAGAGAGAAGGCCCTTTAACACAGCGACGGTCACGGGTGCCACGGTAAGTTGAGCCACTTCCCCAAAATATTCAACGGTAACCGATTTAATCCCTCCGTCTAATAATTGAGCCTGAAATCGACCCATACGTTCGGCCAAGACCAAATAGGGCTGCAGTTGGGGAAGCGCTTCAGGTGCCACAGAGGGAACGTTCACAGCTCCTCTGGCAATGCCTCGCTTGAAATAATCAACGAATTGTTCAGCAATCCCAATCGCCACATTCTCTTGAGCTTCTTCAGTAGAAGCACCTATATGAGGGGTGCAGATAAAGTTATCAAGATCCATGAGGGGATGCTTGGGATCCACTGGCTCATTTTCAAACACATCAAAGGCCGCCGCGGCAACTTTCTGGGATTTCAACGCTTCGCATAAATCCAGTTCATTAATGATACCGCCTCTGGCACAATTCACGATCATGACCCCATCTTTCATCTTTGCTATGGTCTCGGTGTTAATGAGGCCTCTCGTTTCATTGGTCAAGGGCGTATGAACTGAAATCACATCAGAACGATGGAACAATTCATTTAAATCCACCACTTCAATCCCCATTTGTTTGGCCCGCTCCACGGCCAAATAGGGATCATAGCCAATTACATTCATGGACCATCCCTGGGCCAATTTTGCAACATACGACCCAATCTGGCCTAACCCTACTAATCCCAAAGTTTTATTATAGAGTTCTGTTCCCATGAACCGGGTTTTTTCCCACTTACCTGCCTTCATGGACATGGTCGCCTGTGGAATCTTTCGACTCATCGAAGCAATCATCGACATTGTGTGCTCCGCAGTGGTAATGGTATTTCCACCTGGAGTATTCATGACCACAATACCGCGCCGGGTTGCGGCCTCACTGTCAACATTATCCAATCCGGTTCCAGCACGTCCCACAATACGAAGACGAGTGCCTGCCTCAATCACGTCTTTAGTGACTTTGGTTGCAGATCGAACAACTAAACCTTCATATTTGGGAATTTCTTGAAGCAATTCCTCTTTCGTGAGCTTGGTTTTCACATCCACCGAAAATCCGGCCCGCTCTAAGACTTCAACTCCTTTAGGGGAAAGGCTGTCACTCACTAAAATATTCATAGTATCTCCAATATAGGGGAGGCCCCACTTTAGTTCTCACAGGGAAATCTTGAGCACTCTTGCCATTTTAAGGGGCATCTCATTCACACGCAGGATTATCGCAAACATATCCGCACCATTTATCTTGCATCTTGGCGAGTCATTCGTAACCGGATTTCCGAGGAGACGTTAGGCTTTGCGTTTCTCAAAGTCCGCCATAAAGTCAATCAAGGCATCAACGCCAACTTCAGGCATCGCGTTATAAATACTGGCGCGCATTCCGCCCACAGAACGGTGGCCTTCAAGTGTTGTTAATCCTGCCTCTGTCGCTCCTGCAAGAAAGGCCTTATCCAAATCAGGATTGGCCAAGACGAAGGGGACGTTCATCCAGGAACGAGAGGCTTTTTCCACGGGATTTCGGTAAAATCTAGACCCATCAATGGCTGCATAGAGTTTACTGGCCTTCCGTTGATTGATCGCACTCATCGCCGAAAGCCCACCTTGTTTTTTTAACCATTTAAACACCAAACCCGCAATATACACGGCATAGGTTGGCGGTGTATTCAACATAGAATCCGCTTCTGCTTGTTTGGCATAATCGTACACGCTTGGGGTAATCGGCGACACGTTTCCAATGAGGTCGTCCCGCACAATCACTAATGTTAAACCGGCTGGGCCAATATTTTTTTGTGCGCCAGCATAAATGATTCCGAACCGACTGACATCAATGGGACGCGATAAAATGGTGGATGAAAAATCGGCAACTAACGGCACCTCGCCGGTATCTGGGACCCAGTGAAACTCCACCCCACCGATTGTTTCATTGGGCGTGTAATGCACATAGGCGGCATCCTGACTTAATGCCCAACCTTCAAATGGCGGAATACTCGTAAAGTTATCGCTTTCGGAAGATGCCGCAACATTGACTGCACAATATTTTTTTGCATCGCTTACGGCTTTTTTGCCCCACGCACCAGTCAGAATGTAATCAGCTTTACTTTTCCCACGTAAGATATTCATGGGAATCGTGGCAAATTGCGTGGACGCCCCGCCTTGCAAAAAAAGCACTTTATAATTAGCAGGTACTCCCAATAAATCGCGGACATCTTGCTCGGCTTCTGCAGCCACCGAGACAAACTCTTTCCCACGATGACTCATTTCCATGATTGATGCGCCACAGCCATGCCAATCCGGCAATTCGGCTTGAGCCTGCTTTAACACCTCTTCCGGCAAGATCGCCGGACCCGCACTAAAGTTATATAACCGCGCCATTATCTGACTCGTCCTCCATGCCTAAACTGGCGTCATACATATTGAATTAAAAACTGCACCAGTGTGAAAAAGGGATTACGCTAGCACAGGGTCCTAGACCAGTCAAGAAGAGGTCGGAACCTTGTTATTACAATTTTGGATACCCTACAATGACCGGCGATTGAAGAAGGCTTTCATAGATTTTCAAGAAGGTTGGAGAACAACTTGGGAACACAAACGGGTTTGAGATTGGAACAACGGGGGGACGGGAATTACTATAAAGTCATTCTCCACATCGGGAGTACTTTGATCCCCATCAGTGATGACATTGTTGAGGAATTGCGAAACCAGACTGCGCTTCCACCTGATCAATTTTTCGCGCTTTTCGTCAACAAGGTGGGATACTCATCCTACTTACAAGAGCAGATACGCCAGGAAGTACGAAACACCGGAGACCTCAATCCTCAAATATCAGTTATTCAAGAGTTCTTTCGGAAGGAATAACTTCACACCGCTTTCGAAGAATGCCTGATGCCTGTCCGTGCCTTACTGCTATCTAATCTATCCAAGCAATTTATCCATAAAATTGAGAATGCGCATCTTCTTGTCCGGGTCTTTTTCTAAAGACAGTGCCCGCTGATAATGCTGCACCGCTAATTCCGGCTTGCGCTTTTCTTCATAGATCCGGCCAACCCCGAATGTCGCTTGGGCATCATCAGGGTTGGCTTTGAGCGCTCGACTAAAATAATCCATGGCAAAATCGTCTTGCCCCTTATCATATAAAAACCAGCCGATCGCGGTCGCGGCCGGCGCAAAGTTTGGTTCCAACCGAAGGGCTTCTTCGTACTGTCGTTTCGCTAAATCCAGCCTCCCCTTGTTTTCATAAAGACCTCCCAAGGCGAAATACACTTCAGCATCATTAGGATCAATCTGCAACGCCTTTTTATATTCTTCAATCGCCGGCTCAATTTTACCTTGTTCCGCTAAGGCACAGGCCAGATTGGTATGCCCAAAGGCATCATCGGGACGGAGCTTCAGGACTTCCCGATATTGTGGAATGGCCATTTCCAACTGCCCTTGATCCTGATAGGCCACCCCGAGTTTGAGGCGAGCCGCCACATAAGAGGGGTCCCGCTTAATCGCTTCGCGGTAGGCTTTAACGGCCTGATCGATGCGGTCTTTGGCCTGGTAAATTTGCGCCAGGAAAAAGTATGGATAGGGAGAGTGGGGAGCCAACGCTCCTACTTGTTCATAACTGGCCACCGCCTCCTCCAACCGTCCGGATTGCGTATAAAACACGCCTTCAAATAACAAAAAATTCGGCGCATCCGATCCCTGAACCCGCAAGCGCGCCATCCACTCCTGAAGCAGTTGCACATCGGCCTCTTCTCCAAAAGCCCGAGGATAGACCTTCCACGCTTCGGCAAAATTCCCTCGCAACATGCACACGACATTCAGCGCAAAATAGGGCAAAGGCCCGCAGTCAGCCTGTTCAGACCACTGTCGTGCCTTTGCGTAGACCACATCCCATTCTCCCTGGCAAATGGCGTCATTAATTACATGCTCATAATCTATACTCATGCCCACATCCTTTAATCGAGTTCAATCATGCCTGTTGATTCGCTAACGCGTCAGCGAATCTTCAATATCCGGCGACGTGGCCTCCATGAGGCTTCCTAGATACGGATGTCGCTCAAGCATCTTTTGCTTCATCAGCCAGGCCACGGTTCGATACGACCAATGGCCCTTTACCCCGGACCGCAATTTGGCAATATATTCAACTTCAGCAAAATCCATTTTAAACAAACACCGAACACGAAACCCAAATGGAATGGCATAGAGAGCCGCCTCCTGATTGCTGACGCGCAACCGCTCTATATCCAGTCGCACGGCATCCATGGCTTGCCGATATTCTCTCTCCACCCCTGCCTCCGACAAAACGGACGGCACCTCGTACCCATGAATCGTCGTAAAATTTTGCTGAATCTGCTGACAACGTCGGTGCCGGTGCATATCCCGCCACCCCCCGATATCCATCAGAATATCAAAGATAAAGGCATACCCGGATCGAAATTCCTTTATCAAGTCGTCATGGGGACCACGACCGCGTAACGCGGCATCGACTACTTCCTGTTTCTCTTTCTCTGACCACTGTTTTACCCACTCAAGGAGGAACCGGTAAGGGGCATGGCTCACTCGATACACCAGCGTCGTCACTAATTCATCCAACGGCGCATGCGGCTCCAGCAAATCAACCGGTTGATCCCTGCCCTTCCACGATTGCGGATCATCATAGCCGGCCTGCTTGAGTCGTCCTTTCACTTGGCGAAGTACGTCCCTATATGCCGAACCTTGATATTCGTTAGCCCCAGCATACCGGGCTAAGGTCGGCGCCAAGGCCTCTAATCCTTTGGTCTCTTCTTGCTGCAACTCGGCCCAAACCGTTGAGGGGGACTTGGCACAGGCATCCTTGAGATCTTCTCCAATCCCCTTCAATTCCGGCAATTGAGCAGACAGCAACCGCGTGATTTGCTTTTCCAATGTGCGAATACTGACCACCTGCCCCACATTCGTCATGGCCGCCAGGGGAAGCAGATAGCGAATGACATCATAGGTTCGAGCACCGATGGTCCGATCATAATCTGCAGGCTTCATACTCGCCGGCCTGGGATACCGCTTTCCCAGATGGGTTTGGATCGGATCTTTCAACAACCGATAAATGTTATAGAGGCTGCCAAGGATGCCGCGATACTCCCCTTCAATTTCCGTATTAGCAATCTCGTTGGGCACGTAACAGCCGGCTGCCGCAAAATTTTGATAGCGGCTGGATTTGGCCTGCCCATCCCACAGAGGCTCATCCTCAAGACGAATAGCGGCCAGTTCGGAGATCTGTTCGAAACACACGGTCGCATGACCCAGATCGGCAATCGAGCCGTGCCCATAGGCAAAATAAAACTGCTCCCAAAATTTTTCGGAAGAATGGGAATGGACCCAACGCAGACTCTCCTCAATAGAGTCCGGTGAACGACTATATCGAGCCAGGGCATAGGCAGATTTTTCCGGCGGCATCGGAGCCAGAGCAATCACTTTCCGATTTCGTTGTTCGTCGCTCATCAATTCAATCCTTCCAACGTATCCCAAAGAACACACAAACGAAACAGAAGAAGACGACACTATAGTCAGACAGGAGTGACATCTCAAGTCAGGCATTATCTCTCGGCCAGGCATCCCCCAAGGACCTTGAAAGTGCCTGACACCTTCACTACACTCCACCGGATCTCCGGGTAGAAATCCAATCCTCAATGAATATTTCCGATCGACAATCCATGCATGGCCAATGGTCCTCACGATGGACCTTCATCCTTGCGGCCACCGGTGCAGCCGTGGGGTTGGGCAATATTTGGAAATTCCCCTACCTCACGGGACAAAATGGAGGTAGTGCGTTTGTTCTGGTGTATGTCCTCTGCGTGGGAGCCCTGGGGATCCCCTTAATGATGGCCGAAATTTTGTTGGGCCGGAGAGGACGCTCCACGCCAATTCGTTCCATGCAACTGCTGGCAGAAGAAACCAACACCACCCAATGGTGGCAAATTGTTGGCTGGTCCGGCACCTTGGCGGGCATGCTGATCCTTTCCTACTACAGCGTCATTGGCGGCTGGACGCTAGCCTATATCTTTAAATCAGGTGCGGGGACTTTCAGCGGGACCTCGGGCCAATTTGCGGCAGACACCTTTAACAATTTTATAGGGAGCGGAACCACGCTCTTCATTTGGCACACGGCATTTATGATCCTGACCATGACCGTCGTGGCAGGGGGAGTCAAAGGGGGATTGGAAAGAGCGATTCAATGTCTCATGCCGACTCTTTTCCTCCTTTTGCTGCTCATGGTTGCCTACAGCATGACCACGGGTTTTTTTGGCAAAGGTCTGGAATTTCTCTTTACGCCGGACTTCAGTAAATTGACCGGCGCGAGCATGCTGACAGCCATGGGGCAAGCCTTCTTTAGTCTCAGTCTTGGCATGGGCACCATCATGATCTACGGCTCGTATGTTCCCAAGGACACGTCCATCGCCTCCACCTCAATTATCATTGGCCTAGCTGACACCCTTGTTGCCTTGTTAGCCGGCATGGCCATTTTTCCAATCGTATTTGCAAACAATATGGAACCAGGCTCCGGTCCAGGTCTCATTTTTCAAACACTGCCCGTCGCGTTCGGCAACATGCCCGGCGGCCTCGCCTTCGGTTCCCTCTTTTTCATTCTCTTGCTTGTGGCCGCCTGGACGTCGTCGATTTCTTTGATCGAGCCCCTGGTCACCTGGCTCATTGAAACTTTTGGATTATCACGAATCAAGGCTTCCCTGTATTCAGGGGTCACCACCTGGCTGTTTGGCCTCGGAACAGTCTGGTCATTCAACTGGTGGGCAGAAATCAAATTTTTCGGACTCACCTTCTTTGACTTGTTAGATTTTGTGACATCCAATCTCATGCTCCCCCTGGGTGGGATTCTCATTGCCCTCTTTGCCGGGTGGCTCATGAAGGCCGAAACCACCCAATCCGAACTCAACATCCAGCATCCCAGCCTCTACTTTGCCTGGCAGTCCCTCGTACGTTACATCGCCCCCATTGCAGTGTTTATTGTCCTATTGAACGCCATTGGCATTTTATAGCCACAAGACGACAACTTTCCCTGATCATTGCCGCATGTATGAGGCAGAAATCCTGAAGTTTTCGGCCAATCCAGGTCAAGTATTCCGCATACTAAACCGACAAGACCCCAAGGAAAGGAGAATTTCCATGAGTGAATTTTCTGCATTAGCGGCCGCCAATTTCCTCACCCAAGCTTCGCTTCCGCTCATCCAAGCAGCCGTCGTTCCCCAACCCCAAGGAAATCCGTCATCTTCTTCCACCCAAGATACGGTATCGCTTTCATTGGAAGCCAAAGCCCTGCACGCCAACCACAAGTAGCCTCAAGCTGAACGCTGGTCAAGGCAACCGAAATTGTAAGCCAGGGGACAGCATCGATCATTTCAACTGCCCTCATTAATCCCTCCATACTTCTTGTCTGGTAATTCAGGGGAATCCTTAGCAAGCATCGTTCAACGCTGTCATTCATCCCGCCAAATTACAAATGCGATTCAGTTTCAGAAAACGAGCCATCCACCCGAAGTGAAGCCGGGTCGAATCCCTGTCTACCGCGCAGGCCCAAGCATATACTCGGGAACCGGGCATGTTTATTCGGCAACCCGGCAAAATTTCCTTCTGAGTTTACCTGACTCCAAGAACCTCAAGACTCACAAGCCCTTGGAATCAATCTAAAGCACGGCTCCCTCTTTGTCCGCGCGATCACTTGCCAGATTTCTCGGGATACCGTTTGAGTTGCATAGATTCTTGTTGGGAACTTTCACAGCTTGATCACTGTAAAAAATGGGAATTCTCTTTGTTGGAGGAAAGGAAAGATTTTCATGCGGCTTAGAGGTGAATAGCTGTGACTAAATCGATCGGCGTCAGGTCTTTTGTGGTGGGGTGCACTGGTCAGACTGGGTTGAGTGATCCATGGGAAGGGCTTGTTCTGAGAGATGGGCCAGTTGATTGGCCCGGTTGATGAGTTTATCTAACTCGCGGACGGCCAAAGACAGTCGCGCAAGGGGACCTTCCACAGCTTTCTTGGAGGGCGTGTTCAAAGATAAAGGGGAAGATTCCATTTTTTTGACCTCAATAGTCTAAAGATTGTAATCCTTTAGATTAAAAAGTTCATTGAATTGTTGGTTCCAATTATGAGAAATTCCTGCTCATTATTGGAATTTCATGAAATGCCCGCGAGGGAATTGCCGAAACCGGAAGCTGTATGAAGCTGAACTTGCAAATTCTCTGACTGACTCATCGGAATGATTTGCAGACAAACAAAAGGAATTTACATGTTCAAGGGATTTAAAAGGGAACAATTCATCATCGAAATGACTGCCGTGCTGTTGATGCTCCTTATGGTTGGAACGACTTGGGGGGCAGATGTTGACGCGAGAAATCGTGTGACCAAGGGCACCCTCGAATTCGGATTTCTCACCGGCTATTGGCAAGGGAATAACGCCTTTGCTAATGAACCGTCAGCTAATCGCAGCGCCGTCTATTTTTTACCTCAATTGGGGCTGGTGTTGACGGATGAGATTGGCTCAGGTTGGGCCTCGGGTAATGTCGAAGTGTTAATTGAACCGTTGGCTGCTCACTATTACCAACCGTTTAGCGCCTCAGCGTTCGGAGGCTCCTTAATGGTGAAATATAATTTCCTCAACTTTGGACGGTGGATGCCATTTTGGGATGGTGGAGCAGGCATGTTGTGGACGGACCTCGGACCCCGGATTCCCGAACAGAGCACGCAATTTAATTTCGTCCTCCAAACGGGTCCGGGTGTCTCGTATTTTGTGACAGAGAACATGGCGGTGACCCTCGGCATTCGCTTCCATCATATTTCGAACGCAGGGATCGGCGAACGGAATATCGGGCTGAATGGGTGTCTTTTCAATGTCGGCATATCCTTTTTTACCCCGTAAGATGTTGTCGTTCAAGAATCCGCAATGATTGGGTCCTCGCCTGCTCGTGCACCCACTCTGGAATAATCTGCCTCAACCCTTCTCGTGGTTGTCGCCTTCAGAGCAATCCAGAAAGTTTTTGAACACACGAAAAGGGGGGGCAAACCGGGGAAAGGGGAATCACTTTCTTAGACGGGAAAAACGCTACTATGATGGATCTCTTTCCCCAACGAGGATTTGAATAACCACGGTATTCAGAGCAGACTTCAAGGAATCGGATTCGCCCATTGAGAATGGGTGACTTGAGAGTTGGGACAAAGAAACGATCTTTGATAAAAGGGCTTACCGAACGAAAATTCTGTGGTCATCTACTGTGACCGTAAATCTAGGTGCTGCCGGGGAATTCTGACGAGGACAAGGTCAGGCCATCCATGAGCCAGACCGCCACCTGTCCTGTACTGCGATTATGCCAGATCACATCGGCCTTCCCATCTCCATCTGCGTCACCCACCTGCGCAATACGCCACCCCGAGGGCATACCAGGTAAAAAGCCGGACACCTCAATCGCCCCTCCGTTCATCAACCAGATCCCCACCTTCCCGGTACCGGTATGACGCCAGACCATATCCGTCGTCCCATCGCCGTTCAGATCACCAAAGCCTGCTTTCTCCCACTCTGGTGTGGTCCCTCCAAGGAATCCCACCGAGGTGATCGTGGCCTCATCCATCACCCACACGGCAGATATCCCTCCGCTATGGCGCCAAATGATGTCCGCCAGACCATCCGCATTCACATCACCGATCCCAACGATCTGCCACGCTAAGGGCACACCGGGCAGTGAACGGAAGCTGCTAATTGATGGCCCATCCATGAGCCAGACCGCAACAGCGCCATTTTGCTTATTGTGCCAGATGAGATCGGCACTTCCATTGCCGTCCATATCGCCCACTCCCTTAATCACCCAATCCAAGGAAGCGCTCCCGGGAAAACTGGCCGACGTGATCGTCAACCCGTTCAAAAACCATACAGCCACCGCGCCACTAAGAGTGTTGCGCCAGACAATATCCGCCATTCCGTCATTACTCACATCACCCACTCCAACGATCTGCCAATCAGATGAAACCCCACCCAGGAATCCAGACGAACCAATCAAGCCACCATTCATTAACCACACCGCCACCTCACCGGTTCTCACATTGCGCCAGACAATATCCGCCTTGCCATCTCCATTGAGATCGGAACTGACAGGGGCACGAGGAGAAGGTTCCTCAAAAGGAGGCTGAAGGCCGAGGAACACGCCAGATTCCGAGGTAAAGCTGACCCCCTTTGGCAGAATTAATCGGATAGTCGCACTTGGATCGCTGACATCAATGAGGTTATTCATCTCGACCCTGGCCGATAAAAACGCCTCAATGGGTAGCTCCTGCCCATCAACAACTGTGACCCTGACCTCCAACTCCTTGGGCTCCGGTAAAGGAAGGCCAAGAGCCTGGTCACTCACCTCTCCCAAACGAATGATCGCATTGGTAAAGCAATTGGAAGACAAATCCCGGCAAGAGGGAAACCCATCAACCCTCATAGAAAATCTGATGTTGGCAATGGCCACGCCCGGATCCAGCGAAAACCTCAACCGATCATTGATTTGAATGGAGGCCAATCCCATGCCCTCTTGCGAACTTTGATCGGGAGTCGTCGAGGTCACTTTTAGCGCGAGGGTTCCAGTGGCTAAATTGGCTGTGGCATAGGC
>JBATLR010000423.1:0-6452 GCA_049289415.1 Nitrospirales bacterium
CATTCTCAAAAAAGACCAAGGGAGTCTGGACGCCTCCGTAGAGATCGGGTCCGAAACTCTCTCCTTGACGCGGAATGGCACGGAACTGCATGACATGAACGGTGGGATACAGCTTAGAAAATCACTGGCATGGAAACCGGATGGACTCCCGTCTCCGCTAAGAAAAAAATTTCAACCATCCGACCGTATTGCCCAACTCAAATCGTTTTCTCGAAAGGGACAGACCCTCACCGTTGACCGTCTCCAGCTCGGGCCATTCACAGTTGAGAACTTTTCGACGAATTTGGCGTTTGAGCAACAGTCCCTCAAAATGCAAAATCTCGCCATGAATTTATTGGGTGGAGGGATTGGGGGAAATGTCATCATTGCCGCTGAACATCCCCTGCGTATATCGGCGGAGTTTGAAGTGGCAAATCTCGATGCCAACCGACTCATCAAGGCAGAATCAAAAATCAGAGGGGATAGCAATATTGCCGCAACCATTGGACTCACGACCATGTTGCAAGAAACCACGGGAGCCGTGGATTTGAGCCGATTGGAATGCAACCTGCAGATTACGCACATCGGGAACGAAGCGCTGGATCGCCTCCTCGTGTTCCTGGACCCGGAAGGAAGCAAACCGACGATCTCCAATGTTCGTGCGCAATTGAAATTCGCGAATCCCTCACGGGTGACGGTGGAAGTGGCCAGAGGCCAATTGAATCTGACGATCCACTTCCAAGGCAGCCTGATCCCCACATTTAGACTGGAACGCATCCCGATCGCCAAGATGAAAAACTTCGAAAAACTCACCGCCGCCATTCCCAACTGGGAAGACATAGCAAAGATATTGGAATTGATCGGGGCCGAGACCTACTCGTTCACCCCCAAGGGAGAGATCGTGTTCCAGTAAGTGACAATTCTTTTAGCTATTGTCATGCTGAGCAGCACGAAGCATCTCGCTAAGCGGTGGCCTGGTTGAGCTGGGCACAGATCCTTCGTCCGACTCAGGATGACAAAGCAGAGAGACTGGATAATGACCGGCCCACAGAATCGTTGTCATGCTGAGCTGAAGGCGAAGCATCTGGCCAAGCGGTGGCCTGGTTGAGCTGAGCACAGATTCTTCGCTTCGCTCAGAATGACAAAGCGGAGGGGCCAAACCAGCAGATGAAACAGTATTATGTGTACATCATGACAAACCAATCCGGCACTCTATATACCGGGGTCACCAATGATCTCACCCGTCGAATCTATGAACACAGGCAGGGACAAGGCGGTCATTTCACATCGAGATACCGCATCACACGATTATTGTACTTCGAAGAAACCCGGGATATTCAATCGGCACTCACTCGCGAGAAACAGCTCAAAGGCTGGACGCGCGCGAAGAAGCTGGAATTGATTAACACAAACAACCCCAAATGGGTGGATCTTTCTGCAGATTGGGATATGTCATAGGTTGTCATGCTGAGCAACACGAAGCATCTAGTTAGGCGCTGGCCCGGTGGAGCTGGGCTCAGATCCTTCGCTTCACTCAGGATGACAAAGCGGGGGGCGGGATGAACGGTTGAGTTACCTTCTGCCTCGTTCATTGTTTGTTGTCATGCTGAGCTGAAGGCGAAGCATCTCGCTAGGCCATTGGCCGGGTGAGGTGGGCACAGATCCTTCGCTTCACTCAGGATGACAAAGCGGGGGGCGGGATGAACGGCCGAGTTACCTTCTGCCTCGTTCATTGTTTGTTGTCATGCTGAGCAGCGCGAAGCATCTAGTTAGGCGATGGCCCGGTGGGGCTGGGCTCAGATCCTTCGCTTTACTCAGGATGACATGAGTCTGGCTCAGGATGACCATTTGGAGATTTTTCTTCAGCGGCTTTCTTGAATTTGATAAGATAAACAAGAAACTCCCCCTCTTAAGGAGCCGATTAGTTATGTCCTACCCCCGATTTTCCCCTCACAGCACTGTGCACACGTTCTTTTTCCATCCCATGTCCTTGGTCATGATGACCCTCCTTCTGGCCTTCCTCACAGCCTGCGGCGGTCCCTTGGTAGGTGTGACCGTGGTTGATGAACGCACGGCATTAGAAAACCAGGTGCTCGGCACGTATCAAGAACTCAATCAGCAAGTCATGCTGGTGGCGTCCGTTCGCTATATCGATCCGAAGGGGAAATTAAAACAGACCCAGGAACTTCCTCCAGGGAAAAAAGACGTGGTGCGTGCTCTCCAACGGGTGTCGTTTAACAAGGATGACCTCAATCGCTATAAATCATTGGGAATTATCGGAGAAAATAATGAAGGTGGCATCACCCTCCTGGATCCGGAAAAAGTCCAACCGGACGATCGGGCGTTTGTTGAGAATTTGATTAAGGAGGAGAATGAGGATCGTCTCGCGATCATGAGCCGGATCATTGAGACCAACGAGACCCTGACACCCTCAGAATTACCACGGGTCCACAAAATGTTTGCCGCACTCAACCGGGATAAGGCGCTCAAGGGAGAACGAATCCAACTGGACAATGGGACATGGACTCAAAAAGACGCCACACCCTAGCTCAAGGCTCCACGTTGCGGGGTCATCTTCTTTCTCACCCTTCCCCAAATGCTCCCGAGAGAACATCAGGAAGAAAAGAGAGAAGATCACTTAGGCTTCACGGAGTCCTAGCCTTCACCGGCCTAATGGGATTCCTGTGCTCCTCTTACCTTGCCCTCGCTGCGACACCTGAACGCCTGACCACTCACCCGGCGCTGGATTATCAACCGTCTATCTCCATGGATGGACAGACGCTCGCATTTGTATCCACTCGATCCGGCAATCTGGATATCTGGGTCCAAACCCTCAAGAGTTCCGCTCTTACGCTTCCCCGACAAATGACCACTCACCCGGCCAGTGACCAGGAACCAGCCTTGAACCGGGATGGGACCCGACTCCTGTATGTATCCCATAAATCCGATCCCCGGGGTGATGTGTACCTCCTGGATCTGATTACGCGCGAGGAGCAACGACTGAGCGATTTAACCAGCGGCGATGGTTCTCCTCAGTGGGATCAAAAAGAACAAGGATTTTTCTATCTCAAAAGCGATCCGCTTCACAACACCTCCGCCATCTACCGGAAATCCTTTTCAAGCCCATCTGAAGAATTGGTCGTGCCCCAAGCCACCAGCTTTTCCGTGAATGCTCAGGGACAGCTCCTGTATTCCAACGGTGCCCATCTGACCCTATTGAATCTTCACGACAACAGCTCCACCTCATTCGACCAGGACAGGAATGTCCTGGATCTCTGGCCTGCATTGGACCACAACCCCGTTGACCTCACCACGACTCGTCCCCTGGTGTTTACCCGATATGACCGGGATACCAACGATGACGGGCTGGTTGACACCGATGATGAATCGTCCATTTGGATAAGACTCTGGGACCCGCAACAGCCTCAACTCCAAAAACTCTATCGGATCACTCCGGCGCACACATTTCATATTTACCCTGCCGTGTCGGGGGATTTTCTCTATTACTCCGATCTGAAAGCCGGAGATATTTTCCGGATGGACATCCCCGCGTTTCTCAGGGATTACGTCGACCTCGATCACGCCAAAACGCTGGCCGCATCGTATCAGGATCACGGGCAACTGGATCTCGCGCTTCTGGTCCTGGGGAATATTTCTCACAATCTATTGGCACAACAACCTCCTGACGCACGAGCGGAATTTGATTTCTCCCTCGCCGAGACACAGACACAGGAGGGAAATTTTTTTGCGGCCCGCAAATCCTTGGAGCCCTACACAAGCCAACCGGGACGGACCGGCGCGTTGGCCCGGATCTATACCATCGTCTTACGGGTCCAGGAGCAGGCTCAGGGCATCAGCTCCGCCGCCAGACGCCGGTTAGTCACCACAGGCGCATCTGATCTACTCACCATCGGCCAAGAACATCGGGACATGGATGAGGTGTACGGTCAAGCCCTGATTGAGGCTGGACGGCTCTACCTCTTTGCGGACGATCCTCTCACGGCCTTGGAGTACCTCGTCAAAGTCGAAGATCTACACGACAAAGAGATTCGGGCCAAGGGTCTCTTCACCAGAGGGGAAGCCTACCGGATTCTAGGAGACGCCCCCAATGTGATCCGCGTATTCGTGGATGTCATCCAATTATTTGGCGAGCGTTCCTCCTGGGGCAAACGTGCTATCCAAAAGGTCGTAATGCTCTCCCAGCAAGGTGAAACCGAACGTGAGCGCATCGCGGCCTTAAACACCATCATCCCTCAGCATCCTGACCTTCCCGTCTTGATCGCCACCGCCCGCCTAACCATCGCCGATCTCTATCACGAACAGGGAGAACAACTGTCCGCTCTGGAAACTCTGGATTTCATTATCCCGGTTCCCGACCTTCCCAACGAACTCGTCATCCAGGCCTATCGAAAAAAGGCCACCATCCTTTCAGAATCGGAACGGTACCAGGAAGCGGCGGATACCTATGCCGCCTTGAGTCAATTTCCCGGAGAAAATCAAACTGAGCTCGAAGGGACCAAAAGTCTTCTCATTTTGCAATTGGTGAAAAAAGCTTTGAAAGACCGGAAAGTGGGAGAGACCCGCATCGCCGCCAAATCGCTGAAACAGCTCATCGACCAATATCCCGAATCCGTGGAAGCCCATCGGGCGTATATTGAAACCAAAGTCATGCTCAAAGACACGGCGGAAGTGCAGGCCTGGTATACCACCTTAGTCAAGACCCATCCCGATCACGCGGTCTATCAGTATGGGCAGGCCCTGGCGTTGTCCTATGCCGAACCGCCCGACCTCCCGTTCGTGATCCGCCTCCTCCAACGCGCCATGAAAAAAGATCCCGCCCTGGGGTATGTCCACCAAACCCTGGGATGGGCCTACGAACAAACCGAACGGACGACGGGCAACAAAGGATTCCTTGAGAAAGCCGAGCAGGAGTATCGCATCGCGTTGGAGCTCAACGATGCCGGTCGCTTCCCCGACGTGGAATCCCAATTGCTCTTGAATTTAGGCAATACCTACCTGGCGCTCTCGAATGCCCGCGAAGCCTATCGACATTACCGGCAACGGGAGGAACAATACACTCCGTCCGGCGAGACCATCACCGAATTGCTCTATCGCAAAAATTATGGAGAAGCCTGTTTTAAATCAGGACGCACCGAGGAATCGTTGGTGCAATATCAGTTAGCCTTACGGAACGTGCCTCCCGAGCAGCCAGGCCTGCAAGCCGAAATCCTGGAACGCATAGGCTTGTCCCATCAGGACATCGGACAATATGCCAAAGCCATTGAGGCGTTCTCCCAGGCCTTGGTTCTGAACCGTGAGTTAGGGCAGGAGCAAAATGTCACATTGCTCCAGAGGAATATCGGGGTCAACCTGTTTAACCTGAGCCGCGCCAGCGAAACCGGTGGACGCGAGGAACTCAAACAGGCTTTGGGCAGTTACTTTACCAGCCTGGACCACCTCACCACCGGCGGGGGCAAAACGATTTCCAAGGGACCAGGCCTGTTCAATGTGAATGTGGCCCTCAATGAAGGCGGGTCTCAAGCGGCCAGCGGGTTCGACCTGAGGGGCGAACAAAAGCTCATGTTCAGTTATATCGCCAGCACCTATGAGCAATTAGACGAACCGGGTCCCGCTCGAGATTTTTATCGCAAAAAACTCGCGCTCCTCAATCAGGGAGCAACGGCTACCCAGGATGCGGCAGCTCTGACAGAAAAAGCCATTGTCCTCAATCGGCTGGGAGTACTTTCCCACCAATTGGATGAACCCGAGCAGGCGATGGAGTCATTCCGTCAATCCTTGAATTACACCCGGACATTAAATATCCCGTTCGGGACCAGCGTCAACATCTATAACCTGTCAACATTGGCCGTCGAAAGCCTTTTACAAGGCCACACCCCGGACCACAGCCTTGTGGAGGCCATCACCTCGGGCATTCAGGATCTCCAACAACGAAACTATGAAGACCGCAATCTATTCTTCACCCTCACCAACACCGCTATGCTGCTGTCCCTTCTTCCCAACCCATCGCCGGACCCGCGCCTCAAGCCGGCTGATGCCGTCCAACGCATGCATGAGCAGTTCACAACCGGGACACTTCCGTGGTCGTATTATCAACAGGCCGACTCGCTCCTACAGAAGCCGGCCCTCTTTTCAGATTCCGAACGACTCCCCGCCCAATTTCTGGTGAAGTTGAACCAGGCCGAATTGGCACGCACATCGGACCAGTCTCAGGTCTATCGCAACATTCAGGACGACTTACTCAAACTAGTGGAAGACCGGGAATCGCCCAATAGCTGGTTGTGGTATCTGTCACAAGCCGAAGAGGCCGCTGATCCCCTCATGCGGAAGACGTTTCTCAACCAATCCATTGAGGCCGTCCTTCGTTTCCCCGCGCAAACCGACCCCCCCACGGGTCAGACCAACACCTGGCCCGCATACGAACGTCTGATTCAGCTTTCGGTTGACCAATTGAT
>JBATLR010000424.1:0-1939 GCA_049289415.1 Nitrospirales bacterium
ATCATAATCTTTTTCACCAGAACGCCGGGATTGATACTGATCGGCTCCCTGCCTCTGAGGATCATACTGGCTTCTTGCGGTGGTGGTGTTGTATCGGTCAGATAACCGCTCCATGGGATCTTGGTAATTTCTTTCACGACTTTGGGAATACATGGATCGTTGATTTCCGCGATTCCGGTAATCATCCTCATCGTAATTCCGCATGTTTGACCGGGACTGGCTTCGATAATTGTCACGATCCCGGTTGCTTCGGTTATAGGAATTTTTCTGATCAGCTCCTTCATATTGAAACGCGCGATCATGTGGAGGGAATTCTGTTGGACTGAAACTGTCTCGTCTTGTCTGAAAGTCCTCGGCATTTTGATCCTGGTAATGACGTGATCGGTCATATCCGGAACGGCTCATGCGAGACCGATCAGCATCGTACCGGTCATAGCCTTTCCGATTCCCTTCAAATGTCGGTGTATCCTCATAATAACGATCGCGGTCGGCATAGAATTGATCAAGATTTTCATTCCATTGCGCTAACCTCTGCCTCTCCTGTTCTGTTAAATCCCAATGTTGTTTGACGTGTGCCCCGGCATTTTCTCCCTCTTCCAGAATGGGAAGATTGCCTAATTGATTTTGCGTCACCTTCAGCTTAAAGGACTTATTGCCGGCCCCCTCCAACGCCTGCCATGGAACGGAAATCAATTGTCCATCTGCTTTTCTCACGATGGCATAGGTCAGATCTCCGTTACTATTTGTCATCACTCGATATACACTCCCGATTTCCTGGCCATCGGACGATTTGACGGAATAATTGGCATCCTTGTCCGAAATATCCAGGCCGCCTAATTGGCCGGCTGGAAGGACAAAATACTCATCTCCCATTCTTCCGGCATGAAAATCATTATCGTTGTTCTGTCCCATCGAACGGATATAGGTGGCAGTGCCATCTTCATCCACTTTTGCCTTCACAAATTCTCCCTTTTCAAAATTACACTCGCCAAATGAAAAACCGGCTTTGGGGGAACTCTCTTGTGTACCGGATGAAGTCTGACTTGAACCCTGCCCGCTTGCACTTCCGAACAGACTACTACTCGAAGTCTTTCCAGTGCCGGACGCATCGTGACTCAAGGAGCCTTGACCCTTTGAATTCATCCCTTGTGGACACAACCGATTGGTTTCGTCATTAATTCGAAATGTGATGCGTTCTCCATTACTCGCACGAAGGGTAATTTGGTCCCCGTTCTTTTTGGAAATTTCTCCCTGGATGATTTGCTCCATGGAGTTCGACCGTCCCGATTCCATGCGATCCGACCGGTCGCGTGACATGCCGCTTTCGGCCAATATCGGTAGTGTCAGCAATGGAAGGCCGGCAAGGATAACTGATCTGGCCATTTTGTTCCGCGTGAACATAATGTGCACCTCCTTTACACAGTTTAAGTTTGTACAGTGGATACTTCCCTCAGGATAAATGATTTATGCATTGGTACAACTGGAGAAAACCCTGGTTGGGGATTTCTTTTTTCAAGGGTTTATCCTAGTTAAGTCGGAAATAAGGAGCATGCTATATGCAAATGAAGAGTTTTATTATTATCCATACCGGTTCCAAAGAAGGAGGTTGTATGACTACCAAAATTCGTCAGGTTCTTTCATCGAGTTCCCTAGTCGGGACCACCGTTCAAAATATGAGGAGAGAAGACCTGGGAGAAATTAAAGATCTCATGATCGATCTCTCAGGCGGACGCATTGCCTATGCGGTGTTATCGTTTGGCGGATTTTTAGGAATGGGCGATAAACTGTTTGCGATACCCTGGGAGGCTTTCCAGGTGGTACAAGAAGAGGAGGTTTTGTTATTAAACGTGGCAAAAGAAAAATTAGAACAGGCTCCCGGTTTTGACAAAGATAATTGGCCGGATATGGCGGATGTGACCTGGGGGAAAAGCATTCATGC
>JBATLR010000425.1:0-6188 GCA_049289415.1 Nitrospirales bacterium
GGTATTAGTATTGGTATTAGTTTTGTGTGGCAAAAGTTTAATAGGAAAATTTTAAAAATGAAAATTATCATGTTCTGCTTCTGTCTTGTATGGAGATACGATGGAAAAATTGGAGTCGTATGTTTAACCCTCCTTTTCCTGCTTGGAAACCTTTCAGTCGTAAAACCTGCCCATGGGGCTGTAAATGGAACTCATACCAAAGAATTCCCGAGTGATTTTGATCGCCTGAAAACTGTTTTGCAACAGCCTAATACTCTTTCTGCTCTGACACCGGAATGGTTGGATTTGGGAGTTGAACATCGAACCCGCTATGAAACGTTTAATCAAAGTTTTACCAAAGGTACAGCAGGAAGTGATCAGATGGTTGCGCAGCGGACGAGGATTTTGTTGGGAATTAAGGATATTTGGGACCCTATCCGATTCACACTGGAACTCGCAGATTTTCGGGCCCCGGTGGCTGATCGGGGGCAGGATCACAATCCCAACTTTGTCGATCATCTGGATATTTTTCAACTCCATCTTGATCTGGTGTCGCAGAATTTTTTGGGGACAGGGACCTCAGGCAGGCTGGAAGTCGGCCGTTTAGTCATGGACTTTGGAGAAGGGCGTCTCATAGCAGGGCATCGTTTTGGAAGCTTTACTCCATCATTTGATGGTGTGCAATTGACCTTTGGGGGAGATAAACGGTCTGATTGGGGTCTCCGGGCCTTTGTCACGCAACCGGTCCAACGTCATACGGTTAGCCCGGATTGGACTAGCCCCATTACCTACTTTTCCGGTGCGGCGATTTCCAGCCGCCATGTCCCGTGGGCTAATGGGGAGTTATATTTCTTTCAGTTGAATGAGGGGAGTAATCTTCAAAAACGTAATCTTTCCACCATGGGATTTCGGGTATTTGCCAAGCCTGCGAAAGAACAATTTGATTATGAGATAGAATCGATCTATCAAGTTGGTGAGGTCGATCATACGAATCACTTTGCACATCGACATCACGGTGAGGTGGGTTATAGCTTTGCGACCGAATGGCCCTTACGATTCGTTTATCTATTTGACTATTCGTCCGGAGACAAGAATCCGAAAAAGAATTTTGATTTCTTGTTCGCAAAACGGCGTGCAGAATATGGACCAACCGGAATTTTGGGAATCATCTTTCCATCCAATATTATTTCACCTGTTGGGTTTCGCTCGACTCTCCAACCCATCTCCACGATCAGGTTGATGGTGTCTCATCGCACGTTTTGGCTGGCAGATAGCCGCGGCCCTTTTGTGGGTAGCGGTTTGCAGGATCCGACCGGTCGAGCGGGCACCTTCCTTGGCAATATGGTGGATACCTCCATAACGTGGGCCCCTCAGGCCGGTTATTTCCGGCATACAACATTTGAGGTGGGATATACGCGTTTTTTCAAAGGCACCTATTTTGATCGAGTGCCACAAAGCCCTGGGACGGCCGATGTCAATTATGTCTATACCATGGCGACATTGACATTCTAATTCCTCAATTAGTCCTGATAAATTTTCACTTGTCCATTCCTTCATCCTCTCTTTAAGGGAAATGTCCTCTTCTCTTGTTCATGTCGTAACGGGAGTTATTTCGCACAGTTCACACCGTACGAATTCGCACAGGGGGTCTTAGCGAGAAAAATCTGTCTATAACTGGGATGGGGTCTCGGCACAGATATTGTGGGAATTATAAAGAAAAATAAAAGAAATTTTCATTAACCCTATCCGTTCGATTATTGGCATGTAAGTTGCGGATGAAGCTTATTGTTAATTTTAAGAGCATATTTTTGCCTTCTTGTCTAGGTGATGACGAATTGGACGAATGAGTCGGAGGAAATTAGGAATGGAGCACCTGACTGCGGGTATTCGTATATATCTTAAGGATTTCAATTTTAAAGATAATTTTAAAGGGATGGCCAGCAATGTGCGAGGGGATGTGCTGGCGGGGATCACTGTGGCGATGGTGGTGCTTCCCATGGCCTTGGCCTTCGGTGTGGCTTCCGGGCTCGGGGCGATTGCGGGCATGTGGTCGGCAGTGGCGGCCGGTCTTATTGCGGGCCCCTTAAGCGGGTCAGCGTGGTCGGTTGGTGGGCCCACGGGACCCATGACCATTCAAATCCTTTCAATGACTCAGACCAATAAGTTGGCCGATGGGAGCCCCGATCTGGTTTTCGTATTTACGACCATCGCCTTAGCTGGTTTTATTTTGATTGCGTTGGGGCTGTTGAAGCTCGGGCAATTTATCAAGTTCACACCCTATTCAGTCATCTCCGGATTTATGACGGGTTTGGGTGTGTTGTACATGTTGCTGCAACTCAACCCATTTTTGGGACTTCCCGGCGTCAAAAGTATTACCTCCGCCATTACGGAATTACCCTCCAGTTTGGTCCATGCATCGCCTGTGGCATTAGGAATCGGCTTGTTGACCTTACTCATTGTCATCGTTTGGCCAAAAATTTCTCCTGTGACCTGGCTGCCAGGCCCATTGATCGGATTATTGGCCGGTACGGTAACCACGGTTTTCCTCGGGTTAGACATCCCTAAAATTGGAGATATTCCCACGGGCTTACCTGAGCTATATCTTCCCAACCTTGATATCTTGGAAAAGGCCTTTGTCCCGGCTGCGGCTCTGGCGGGGTTATGTATATTTGATAGCCTCCTGACTTGTCTCATTGTCGATAATATGACCGGCACACATCACAATAGTGACCGTGAATTGGTTGCCCAAGGATCAGCCAATCTCTTTTCAGGATTGTTCGGAGGGCTGGGGGGAGCCACGAATACCATGCCATGTGTGGTGAATATCCAGAGTGGGGCTCGTACCCGTTTGTCGTCCATTACCATGGGGCTTGTCCTGCTTTCGTTCATATTCGGACTGGGTTCATTGGCCGCATCCATTCCTCTTTCCGCCTTGGCCGGTATTCTCCTCAAGGCCGGCTATGACATTCTGGATATGCGAGTCCTGCCGGTGGTTCGAAGATTGCCGACCTCTGATTTGATGGTATTCGGTCTGGTGGTTTTCATGACTGTATTTTGGAATCTCCTGTCTGCCATGGCGATGGGACTCGCAGTGGCGTTTTTCCGTTTTGTAAAAGACCAGTCTGATCGCTATAAAGCGGATCTCAGTCAGCGGGATGAAGATGTGAAACAGGAAGAAGAAGACCTCATTTTTTCCTTCGCCAGGGATTATGCCAAAAAAATCAGCCAGAATGGGGCCAATATGGGAGAGCTGAGCGGTCAGTTTGAGCATATCGTTCGAGACCGGATTATCATCGTCCGTCCTCACGGTCCGTTGTTTTTCGGTGCGATCGATTGGCTGAACGAGACGGTGGAACATCTTGACAGCAAAGATGTGCTCATCATTCGTTGCAAATGGTTGGATGAATTGGATTTGTCGGGTGCTTACGCGTTAGGCGATTTAATTGAAGCTGCCAACAGTCGCGGGGTGGCGGTGTTAACCGCCGGCATGTCCCCTCGAACCCGACAGGTTCTTGCCGATTTAAATGAGCTTTCCAGACTGAAGGAAGACTATATCTGCACACATTTTAATGAGGCTTTGGATACCGCTATGCAGATCGTGGAAAAGAAGGCCATGGAGGTGAGGCTACAAGCCCATAAAGAACCGGTTTTAACGGTAAGTTAGAGCACGGTGGTTTTAAACCACTCGCTTGTGAATGATTTTTGTGGAGATTTTGTATTACGGTGTTACCTTTTATTCGTGCATTTGAACAAAATTTTCTCGACCATGCTCCGAGGTGGTACAAGGGAACGATTCTCGCTTTCCTCATAGTTAATCCCTGTTTATTGTATGCCGTCGGCCCCTTTGTCACGGGCTGGTGCCTCGTTCTTGAATTTATTTTCACCTTGTCTATGGCGTTGAAAAGTTATCCTCTTCAACCAGGTGGTTTGTTGGCCCTTGAAGCGGTGCTGATCGGACTGGCAAAACCAGCAACCGTCTACCACGAAGCATTGAATAATTTTCAGGTCATTCTCCTGCTGATTTTCATGGTGGCCGGGATTTACTTCATGAAGGATTTATTGCTGTTTGTTTTTGCGAAAGTCCTACTCGAGGTCAGATCCAAGACTACCCTGGCTTTGTTATTTGCCGGAATGGGAGCATTTTTGTCAGCATTTCTGGATGCCCTCACCGTGACGGCAGTCATCATTGCCGTGGGCGTGGGGTTTTTCAAAGTGTATCATCGGGTGGCTTCAGGAAAAGGAATTCAGGATGATTATGACCATACAATGGATCATGGGGTTGGCACCCTCCATCGCTCGAATTTAGAGGAGTTTCGAGGGTTTTTACGGAATCTTCTTATGCATGGAGCGGTTGGAACTGCGCTGGGAGGTGTCTGCACCTTAGTCGGAGAACCCCAAAATTTGTTGATCGGAGAGAAGGCGGGGTGGAATTTTATTGAATTTTTTATTCGCATGTCTCCTGTGACCATCCCAGTGTTGATTGTGGGATTCTTGACCTGTGTCCTGGTCGAACGATTTCGATGGTTTGGGTATGGATTCAGTCTTCCTCCCGTGGTCAGGGATATTCTTTGGCGGTTTGACCAGGAGACCTCACGTAAGATGGATGATCGGTTTAAGGCCCGGTTGATCGTTCAGGGTCTGGCTATGATCTGGTTAATTGCCGCCCTGGCTTTTCATTTGGCGGAAGTAGGCATTATTGGATTATCCGTCATTGTGGGAGTGACGGCCTTCAATGGCATTATTGAGGAACATCAGTTGGGGGAGGCATTCAAAGAGGCTCTCCCGTTTACGGCCCTCCTTGTAGTGTTTTTTTCAGTTGTGGCGGTGATCCAGGAGCAACAACTTTTCGGAGGCATTATCCATTATGTTCTGTCCATGGATGGTGGACACCAAATCGGCATGTTTTTTATTGCTAATGGCCTTCTTTCCGCTATTAGCGACAACGTCTTTGTGGCCACGATCTATATAGAACAGGTGCTGCGGGCATTTCAGCAGGGAGTGATTTCCCGTGATCAATTTGATCTTTTGGCGGTCGCTATTAACACGGGGACCAATATTCCTAGTGTGGCCACTCCAAATGGGCAGGCGGCCTTTCTTTTTCTGTTGACGTCCGCTCTCGCCCCACTTATTCGCCTTTCGTATGGTCGGATGGTGTGGATGGCTCTTCCCTATACGGTCACCATGACCCTCGGGGGACTCCTGGCTGTGTATGTGTTGTTGCAACCAGTAACGGAAACGTACTATGCACAAGGGATCTTGACGCATCATGTGGCGGCTGCAGAACCCCATCCAGCTCAAGGGATTCCCGCATCAATGGTTGGTTCAACCTTTTACAAGTAAGTCTTGGGTGCGTCTACCTCTTACCTCTCCCCCATGCTTGCAGGCTCCCCGATATTCACCATACGGATTTGACGGCCATTTATTTCCCCTGTGATCACGGACTGTCTTAATCTGACCATGGAATCTTTCTCCGTTAACTGGGGCCGGACAATCCGGTCAACCTGTTTAAGAAATAGACTCTGAGTGGAGAAATGATCCTGGTTTGGGCACCTCACATAATGAGATTAGACCGGTTATTCGGGTATAGTGGGATGAGGGTCTGGATGTGTTGTGTCAGGCGTCAGGGAAAGGTTTGAAGGGACTCCAGAAGAGTTTTGGAGAATTCGCGATGTCTCTCAATAAATTATTTTTAAATCTTCCGATTGCCAGAAAGCTTCTTTTAGTCTCTGGGGTCCCGGTTTTGGCCGTCTTGATTTTGAGCCTGGTGACCTATAGAAGCGTTCAGACTTTTTCTCTGGATGAAGATCGCCTGAATGATGTGTATCTGGTGCAAAGCGCGTCGGCTGAATATATGCGTTTAGTTGTGGATCTCGAAACCGGGTTTCGAGGGTTTATTCTGACCCAAAAAGCGCCCTTTTTGCAGCCCTATTTGGCAGCCAGGCAACGAGTGCTGTTACTCGGGAATTCATTGAGACAGATGGTCAAGTCTGTTGAGGATCAGCGACAGGTAATCGAAACTGTTCAAGGAATGGTCGAACAATTAATGAATGACAAAGATCGGCTGATTGAAAGGGTCAAAGCGGGTTTTCCGCAGGAGGCCACGGACTATGTCGAGAGTGAAAAAGGGCGTATCCTCATGCTTGCCATTCGTGAAGAAATGGCTCGGTTTGATCGGCGAGAAGTCACGCAATTGCAACACGCCCTTGGGA
>JBATLR010000426.1:0-9659 GCA_049289415.1 Nitrospirales bacterium
TGGGGCGGCAGGTCTATGATGCAGCACATGAGCCTAAACAATGGTTTGTGGTAGTGGGTGCGGAACATAATGATGTGCCGTTTGTTGGGGGAACCTCCTATTTTCAGAAAATCACGAGCTTTGTTCAGACTTTAAAGAGAATGGAGGGTCTTCGTGATTAATGTAGTCCTGCTTGACCACCCTTTCGATCGATGGCTACCATCCTCTTCGTCTCGGACAAGTATGCCGGTGATGTAAAGATTTTTATGGGTTCTGTCGCATATCTCTATCAAATTAACCGTTCTCCAGGTGGACTTCCGAAGCTGCCCGTGCCCGAGGCGTGGATTACGTTCAAAGGGATGGATGGGGACCGGCATCGGAATCGGGCTTTGCATGGCGGCCCGGATCGGGCCTTATGCCTGTTCTCGTTTGAGGTCCTGGAGGCCTTACAACACGAGGGACACACCGTTCACCCTGGAGCCTCGGGAGAAAATTTGACCGTGGCCGGCCTAAACTGGACACAGCTGAAACCAGGTGACCATCTGAAAATTGGAGAAGAGTTGCAGATCAAACTGACAAGTTATTGTGAGCCGTGTCGTCATAATGCGCAATGGTTTGTGAATGGCGACTTTTCCCGGATCTCGCACCGGCAACACCCCGGATGGAGCCGATTGTATGCTCAGGTCTTGTCCGAAGGACGGGTACGGCAAGGTGATGGGGTCTGGATTGTGACGTTGCCGAAAAGGAATATAAAATGATGGAACGGGTTCTCGAACCGGAAGTTATGGATGACCCGGTGCAGGTTCAGGCCTATGCCGAAGCGGATTTTCAAGAAGAAAATCAGGGGTTTGTGGATACCTTTCTTCGACTCTATGAGGACCGTGATGGCCCTCATGTTGTGGATTTGGGGTGCGGCCCCGGTGATATCGCCATCCGCCTGGCCCGGAATCATCCCACCTGTCGAATTACAGGAATTGATGCCTCCATTCCCATGATCACCTGGGCGGAACAGGCAGTGAAGCAAGCCGGGTTAGCTCATCGGATAGAGTTTCTCTCTCAACGGTTTCAAGATGTCAAATTGGCTACTCCAGCTGACGCCGTGATGTCGAACAGTTTGGCCCACCATGTCCCCAATCCGTTACGATTTTGGTATGAAATAAAAAAAATGATCAAGCCAGGTGGGCTGGTGGTGGTCATGGATCTCCTTCGTCCGAATTCTCCCGACGAGGCGCAGGCGCTCGTTGAGCAGTATGCGGCTCATGAACCAGAGAGATTACGGCAGGATTTCTTTCACTCCCTGTTGGCGGCATTTACGGAGGATGAGGTGGCTGCCCACCTCGCAGAACTTAATTTAAGCCGCCTGATGGTTGATGTTCCGGATGACCGGCATTGGATCGTCTACGGGCGTGTATACTAACCTTCAAAGATCCATTGAATAATTCAGATTTTCAACGGTTTTAAGCCCCACCATATTCTTTCGTGGCAATCGAGAGCAATGAAGGGGTGTTCAAAAATCCACGTCCAGCAAGGCCGCAGCCTGTCTGGCACGCCGAGCGTATGGCAGGTAACGTGAGCATGGCAAACTGGCGAGAAGACCGCTGGCGGACTTTTTCAACACTCGTTTGAAAGATCTTGACGCTTTAGACCCGTAAGTCTTACAGTGCTGTTCGGTTGGGGGATCGTCTAGGGGCAAGACATAAGATTTTGGATCTTAGAACCCAGGTTCGATTCCTGGTCCCCCAGCCAGTCAATTCCCTCCTTCCTTTCAGGCACTTCACTCCATTTTTGTGTTTCCGTTATTGGCTTGTCTGCCTCACTGGTCCAGGGTTTGGTCACAATTTTTGACAAACTTCCTACGTTGATTGCTTCTTAAGAAGCCGAGCCTGAGATGAGCATATCGAATGGGTGTGGGGCCATTCTGATTCTCAAGTGTAATTTTAACGAATAGTCAGATTTACAATTCTCAGGACCAACGACAGAAACATCTACCGGTCGACAACCCCGCAGCTAGGTCATCCAGGATGCGTATTCAATTTTCAGGATGAACCAAGACCCGGTAGAAAAAAATGTGTAGCTGCTTCACGGGCAATGAAAATTTTAAAGGTCTCGTTCTGAAAGATTTACCTCAGCAAGGGGATCCTTACAGTATTGAACCCTCTCAATCTGTTGAACCTGAGCGCATGCGCATAAGACTCAAATCAAAAGAATAGGGAAATTCGACAAGATATGGGACGTATTTTCTTCTTGCGACAAAGATCTCATCAGCGAAGACTGTTGTCGAGAGGCGGTCCTTTTGGACAGCCATCAAGTAGCGACGCTGTGTGGCCTATAAGCCGATAGCTATGGTGAATCGAATCGAAGTTGCAAAACCAAATGGTGATTTTTGATTCAAAATTGATGATTCAATTTGTCTTGGATAGTTATACTATAGTGTATTGGCGTTATTGACCCCAGGCATAGTGATAAGACAAAAGGACAGGTACTTGGAAAAAATTCAACGGACCTCTTGAAACATTCACCAAATCCCCTTGCCGGCTTGGCTGTGCATAGATAACGTAAAAAGATATGTTCGCATGGTTAACACGGTTTATTGAGCATCACCCCAACCTTCATCGTTTTGCCCTTTATATTTGGAGGCTGTTTCCTCCACGGGTGGCAGGATTTTTTAAAGGGTTGCTTGCCCGAAGCTGGGTAGTGGGGGCAATAGCCGTCATGATCGACGAGAATTCATCACCTCCGGAGGTGCTCTTAGTTGAGCACAGTTATCGGCCGAAAGGAGCATGGGGGCTTCCTGGTGGGTCTCTCGAATCGACTCCCGGAGATCCGACCAGACCAAGCAACACTTCATCGCCTGATGATGTTATACAGGCAGCTCTTTGCAAGGAAATGTCCGAAGAACTCGGTATCGCCATAAGGGTGAACAGTCTCCTTAGAATTGATGCTATTCCCTATCTTCCGGAAGAACCCGGCCCCTTTCGATTGCACTTTTACTTCCGCTGTGCTCCACAGGACGGTTTCGCAATCTTCCGTGCGAGACTGAGTTCCGGGCACATACGCCCCCGATCCCCCGAGATCAAAAATATACGGTTCGTTCCTTTACCTGAGTTAACCAAGTACGACATATTTTCAACCGATCTGAGATTCTTGAATGATGATCTTCCAAGGCTTGAGCCAGCTCTTGCTACATTAAAATCCGACTGAATTTTAAATTTTCGATTGTGTGGAAATCTCGTGATGGGGTTGAGCAGGCCCAAGCAGTTCTCAGGGGATCTGAGTGTGAGGGAAATCTACGACGAACAAAGCGTGTTTCTGAAAGAGGGATTACGTTCGTTTGGACAGGTGAACCGAAGGAGTTACATTGGTAACGGCGTTGTACGACTACATTCGAATCTCCACGGGGTGTTCCCACGAACAAGAGTCTGAGTCATTTTGAAAGGGTTTCACGGCAGGAATTATCTGATGCTCGCATCGAATCCTTTAATTTGTTTGGGATCGCTCTTCTTAGGTTCATGCTGGTTCAGACGATTCTCTTTACCTCACCGCTCAGAAAACAAAGAGGCTTGCCCAGGAGTCTCAAACGTTCTGATACTGCACAGGCCTTTCCTTTTTTGATTCTCGAAATGAGAGATCTCGAATAAATCCGGAATAGGAAGGATGCGTCCCTGTCATCCAGGAATTCAAAGAGAGTTCGATGGGGAATTCCTGCCCGCTTTTTCTTAATCCATGGAGTGTGACCGTTTTCCCGATGACGTGAGATTCGCCTGTTGTCTGTAAGCGTTGCATGCCTTTGGTGTGAGCTTCCCGGTAGCGACTGGGCATGATCAGTGTCAGTGGTTTTCCGAACATTTCCTCGGCGGTGTATTCAAACATCGATTCAGCAGCCTTATTCCAGGACATGATGCGGCCGGTGTGATCGGCTAATACAATGGCATCAATGGCTGCCTGAAAGACGGCTTGAAAGCGGATTTCGCTTTCATATAAGGCGTGCCGGGCGCGTTCCATTTTTTTTGCCAGGGCATAAGCCTTGAGTGCTTGACGCACCGTGGTTCTAATTTCTGAACGGTTGATGGGTTTATGGAGATAGGCAAAGGCGCCCTGTTCTTCAAGGGGGCCGGTCACATCATCGAGAGTGGTATAACTCGACAAAATAATGATGGGAAGACCTGGCACCGCTTTTGTCATCTTCTCTAGAACGAGTAAGCCATCCATGTCAGGGAGTTTGACGTCAAGGATTACTACGCTAGGCGAGTGAAGTTTTACACATTCCAAGGCAGTGCCACCTGTTGAGGCCACATTAATATGATGTCCGTCGGCTTCCAAAAGATCTCGTAAAGTCAGGACAATATCCTGTTCATCGTCGACGACGAGAATGGGGGAAGAGGATGGTATCGGGGATGCGTTTGCCATGGTTTGACCTCATGTCTGGGGTAACTGCCCCTCAACGCGGATGTTCCTGAGAATGGGCTTATAATGATTGAACACGCAATCTACGTACCAATTACGGTATACGTTGAATAGGTCAGGAGATAAGCCTTTGGGAAAAATTGTAATTTTGTGAAAATTTTGCAAGGAAAAGCCCGTGTGTTATTAACTTTCTTATATGAAAAATGAAATTTTGATATCTGTTTGGATACACCCAATTATCCAAATGGATACACAGCCTTGACCTGTATACTCCACGAGATGGAATTCACCGACAACTGTGCTGACGAATTTTCCCTGACATTTCGATCTGTTTCCTTTGATAGATCAACTATCTGTCTTCAAGCCTCAACAATCGGATTCCACCCGACGTAAAATTGGGAAGAGCACTGATCTCATTCGGCTTCGTAACCGGAATCGGCGCTTTTGCCATGTATGACAGAACCGTAAAAATGTGGGATACGTATCCTGTGGGGTAGGGTGTGTATGGAAATCGATCCAGGAAACCTATGCAGGTCCAGGGATTTTCGGCGAATTGGTTCGGACCAATGAGTCATCAAGGGCAGGTTTGGCCTCGATGTGGTGTGGCTTGAGTTCATCCATTGGTTATGGCACTCTCCACTGTTGATAAACAAGAATTATGGCATGTTCATGCGGAAATTGGGTGTGTGGCTATTTACTGGAATGAAAGTCTGGGATAATGCCCACGGCTCTCTTTCCTTAGGTTGTAAATAGTTTCCTCATCCGCTCATTCCCATGAATGTTTAACCGCTGGCGTATATGGTGAATTGGGAATGAACATGGTTATCCCCATACAGGAACGGTTAATTGTCGCACTTGATGTTCCCTCCGTAGAGGAGGCCCGTCAATATGTGAAGGATTTAGAGGGTGTCGCACGGTTTTATAAAATCGGCCTGGAATTATTTCTGGCGGTTAATGCGGATTTTATCAAGGAATTACGTGCACAAAATTGCCGGATCTTTTTGGATCTGAAGATGAATGATATTGATGAAACCGTGCGCCGAGCCGTGAATCTGGCGGCTGATCTTGAAGTTGATTTTCTTACAATATTTGGAAATCATGCCACAGCCAAAGCTGCAGTGCTGGGTCGAGGCACCGGGGCCATCCAAATTTTGACCGTTCCGCTCCTTTCGAGTTGGGGGGAAAAGGATCTTCAAGACCTGGGGATGTTGAGTGTGCAACCAGGAGTGCCCGCACGCTTTCATTCTCTGGATGACTACGTCTTATGGCGCGCCGATATGGCGATGGCCCAAGGGTGCGATGGTCTGATCGCCTCAGGAAAATATGTTGGAATTCTGAGAGAACGGTTTGGTCGGAAGGCGCTCATTGTCTCTCCAGGTGTGAGACCTGCCGGACAGAACACCCATGAACATCAACGTTCGTTAACTCCATTTGAAGCCATTCGAGCCGGGGCCGATTATTTAGTCGTTGGACGACCTATTCGCGATGCGGACAATCGACGCAAAATGGCCGAAGGGATTCAAGAGGAAATTGCCTTAGCGGTCAAGGCTGGTCCTTCGAAGGAGCGGACATTGGCTGGGGAAAGATAGGTGGCAACATCCCATGAGTCTTGAAGGAACCAAAGTGGTCCTTCATTAAAAGTCCTGCACGTTTTTTCCCTTCCTTATTTTAGGGAGGTTTCTAACCTTTCTCACGCTCCCTTTTGTCTCTAGGTGGCTTGCCTCACTCCCTGAATGGCCAACTGTTGATACAGATCCTCTTCTATTGAGTAATTTCGACTGTATTGTGACGTCTTGGTGCACCGGACCGTGATGCACCGTTTTTCCGAATATCACAGGGGAGCGATTGGGATAGCCAGTGGACCCCTCCCCCATATTCATTTTCCCGGTATCCCCTATTCCTTCTTGTTGATGAGGAGGGGCGTGACCATTAATGCCGGGATTGTTATGATGGGGCCGGATGATTGGGAAATACAGGGGATTGGTTCCGGATGGCCATGAGCCGCGGTCAATCCTGTGAGCGAAAACAACATCCTGGTTCATCGATGCTGAAGAACGATGCGCCGGAGTAACCGGAGCAGAGGTGGAAATCCAAGGGGATTCTGGCTTACAAAGTCTAGGTTCAAACACCTCTAAGGCAGAAAGCTCCAAATACATCTTCGAATAAATTCCAAGGGTCACGCACACAGTTCTGCGCGGTAGACATAATGGAGGGATATATGACGATGCGAAGGGAATGGTTGCGAATCCTCATTGTGCAAGACCGTCCTGACCAATTGGAAGTGCTCGTCAACGTTCTAGGTGAGGAAGGCTATCAGGTGGTACGGGCCAGGACGGCCGCGGAGGCTTCGGAATATGCGAAATGTGAAAGCTTTGCGGTCGCAGTGGTCGATGTGCAGGCGCCGGATGTTTCGGAAGTCTCATTGCTTTCTCTTCTCAAGGCGAAGAATGCTGAGATTCAGATGATCCTGAGTCCGGCCTTTGCTAGTCTGGATTCAGCTAAAGATGTCATTGGTGAGAGCGCCGTTGCTTACCTTAAACGGGAAGGGTCAACATCAGAATTGCTGAGTACTCTCCGTCGAACGTTCCGCGATCAACTGACGGAATACACAAAGGAACTGGAGATCGCGCTGGCAGAGCGGGATGAACGATTTCGGCAACTTGTGGACCATATAAAAGAAGTTTTTTGGGTCTTTGCCCCTGACCAGTCTGAGGTCTGGTATATCAGCCCTCAATATGAAACGGTCTGGGGCCGGAGCTGTGCCAGTCTTTTGGAAAATCCTCAAAGCCTATGGAATGCGATTCATCATCAGGATCAACCACGATTTCACACACACCAATTTGCACCGGATGTGAATGGGGTTCAGGGAGAATGCCGGATTGTGAGACCGGATAACTCCATGCGGTGGGTGCGAATACAAACGGTTCCTATTCGAAAGGCTAATGGGGATTTGCTGAGTCTTGCGGGGGTGGCGGAAGATATTACAGAGCGGAAGCGCGTGGAGGAGGCTCTGACGAAAACCGAGCGTCAATTTCGACAATCAAGCCGCATGGAAGCCATTGGGACATTGGCAGGCGGCATCGCCCATGATTTCAATAATATTTTAACGGCAATTTTGGGCTATACCGAATTGGCCTTGGCCACCGTGCCAAAGGAAAGCCGTACTCAACGAAATCTGCAAGAAGTGCTGACCGCGGGTCATCGAGCCAAACACCTGGTGCTTCAAATTTTGACCTTTAGTCGTCAAGCGGGTCAGGGAAAGAAGCCCACACCTTTCCACATGGTCGTCCGGGAAGCTCTAAAACTCTTACGATCCACGATTCCCACGACCATTGAGATCCGTCAAGTATTGAACACAGAGGCCACCATTCTAGCGGATCCGACCCAAATGCATCAGATCATTATCAATCTATGCACCAATGCTGAATATGCTATGCGAGAACACGGCGGGATTTTGACGGTCGCCCTGGAAGATGTGGAGGTGACAGAGGCACTCACCGGAGCGATCTCGGGATTACATATGGGTCCGCATGTTCGGTTGACGGTGAAAGATACCGGTTCGGGCATGACTCCTGAGGTACTTGAACGGCTGTTTGATCCTTTCTTTACCACCAAGCCGATTGGCGAGGGGTCTGGGATGGGGATGGCCGTGGTGCATGGAATCATTACGAGTCACAAAGGAGCCATTGTCGTTGATAGTATCGTGAACAAGGGGACGAAAATCCAGGTTTACCTCCCGACCGTTCCCACCCAGGTCTTAGAACCTGTTAATGATCAAAAAGCCATCCCGACTGGGAAAGAATCCGTTTTATTTGTGGATGATGAAGAGACGATTGTGCGTCTTGGGAAGGAACTTCTCACGCAACTGGGGTATACCGTGGAAGTGCACACGAGTTCCATCGAAGCTCTGAGGACATTTAGGCAAGACCCTCATCGTTTTGATCTCGTGATTACTGATCAGACTATGCCGGGCTTGACCGGTGAGGCTTTATCCCGTGAGCTTCTGCGGATTCGCCCGGATCTCCCCATCATTTTGTGTACAGGATTCAGTCATGTGATCTCTGCGGAACGAGCGAAGGCATTGGGTATTCAGGGCTATTTAATGAAGCCATTGGCGATCCGGGACCTGGTTCCAATTATTCGCCATGTCCTCGACAAAACATCTTCGTCCTTAGCCGAGTCTTGAGATATCGGAAAAGGAATAAATGGGGATGACACGGTTCTCTTAGTTTGTGGTGGGTCATAAAATAGCCCTCTGAGTGCAGGCCATTCCGGAATGGCTATTCAATAATCATGAATCCCAGAAGTGGATAATTCATTGTTGGTGTGATGTTTGATAGTCGAGACGTTGTCAGTTTGGCCCAAACCGTTATTTTTTAAAGGACCCAAAGTTGGTCGCACAGTCCGTGATGTGTCTTTCCCTGGGGAAGAGGAAGTTGACCATCCGGAGTGAGGCGTGGAAAGAGACAAAGTTATGGCAAACATTCTTGTTGTGGATGATGATCGGCAGGTTTGTGACCTGTTGAAGCAAGCCTTAGAAAACCAGGGATATACTGTGGACTGTGCCTCAAACGGAGTCGAAGGCATCAAGGAATATCGCAACCACCCTGCCGATCTCATTATTTTGGATATTCTTATGCCCGAAAAAGAGGGGCTTGAGACCATACTGGATTTGCGGCGTGAATTTCCTCAGGTAAAAATTATTGCCATGTCGGGCGGAAGTGAGCGAGCTAAACTCGATTTGTTGGACCTCGCTCGTCGGTTAGGGGCTCAACACACCATCGATAAGCCTTTCCAATTGCACGCCATTACGGACCTCGTTACGCAAGCCCTTCACGAAAATTAGCCAGGGTTTACCTGTTTGGACCACGAGCAATGCTGTATTTTCGGACTCAACCTGATGCCGTGTTTATTCCGTTTGTGAGGCAGGCGCTTGACTACGAACTTCAAGCCGTGCGGCGAGTCGCATCTCACAATGACACTGACGCCTGGTTAGTGGAGTATCCGGCCGTGGGGATGTTGTTTACTCCCTATAGTGCCCTCATCACGCTTGAGGAATTGCTGGTTGCCCATGAGGCATCGATGGTCTATCGATTGACCGACTATCATTGGCTTCTACTATATGAAAGCCTCAAAAATTATTGTCTCTGGCACAACGATCAGGTTGATGATGAATCGGTGTCATTTACCATGTTGGGGGGATACCGGTTTGGGCCTGTGGATTTCGAAACGATGACCGATCGGTATATCTGGGATCATGAATTTATGGACCTGTT
>JBATLR010000427.1:0-5291 GCA_049289415.1 Nitrospirales bacterium
GGTGATAGCTGATAACAGCTATTGCTCACAAGACCTCATGCTAATCCGGGGATGAGTACTTAAAGGGTAAAACGGATGATTGAAACGATTTCCATAAATACCAATATTCAGGAGGCCCATCGGAAACGAAACCCGCCTCTGGAGTTCCCCTATTCTTCGTTTACCCAATTTTTTCATCAACGGGTGGCCGATCCCGCACTCATGAAAGACGTGTACTTAACGTATTACGACGATTCCGGAATGGTTCGAAGCTATACCTATGAGGAATTCGGAAACGCCGTCAATAGAACCGTCACCTTCCTGCGTGAGCAACTGGGGATCCAACGGGGGAATCGCATTGCCACCCTGCTGTTTAATCATGACTTTACCGTGGTGATGTATTATGCCGCATGGGTCCTGGGAGCGGTTGTGGTGCCGATTGACATCAACGAATCTGAAGACCGGCGCTTCTACATTCTGGAACATTCAGAGGCCTGTGTGGCCTTTTGTTGGGAAACCGAATACGAAGCCCTCCAGGATATCCGGAATCGACTTCCCCATCTTCGGCATCTCGTCTCTCTCGGTAATGGAACCTCACCGCTCATAGACATGATGGGTCAACCCCGCCCTGCTCAATCACACAACCCTGGATCTCTCGATCAAGCTGCTCTCCAGGATGAAGCATTAATTGTCTACACCTCCGGAACGACGGGACCGCCGAAAGGGGTTGTGCTCACGATCGAAAATCTTCTCGTCGATGCCCACTGCATTGCAAAATGGCACGAATTAAAAAAAGGTCATTGCCTCATGTGTGTGCTGCCGATCCATCATGTAAACGGAATTGTTGTCACACTCATCACACCTTTTTACGGACAGGGCAGATCCGTGTTGAACCGGCGTTTTCGTCAGTCCGCATTTTGGAACCGAATCCAGGATGAAGGGGTGACCTGCGTGAGTGTGGTCCCTACTATTCTGGAGTTCCTGCTGGAAGGAAGCCGGGATAACCGGCAATACCGGCTTGACCATTTTCGTGGATTGATTTGCGGTGCCGGCCCTCTCTCAAAGGACACGGTGTCACGGTTTGAGCATCAATTTCATGCTCCTGTTCGTCATGGGTACGGACTATCTGAAACCACGTGTTATTCCAGCTTTCTCCCCGTTAACCTTTCCGAACAGGCACACAGGCATTGGCTCACGGACTATGACTATCCATCCATTGGCCTCGCAATTCCTCACAACGACATGGCGATCCTCAATCCCCAGGGACAAGCGGTCGGCGAGATGGAAAAGGGGGAAATTTGTATCCGCGGACAAACGGTGTGTTCAGGTTATTTGAAACGACCGGATGCGAATGAGGAAAGTTTCCGGTGGGGATGGTTCCGGTCGGGAGACGAGGGGTTCTTCGTTCGTGATCAGGCTGATCGCCCGTATTTTTTCATATCCGGGCGACTGAAGGAATTAATCATCCGTGGCGGTGTGAATATTTCACCCTTGGAAATTGATGAAGTGCTCAGAAGGCACCCTTCCGTCAAATTCGGTATGGCCGTTTCCTTTGAAAACCGTTTCTACGGAGAAGAAATTGCCGGATACCTCGTGGTCAAAGAACATATGCCCCAACCTTCGGAAGATGAGATGGTCACATGGTGTCGCCAGGCCTTGCCCTTTGCCAAGTGCCCCAAGGTCATCATGTTTGGCCAGGAAGTGCCCTATACGACAACGGGGAAACCCAAACGTTTGGAGTTAAAGGCCCGGTTGAGTCCCACATTGGCACGCTACCGCGACGTCCAATTCCGCTCGTTGCAACGCGGCTCAACTCCAAAACATCAAAAGGCTTGAGGAGGCCGACATCGAATACGTGGGGGACATGACGGATCACCAATACCACACCCAATGACCAACAAGAGGATACCTATTCATGTCTAGACAAAAGGAGAGTGTTATGGAGATTTCACAATCTGAATTTCTCCACCTCTATTATTTTCTTAAACTCACCAGAGCGTTGGAGGAACGAGTGACCACGCTGTACCGGCAAGGTCGCATCGTCGGTGGTGTGTACACCAGCCATGGAATGGAGGCGATTTCGGTGGGCTATGCTTCCGCCCTGCAGGCCGATGACATTATTGCCCCCTTCCATCGGGATATGGGCGCGTTCTTAGTCAGAGGCATTACACCGGGTGAGGTCTTAGCGCAATATCTTGGCAAGCGCACCGGACCCACCAAAGGGAAGGACGGCAACGTGCATATGGGCGATCTGAAACGTGGCATCATCGCCTTTGTCAGTCATCTGGCTGACAATCTTCCCGTCGCGACCGGCGTGGCTTTGGCCTTTAAGCTCCGTGGTGAATCCCGTATTGTCGCCGCGAATACAGGAGATGGAGGGACCAGTCGCGGAGATTTTCATGAAGCGTTGAACTTCGCATCCGTTCGCCGGCTGCCGGTGGTGTTCTTTTGCAATAACAACCAATACGCCTACTCCACCCCTCTTCACCATCAGATGGCCATCAAAGATGTCGTCGAGCGGGCAAAAGCCTATGCCATACCCGGTGAAATTGTGGACGGTAACGATGTCGCCTCCGTCTATCTGACCGCACAACGGGCCTTTCAACGTGCCAGGAACGGAGGGGGTCCCACCTTTATCGAATGCAAAACCATGCGTATGCACGGGCATTCGGAGCATGATTCGGCCAAATATGTGCCCCGAGACCTCTTGGAGGAGTGGAAGAAGAAAGATCCCATTCTGAAGGCGGAACGTCGGCTGAAGGAATTAGGGTATGCCGGCCAACCCGACTTCCAGGAAATTCATATGAGGGTTGAAAAGGAAATTGAATCCGCCCTGGAGTTCGCGGAAGAAAGCCCTCTTCCGGAAGGTCCGGAAGCGTTGGAAGGCGTCTTTGCGGCCAATCCCGTGGAGGTACTGATATGACCACATCCGCCATCACACATGAAGTGACCTATCTGGAAGCCATTTCGCAAGCCCTTGATGAAGAAATGAGCCAGGATGAACGGGTCTTCCTGATGGGAGAGGATATCGGCCCTTACGGCGGGGCATTTCGTGTCACCGAAGGGTTTCAAGATAAGTATGGTGAATGGAGAGTGCTGGACACCCCTCTGGCGGAATCGGGAATTGTCGGCGCCGCGATTGGGGCGGCGATGATGGGCATGAGACCCGTTGTGGAAATGCAATTTGCGGATTTCATTTCCTGTGCGTTCGATCAAATTACCGAGGTGGCCGCCAAGAATCATTATCGTTGGGGAGCAGAGGTGCCTCTGGTCATCCGCGCACCCTTCGGGGGAGGGACTCATGGAGGACCGTTCCATTCCGTGTGCCCGGAAGCCTGGTTCTTTCATACCCCCGGGTTGAAACTGGTGGCGCCCTCAACCGCCTATGATGCCAAAGGATTGTTGAAAGCCGCTATCCGGGATCATAACCCCGTCATTTATTTTGAGCATAAATTTCTGTACCGGCGCGTAAAGGAGGTGCTTCCTGCTGAAGATTATATCGTCCCGATCGGGGAAGCCGAGATCAAACGGACAGGAAGCGAGATATCTGTCATCACCTATGGAGCCATGGTCCACGTGGCATTAGAGGCAGCAGAGGCCTTGGATCAGGAGGGAATCGACATGGAAGTCGTGGATCTTCGCACCTTGAGTCCCCTTGATACCGACACGGTCAAAGACTCTGTTCGAAAAACGGGCAAAGTGATTATTCTCCACGAAGATACGAAGACCGGAGGAATCGGTGGTGAGATTGCCGCGATTCTGGCTGAAGAATGCTTCAACGCGCTTGATGCGCCGATTATGCGGATCGCAGCCCCCGATATTCCCGTGCCCTATAGTCCCCCGCTGGAGGACTTTTTTCTTCCGAAAGCTCATGACGTCATCACCGCCGCCCGCCAATTGGCGGCCTATTGATTAGACAGGGGAGCAATTCATGGCCACCGACATCGTCATGCCACAGTTAGGTGAAAGCATTGCCGAAGGCACCATCGTGAAATGGCTCGTTCCGCTGGGGGCACAGGTGAAAAAAGATGAATCCCTGTTAGAGGTGGAAACCGATAAAGTCGCACTGGATATTCCTTCCCCGGCAACCGGAGCCTTAACCGAGATTTTGATTCAGGAAGGGGAAACGGTCCCGGTGGGCACCCTTCTTGCGCGACTCGATTACCATTCCGAATCCGGAAACGGTGATTCCGCGACAAGCACAATTCAATCACCGCTATCGTCCGGTCACGGCCACTCAACGATCTCAGGATCCCCAAACCTCCTTTCACCAGCTGTTCGAGACCTTGCCGTGAAGCACCAGGTGGATCTCAGCCGCATCACCGGAACCGGCATGAATGGACGGATTACCAAAAAGGACATCCTGGAGTTTCTGGACCAGCAAGACCAGCCAGGAAAAGAGTCCGGCGATTCACTAAAGGGACAACCCGCATCATTGACCCCTTCCCTTGAAGAGGAGGTGATTCCCTTAAGTTCTATGCGTCGAACGATTGCGGAACGCATGGTCAAAAGTCGACAGACCGCAGCCCATGTGGTGACGTTCTTTGAAGCCGACTTCACAACAGTCGAACCCACCAGACAGGAGTTGCATCTGACCTATCTGCCTTTTGTGATCAAAGCGGTCACGCAGGGGATCAAGGCATTTCCGATTCTCAATTCCTCCTGGTCTGCCAAAGGTCTGATCCTCAAGCATGCCGTGCATATCGGCATAGCTGTCTCCGTAGAAGAAGGATTATTGGTTCCCGTTATCAAGCATGCCGATCAAAAAGATCTTCGGCAATTGGGTCAAGAAGTCGCCGATCTTTCTCAACGGGCACGAAGCAAACAACTCCAGCCCGAGGAAGTCCAAGGAGGGACCTTCACCATCACCAATCATGGAGGGACTGGCAGCCTCTTCAGCACCCCGATCATCAACCAACCGCAAATCGCCATCCTTGGCGTTGGCGCTGTTCAGCGGCGAGCAGTGGTCGTGAACGAGTCTATTGAAATTCGCCCCATGGCCTACTTGAGTCTTGCCTTTGATCATCGGGTCATCGATGGAGCCACGGCCGATCAATTTATGCTCATGGTGAAATCTGTCCTGGAACAACCGACATGGGAGGTCACCCCATGACTGAAACCAAACATGCGGTCATTGTGAGTGCGGTCCGCACTCCCATGGGAAGCTTTCAGGGCGTCTTCAGCCCGGTTCCCGCTACGAAACTCGGAAGCCTGGCCATTGCCGAAAGCTTACATCGCGTTCACCTGTCAGGGGCGTTGGTGGACGAGGTCTATATGGGTTGCGTGCTGGCTGCCGGTCTCGGACAGGCACC
>JBATLR010000428.1:0-2688 GCA_049289415.1 Nitrospirales bacterium
GGCGGAGATCGAATGGCAAGCGGTCGTCGATATTTTGGAACAAGCCGTGGCGGCGCCCTATCGGGTGATCGGCCACATCATGCCCAGTAACATTCCAGGCAAAGAATGTCGGGTGTATAAAAAACCGCTCGGCGTGATTGCCATCATCAGCCCCTGGGATTTTTCAATGCATCTCTCGAACCGGTCGGTGGCGCCTGCGTTGGCCGTCGGCAACGCGGTGGTCGTGAAGCCAGCCAGTGATACGCCGGTGACGGGAGGGTTGATGCTGGCAAAGATTTATGAGGAAGCCGGTCTGCCGGCCGGCTTGTTCAATGTGCTCGTCGGATCGACCGGCGAGATCGGGTCCGCGTTTAGCCTGCATCCCGTGCCGCGACTCAATTCTTTCACCGGCTCGACTGCCGTTGGGATTGATATCGGGATGAACAGTCTCAAGAGTCCGATCATCAAAAAGGTTGCGCTCGAACTCGGAGGGAATGGGCCGCTCGTTATTCTGGAGGACGCCGATATGGACGTAGCCGTCAATGCCGCCGTCTTCGGGAAATTCATCAATCAAGGGCAAATCTGCATGATCGCCAACAGAATTATTGTCCACCAAGCGGTTCATGATGAATTTGTTCAACGATTTGTGGAGCGTGTCAAAAATCTCAAGGTGGGTGATCCCAAGGAGGCCGACACGGTGATCGGGCCCATCATCAATAAGAAACAGTGCCGGGCAATCATGGAGCACATCGAATCGGCTCGTAAAGAGGGAGCTCAAGAAAAGCTTGGCGGACAACCACAGGGGTTAATCATTCCCCCCTACATTTTTACCGGCGTGACCATGGACATGAGAATCGCACGAGAAGAAATTTTCGGTCCGGTTGCCCCGATTATCAAAGTGAAAGACGAAGTCGAAGCCTTGCGCGTGGCTAATGACACGGATGCGGGGCTGACCGGTGCCGTGTTCACGCAAGATGAGAGGCGGGGGTTAGCCTTTGCGCTTCAGATGGAAGTGGGGATGGCCCATGTGAATGACCAGCCCGTGAATGATCTGGCCAATAATCCCTTCGGTGGCGAGAAGAGCAGTGGCCTCGGACGATTTGGTGGTGACTGGATCATCGAGGAGTTTACCTCTCCCCAGTGGGTAACGGTACAACATCAGCCGCGAACGTACCCATTCTAAGTCATAGTAAGGACGACTGATGCATGGCTGTCTACTTCCATGAAGGAGCCGAAACCTCGTCTATCCATAACAGAAAAGGAGGTCCGAAAATGTCTGAACTAATTGGGATTAGTTATGACAATGAACAGCGAGCAGAAGCCGCTCGGACAGAATTGGTCGGGATGGCCAAGCCTATGAAATTCGCAATCGCATGATCCTGTGCCGCTGCGGCGGATCCAAGAACAAACCCTTCTTAAACGGAGCGCGCGGCCGACCCGACGTTTCGCGATGGACTTGGCGAATCGAGTATGTCGATTTGAACGGAGGACATATGAAAGTAACATTCACGATAAAGATCATTTCCGCCACAGCACTTGCCGCGGCCATCGGCATTCCAGCATTAGGGGCGACGAGTACCCACATTGAGTTGAAAATCAGAGAACGGACGGCTTCCGTTGAAAGTAAGCTTATCGCCTGGCGCAGAGATATTCATCAGCACCCGGAACTCGGCGACCAAGCTTGTTGAGGCCCACTTGCGCCAGCTCGGTCTGGAAGTCAGGACGGGTGTGGCACGAACGGGGGTTGTAGGCATCCTGAAGGGCGCAAAGCCAGGTCATACCGTTGCGCTCCGCGCCGACATGGATGCGTTGCCGATCAAAGAACCGGAGGGGCTGTCGTTTGCGTCAAAAGCAAAAGGCCAATATTGGGGGAAGGAGGTCGACGTCATGCATGCCTGTGGACATGATGCCCATACTGCCATGCTGATGGCGACTGCGGAAGTCCTGGTGGAATTAAAAGATCATTTGGTAGGCACAGTGCAGTTTATCTTTCAACCAGCGGAGGAGGGATCGAGTCTGTTCGAACCCTCATCAGGAAAAACCTGGGGAGCACAATTGATGCTCCAGGAGGGCGTATTTGCGAAGACAAGGCCGATGCGGTGTTCGGCTTACATGTGATGCCAGGACGCTCGGGTGAAATTTCGTATCGCAGTGGGGCGACCACGGCGAGTAGTGATGCGCTCGACATTACCATCATCGGTAAACTAGGGCATGGCGGCATGCCATGGTTTATGATCGATCCAATTACGACCTCGGCCCTTGTCATTTCTGGTCTGCAAACCGTCGTCAGTCGAAAGGCCAATCTCCCAATCTCGCCCGCCGTAGTTACGATCGGGGCTATCCATGGCGGAGAGGCCAACAATGTCGTGCCTGAATCGGTTCACATGCGCGGCACCATCCGGGCATATGACAAGGAGGTCCGAGAGTTGATTCAACGTGATGCAAAAATGACCGTGGAGAAGATTGCTGAGAGTACCGGCGCGAAAGCTGATGTGTCAATTGTTGGTATGTACGAATCGACGATCAATGATGATCACCTGACCGAACGGATGCAATCGGTTCTGGAGCGGGCTGCAGACGGCCGAGTGAGCCATGCACCACTGGTCGGGGCTTCCGAGGACTTCTCCTTTTTAGCCAGAGCGACTCCCGGCCTCTTCGTGTTTTTAGGGGTCACACCGCCAGATCAGAATCCCTCTAAAGCGGCACCAA
>JBATLR010000429.1:0-12883 GCA_049289415.1 Nitrospirales bacterium
ACATGAAGTTGGCCTGGGGTTTGTGGGTTTCTTTTGGCGATAGATCTTCCCACCCCTACTCTCGAAGTGAAAAGATTTTTTTATAGAACGTGTGAAAATTCTGCAAATGCAGGGCGGGAAAACGGTGCCCCCAATACCACCCGACTTATTTCACGATGCATAAGGAAAGGAGAGGTCGCGAGGTTCAGTCCAGCTCCTTCAACGTAAGCCTTGGCCTCCCGTTCCTCCGCCAAATCCTCCAAAGTTTCCTCCAAATCCCCCCTGGCCTGTCCCCCAATATTCCCCCTTTTTCCAACGGGGAAACGGATGGCGCCGTTCAGGACGGGTGAACCGCCATAACGCGTAAAACATCAGCACCACCACCGCGATATTCATCCAAAAAGCGGCCGATCGCTGAGGCTTTGGTTTGTCCTTCTGAATAGGAGCCCGCGCGGCCAGTGTGGAAAGGGATACGGCAGACCGGTAGATATTGATCCCATACTCTCCAGACCGAAACATTGGACGCAAATGCTTGAGAGAAATCTCATCCAACTGTTGGGGAGTCACGACCGACAAAAGATTCTTCCCGACGACCACCACTGCTTGGCGTTCTTTGACTGCCACCAGTAACAGGATGCCACGCTCCTGTTGCGCCGTCCCAATCCGCCAGGCTTCATAGAGGCGGGAGGCATACTCCTGGGCATGGGAAAGAGGGCTGATGCTCGGGAGGGTCACCACCAGCATTTCAACACCGGAAGAGGATTCAAGATCTTTGCACACGGATCGAATTTGTTTGTGCCATTCCTCATCGAGCAGGTGGGCATAATCACTCACATACCCCAACGGGGTTGGGAGGTTTTGTTCCTGGGGAGTCATCCCCATCGTGAGTGCAGAGAAAGCCAGCACAAACACCAGAATGAGCGGACCGACAAGCCTTCTGGTAGACATGGTCATACGCCGCTCTCCTGACGAACCGCCTGAACCCGTTTACACAAATCCTCCACAGTCTGAAGGTACCGCTCATACACCTTGGACCATTCAAGGGAACCCGGACTATTCAGGCCTCGCTTCATCTCCAGGATTTCGAGGAGGAACGTGGGTTCAAACTGTAGGGCATGGGGAAGGCATTCAAGAATCTGGACGTCTTTTCCCTTTGAGGGTTGGCCTATGGCCCGCAGAATACCTCGCACACACGGGAGAACGGAGGTAATCGAAAGCATGAGCAAAGCCCGGATCGCCTCGGCTCGGCCTTCTCCTTCGACAAACCGTTGCCGCATCCGAAACACATTCGCCAGGAGTTCATGCGCACATTGCCATCCCAACTGCTGACGATCAATGTGCCCTCCGCCGAACGGGTCTTTGCCTGCCAAACGCACATGATGCTCTTGCATTTGAAAATATTCCAACGGAAACAAAGAACGGGATTGGGACAATTCCTCCTGCGTCATCACCAGAGGCGCGACGATTTGGTGCTTCCCCCATTTGTGATGTAATTGTCCTGCACGCTGGAGCCCGCTCACCGATAGTGCCCGGACCAGCACTAAAAAATTGAAATTGGATCGGCCGGCAATAAAATCTCCCCGGGCCGCGCTGCCATACAGAACAAGCCCTTCTAAATCAGCACCCCAATCCTTCTGAAGCTCTATTACATATTGTTCGAGTGTTTCCCGCAGGTCTTCGGGAAGTTCGAGTGACGGTAACATTGATGTCGACATAGGATACGAGCCAAATATTGGAAAAAGGATGAGTGACGAAGATGGACTCCAACGTTAATTATGCAGACCGTGCATGATCGGGAATCTGATGGGCCCGGGGATCCGGCAACAAGCCCGCAGCTTGAAACCGATCCATCCAACCAAAGGGTGAGGTGGTCCTGAGCCCGGCTGTGGCCGTCAACACTTGATATTGCAAACGCGGATTTTTATCCATCGTTGAGAAGACGCGGTCTCGCAACATCCCCAGGAGAGGATTTCCGGTATTCCAGAAAAAGACCTCTTCATCAGCCAGACGTTGCAGCATAGTGACCTGGGGACGGCGTTGAGTTTCAAATGCCTTAAGATTCGACGCCGACCAGTTTCCCGTCCGATGACACTCATCAAGAACCTCCGCGAGGGTAACCGCGTCCACCATCGCTTGCATCCGTCCCTGGGAGGCATGCGGATTCATCCCATGGGCGGCATCACCCATGACCACCGCCCCATCCTGAACCCAGGTTTTCGCCCGGACCCTTCCGGTTCCCATATAGGCCGTCTGATTCCAATCCAGGAAGGAGTCAAAGACCGGGGCAAGTTCCGGCGCAATTGTTTTCCATTTTTCTCGAAGGGCCGATACCCCATCGGCTTTGACCTGGTTCAGGGAATCCGACGAAACCATATAAAAGGCATAGACCTTTTGACCGGCAGCGGGGAAAATTCCCAGAATAGATTTTTTCCCCACATAGTACTGCGCTTCCTCTAGTGATGTTGGTGATTCCAACATGGCCACCAGATAACTGTCGAGATACCGATGCAGCGCGGTGGGAATGCCAAGGGCTCCCCGAACCTCCGAAAACGGTCCGTCTGCGCCAACCACCACCTGAGCCCCAATCGTAACCTGGCTGCCCCCAATGTCCGCCTTGACACCAGTGATACCTTTGCCATTCCGGAGCAGAGAACGAAAACTTGCCCCATACCGAAGTCCCTCTGGATTCTCCCGCTTCAGAGCGTCGAGAATGGTGTGATGCACGACATGAGGCCACATCACCAAAGCCCGATTGAACGGCGGGGGCAACATCGCATAGTCAATGGTACAGAGCCGCGTTCCTCCACTTCGACGGAAATGAAAAAATCTGACCGGTTTATACGCATGAACCGGCAACTGCTCTAATAAACCAAGCCGCTGAAGGATTTCCTGTCCATTGGGTTGCAGAATTTCTCCCCGCAAGCCCTGTGGGGGCCCCGCAGCCTGTTCCAGAACGATATTGGCAATCCCTTTTCGGGCTAAGAGAAGTCCCAGGACCGCTCCCCCGCCACCGGCGCCTATGATCAGAACCTGTGTCTGTAGATCCATCGCTAACACCCTAAGAATAAACATTCGCCGCCTACCAGGACACCCGGGCGAGCGAGAAGCCGAAATTCACATATGCCGATCTCAGAAACCGACCATCCACCGGCGGGAATGGAGAGATCAGGTTTCGGAGAAAATGGACTGAAAGTGATCGTCAGACTCTTCCCAGGCTGGTGGATAGGTACTCGACAACCATTGCCGAAGATACAATTTCTGCTCTGAAGACAACATGCTTTTGATTTGGTGGGTCCGTCCTTGAAGGGGCTGAAGGAATCCAACCCCTTTCTCGGGATCTAACGTGGCCGTTCGAACATACACCGTCGTATAGACCAGTGGCTTGGTCTCATCGCCATCCCCTTGGAGCCAGACGGAAATATATTTATCCATCTGTAAGCCCGAACTATCCAGGGCCGGGTCCGTGTCATGAAACAACTCGTTTTCAGTCTGCTTCAGGGGCACCGCCCCTTCAGCTCGAAACAAAAAATTATGCTTCCACATGAAGAATTTCCTTTGGATTAACAATCAAACCAGGTATGATAGTGTCAAGCGGTTTACGACAATGTCAAGACAGATCATGCCATCATCATCAGGTGGCTATGTGCCGGAATCATTCATGCAGGCTCCTCACGGAAAATCAACCCAAGACTAGATTAAATCCTGCAGGTTTATTATTCTTACGCTGTCTAAAATTAGGGTGAATGTGTGGCCCGGACATAGTTGGGTATCGGCAGCAACATCCCTCTCCCGTCACAGCATAGACGATCATCTGATATCCACTTTCTATACATGGAGGTTCCACGAGTGAAGACACAAGCCAACTGGTTTATCATGGTGTTCATTGTCAGCCTGGGAGTCGTCGGATGTCAGGGGGCAGGGCAGACGGTGAATTTTAATCCCCATGCCTTCCCGTCCACGATGAAGGCCACGACCAACCATCACGAAGACCTGACCATTGTGGTTGAACCGTTTCAGGATAAACGAGCGCAGAAAACTCGGTTGGGGTCCCGCACACATTTTTGGGGAGGTGCGACGCATTTTAATGCCTGGAATGGGAACCTCGGGGAAGGCATGGCGGATCTTGCCCTGGAATATCTCCAACAGGAAAAATGGCAGGCCTCGCGGGCGACAACGTCTGACCCCCCCGCAGGAAGTGCACCGGCCGATGTCATTCTGACAGGCGATATTTTGGTCATGGAGGCGAATGCGAAAACCGGCTTCGGCTTTACGGATATTGAGGTCAAAATACGTGTGGCCTTTGAAGCGAAAAATGCGGTGGATGGCAGCACCGTCCGGATGGTGCTCGGTGCGAATGGAACCGACAGCGTGGTCACATTCGATCCCAAGGATGTCGAGGTACTCACCAATCATGTCGCCAAAGACTTGTTCAACCAATTATTTCTAGATCTGACAGTCAAAGATCGGGCGTTTCAATTAAAATCAGATAAATTATAAGATGACGGCTCTTGTGCCCTATCTCCAATCCATTCCGCTTCACATGCTGTGGAGCACGAACCATTATGGTCCTCAGGAGGTGAATCGCTACTAAACGTCATGCAACCCTCGACGGAGAAGGTAAGATCTCCGACTTCATCCTCAGAAGCGAACGTTCAAGTTCTCATGGACTATTTATTTTTTTTACTGTCTTCATGGGTCGCTTCACTTGGAAAAGGAGTCGTTGATGGAAACTACTGGTACCGGACCCTCTGTCCCTCAGGCGAATATTTTAATTGTGGAGGACGAGGAAGGCCCGCGCGAGGCGTTAAAGGTCATTCTTTCTCCTTATTTCAATCTCTTTACGGTTGATCGGGCCGAAATCGCGCATCAAATTCTCACAACTCACCCCATTGATCTCGTCACCCTCGATTTAAAACTCCCTGATCAGTCGGGAAACGATCTCCTATCCCAGATTCGAAAAGACGGGAAAGATGTCGATGTCATCATCATCACCGGCTATGGCACACTCCAATCTGCCATTGAGGCCATCCGCCACGGGGTGGCCGCCTATATCCTCAAACCGTTCAATGTGTCAGAGTTGCTCGACACCATCAATAAAACCCTCGAGCGCCGCCGCCGATATTCCTCCCTGCAAGCCGCGCTTCAGGCATTTGGAAACCTTTGGGCGTCCGGGATCGATGTCCAATCCGCCCTGGCCAATATTAAAACCCTCCTGGCCGCCAAACATCCTGAGCTGGTTCAACATGGCAGCCGGGTGGATTTTTATGCCGCGCTGCTCATTGAACATCTCCAGTTAACCCAGGAGGAGCAGGCGGCCATACAACTCGGGGCCTATCTCCATGACATCGGGAAAATCGGTCTTCATGATCACCTCATTGCCGGGTTGCATTCCCCGACGGAACAAGACCAGGAACTTCTCAAATGCCACCCCACCATCGGAGGGAAGATGGTGAAGGGTCTCCCATTTCACCCATGTGTCGAACAGATCATCCGCCATCACCATGAACAATATGATGGGTCCGGCTATCCGGATGGATTGATCGGTGAACACATTCCCTTATCGGCACGCATTGTCGGCCTGGCCAATATTTTCGACCACTTCGTGACCGGCTATGGGTCCCAAACGGCGATTCCCGTGCCGGAAGCCCGGGAAAAAATTCGTCAGGAAGCGGGGAAAAGTGTCGATCCGAATCTGGCCGATTTGTTCGCCAAAGTCGTCTGGTAGCGAGACTCGAGGCGGGAGACACATGAGGCAACGTAACCCGTCACCACTGAGACACCATGACTAAGAACCGTCAAAAGACTTCAAAACCAATCAGCCCGGTGCAGTCCGTCGAGAAATGGGAGCAGGCGTTTGATGCCCTGACGGATCATGTCATGATCTTAGACAGTTCAGGGACGATTGTCTGGACCAATCGAGCCATTCGTGACCAGGTCCAACCGCACATCGGCCCATTAGTCGGACATCATTACCGCACGCCCTACTATGGAACCACCATTCCCAAAAACCCTCCGCCCTGGGAAACGGTGTTAGCGGGCGCATTGTCTGCGGTGGTGGAAACACAATTCCCGACGATGCCGGGGGATTTCCTCGTCTCATGCTATCCCCTCTTCGACTCACAGGGCATTCAATGGGGTGCCATTTCGGTGGTCAAAGATATTACCGAACGCAAACGGATTGATGAAGCGTTGCGGAAAATTGCTCAAAGCGATCCGGCTCCCGGCAGCATGGCGTTTTTACGGTTTTTGGTGAGAGATCTCTGTCAGGCCCTGAACGTGCCCTATGCCATATTAGCGGAATTGGAATCCCCGGCCCGGCCGCGGACCCACACGGTCGCCATTTGGTCCAATGGGACTTTCGGGGAAAATATGCCGTGGACGCCTCCTCCCGCGATTTTCGAGCAACTCCTGAAAGTCAAAGGATGCCATGGGGACAATTTGGAATCCCCGCTCTTTCCCCCGGACTCCCCGCTCGGTTCCTGGTCGATCATCAGTTATTTGGGAACAGCCCTCCGTGGCCGGACAGGACAAATTATCGGGATCCTGCTTGTCTTTAGCCCGGTGGCCATTCGCAACATTCATGTCGCGCAATCCATCATTCAACTGTTTGCTGCCAGGGCGGCCGGTGAACTTCAACGTAAAAAAGCCGAAGATGCCTTGCGGGATAGTGAGCAGCGCTACCGGGCCATCGTCGAACATGCCTATGATTTAATCATCGAAACCACCGCGACGGGTGAATGTCAGTACGTCACCCCGAATTGTCAAAAAGTCCTGGGCTATGAGGCAGACGACATACTGGGAAAAAATTTCTTTGACTTTATCCATCCCGAAGAACGGGGACCGTTATCCGAGTCGTTTCATTCTCATCTCAAGACACTTCAGGAAATTGATATGGTGTGCCGGTTGCAAACCAAACAATCCGAATGGCGATGGTTTGAAAGTCACATTCACCCCTTCCGAACCAGCGTCGGGACGGTCGTGGGGGTGATCGTGACACGAGACATCACGGAATGGAAACGCCTGGAAGATGAACGACTACGGGCCACCAAACTTGAGTCGGTTGGCTTACTGGCCGGCGGCATTGCACATGATTTCAATAATATTCTCACGTCCGTGTTTGCCAATATCGGCCTGGCCAAAATGGTGACCGCGAAACAGTCGCCACCTCAGGGCGAGAAAGTTATTGAACGACTGGAGGCTGCAGAAAAAGCCTGTTTGCGAGCGCGGGATCTCACCAAGCAACTGCTGACCTTTGCGAAGGGCGGCGCACCGGTCAAAAGCACGACCTCTGTGGCCTCAATTATTACCGACACGGTGCAATTCGCCTTACGAGGGTCGGCTGTCCGGTGCACCACACATCTCCCCGATGACCTCTGGGCGATCGAAGTCGATGAAGGACAAATCAGTCAAGTGATTCAAAATCTCGTGATAAATAGCGACCAGGCCATGCCGGATGGAGGCACCATCAGCGTCGTCGCCAACAATTGTCTGGTCACCCCTCAGACTGTGCTTCCCCTGAAACCCGGCAAGTTTGTCTGTGTGTCCGTCGCGGACCAGGGCATCGGCATCCCTGACGATCATCTTCAAAAAATCTTCGATCCCTACTTTACGACCAAACAAAAAGGGAGCGGACTGGGCCTGGCCACGACCTATTCCATCATGAAACGGCATGGAGGGCACGTGGCCGTCACCTCTTCACCCGGCAACGGCACATGCTTCACCCTCTATCTCCCCGCCTCAACCTCCATGTCCGCCAAAAACGATGAAACACCGGAAAGTCTCGTGCAAGGCACTGGAAAAATTTTAGTCATGGATGATGAAGAAGACATCCAGGATGTATTAGGGAAAATGCTCGAGCACCTGGGATTTGAGGTGGACTTTGCCGACGAGGGACTGAAAGCCGTGGCGCTCTATACCCAAGCCATTCAGGACGGTCACCCGTATTTGGCCACCATCCTTGATCTCACGATTCCCGGAGGAATGGGAGGCAAGGAGACGTTGCGCCTCATCAAAGACCATGATCCTGATGCGAAGGTCATCGTCTCCAGCGGATATTCCAACGACCCGGTCATGGCCCATGCCAGCCAATTCGGATTCTCAGGCTTTATTGCCAAGCCGTATAATCTCCTCGATCTGTCAAAAGTCTTAACTCAAATCATCTGACGGATCATTCGATCAGGAAGATGGCGACGAAAAATGTTGGGCTAAGGCTTGCGGGGGAATAAGACCCCGTTCGGTAATAATCCCCGCAATCAGGTCGGCCGGGGTCACGTCAAACGCCGGATTCCAGACTTCCACACCCTGAGGAGCAATCATCCGACCACTATGCAGGCAGGTCACTTCCGACGGACTCCGCTCTTCAATGGGAATGCCGTTCCCATCCGCGGTCTCCATATCAATGGTCGATGAAGGTGCGGCCACATAAAATGGAATGCCATGGGCATGCGCTAAAACCGCCACAGAATACGTGCCGATTTTATTGGCCACATCGCCATTGGCCGCAATCCGGTCAGCCCCCACGACGCAACAGTGGATTCGGCCCTGACGCATCAGAGCCCCGGCCGCATTATCCGTAATCACCGTCACGGGAATACCATCCTGCTGAAGCTCCCAGGCCGTCAGGCGTGCACCCTGAAGGACCGGGCGCGTCTCATCGGCAAAGACCCGAATCTGTTTTCCCTGCTCCCAGGCCGCCCGAACCACGCCTAATGCCGTGCCATATCCTGCCGTCGCTAAGGCTCCGGCGTTACAATGCGTGAGAATCTGGTCTCCATCATGAATGATCGCCGCGCCAAACTTGCCAATGGCCCGGTTGACCCGAAGATCCTCCTCCAAAATCGCCAGGGCTTCTTCCTGTAATCGTTTCTGGATATCTTGAATCGATGACGTCGAGATACCCGTCATCACGCGTGTCATCCGGTCAACGGCCCAGAATAAATTCACAGCGGTTGGACGCGTCGCAGCCAACGTGCGACACACCTCCTCCATATAGGCGGAAAATCCCTCAGAGCGAGTTGCCGCATATTGCCTGGCGCCTAAGGCGATGCCCAAAGCTGCCGTCACCCCGATGGCCGGCGCGCCGCGAACGCTCAAATTCCGAATGGCTTCAGCCACCTCCTCATATCCCGCACAATCAAGAAACCGCACGTCTCCGGGGAGGGCACGTTGATCCAGAATCACGACATGATTATTTTTCCATTCAACTGTGGGGATCATCCTCAATCCTTTCACACGATAGGTTAAAGCCAACTCAATTGGTGCACGGCCCTCACGGCCTTCTCTGAATGCCACTCCCGACACATCCGTCGGCACAGACAAAAGACCTATAAGGGACCGGGCACGCCGGATCGTTCAGCGTCCGGTGGAGCGGAACCCGCATCGTCCTTAGAGCCATTCAATAGATCATAAGGCAGAGTCAACGTATTTTTTAATACATCAAATGCCAACTGTGCTAAACCGGTCAGCCCGGTTTTCACGGATTCCATAGGCAGATACTTGACCTCCGGATCACCCAATGGTCCGTCAATCGAAAACATCGCCGTGGCAATGCCTTTCCGATCTCCGGAAAAAATTCGTCCAAAGAGAGGAATATCTTTCAAGATATCCGAATAGGCCCCAAAGGGACTGACGGCGGAAATCCCTTCAAGCCGGTCCCTGTTCCAATCATACCTTCCGGCGGCAGAGACTTTCATGATGGGACTTTGTATCAACAAATCTTTCGTCGAAAACACCCCGTCTTCCACGGTGAGTTTACTGCTCACGGTCGTAAACGGAAATCCGGTCTCTTCAAGATCCACTTTTCCGCGAAGGACCTGGGGTAAATTCAAGAGCGCGAGAATGCGTGGAAAGATCGTCCCTTTGCGGATATAGCCGTCGCCGAGAGAAATTTTGACACTCCCGTTGAGAGTGGGAATGATACCCCGGTCATCCCGCCCATGACCCTGGAGCATGCCCCGCACCGACATGCTACCGGTAATCAATCGACGCTCCTCGCCAAAAAGGCTCAAGACCTGCTCAAAAGGCAAATCCTTCGCCTGGAATGACGCGCGCATGGCGGCCGGCCGCCCTTCCGGGAGATGGACAAAGAATCGCCCCCCGACCGTGCCGTGTTCCGCCACCATCGTTTGAACTTTATCCACCGAGACCAGGTTGTCATGGATCTTCAGCACGGCCGATAATTTTTTCCCCGAGAGCGTCTTATAGGTCGGACGTTCGATATGCACCGAACCCTGCAGCGATCCATGCGCCGCTAACCACTCGATCCCATCCCGGATGGCCGATCGTCCTTCTTTAGGAACCAGTAAATCAATATCGAATTGTGGCGAGTCAAACATGACACTGGCGATCGGTGTGGTCTTCCAGTTTTTCATAAATCCGGTGATGACGGCTTCACTATTGTTCAGGCGAAACTCCATGCGTTTCAAATCAAGGTAATTCTCATCCACTTTCAATCGAATAAACAGATTCGAAATGGGATCGCTGACCCCGCGAAGCGCCACCACGCCTTCCGTCAACGCCACCCACCCTTTGGTATTCCACTGGGTCCAATCGGTTCCGCGTCCGCTGCCCTTCAATTGCACCTCGAGAATGCCTGACTGAACGAGATCCCCCAAGACACGAATACCTTCCGGCAGCACGCCTAAATACACTGGACCGGAATCAAACCGCGCCTCCCATGTGACCTCCGAGCGATACCGGAGGGTCCCCTGTCCGCGCAGACGAAGCGGGAGCATGATCAGTTCCACTCGTTCAAAATGAACCCGGCTTCCGGGATGAAACTGTCCATCAAACTCAAGGCGTCCATCCTGCCCGGCCTGCTTCTGTAAAAGAGAGGGCACATCCATGAAGGCGTCTCGCCCGTCAATCCACCCTTTCAATTTGGGATAACGGGTCGGCCCCGTGAGAGTGACCGAGGCATGAAGCGGACCAGTGATCCGCATCTCTGGTGATGTCCTCCGTTGCCGGGAAACGGGGATCAGATCCTCGCCGGCAAACCCGCCCTGGATGGTGAGCGGCTCAAAGCGAGAGGTCCCCTGGTAGATGATGGTCCCATTCAAGGCCAACGGATAGGCCCCCACGTTTCCTTGTAGACCTTCTAACACGGTACTCTCACGGGAAAAGGTAATGGTACCGTGGCCCTGCGTAAAAGGATGAGGCAGCCCGGGAATCTGAATCACCAGCCCTTCAGGTTTGTACTCGCCATACTGGAATTTCAATCCAGGCGATTCCAACAGATTCCCGGCAAACCGGAGACGCAGCAGACCACTTCCATCTGAGACCTTCCAGGCATTCAACACCCCAAAGTCGGATGGCGCTCCCAACTGCGTCACCACCCGGTGAACCTTCTCCGCGGGCACAGGCCCTTGAAGACCCACATCCCCCCACGGGCCTGACTCTTTCAACAAGAAGACGCCTTCCGTCACTTCAACGAGAATACCATCATAGATGCCGTGCACCCCGGACAATTGCATGCGATCCGGTTCCACAACCACCGTTCCATGGATATGGTCGGTGGTGGGCCAATCAGGGATACGGACGTAGCCATCGGTTAAATGAAACGTGCCGGTGACTGACGTCTGCACATCCTCACGCGTGGACCCGGTTACACGAGCCTCGGCAATGTTCAACCCCCCTCCCCATTCGCCTTTCTCCCACACGGGGAGCAGATCTTCCGGAATCCACGTCTTGGGCAGATATTGTCGAATCATGGCGAGGTCAACATTCGAGGAGCGCATGGAGAACCCCATCATCTGATGTCCGTCTTCCAACATTTCCGTATTGGCCGAACCATCCAGATCAATAAATGAACTGGATACGTTGATATGAGAGAGAGAGAGTCGGGAAGTTTTCGCATTCTGAACCCAGGTCACCTGAGATTTGACCGAAAGCGTGCCGGGCACTGCCATAAGCGATTGGCCATTAGGCAGGTATTCTCCCAGTTGATTGATCTCCAGATGATCGGCCTTCACCTTGCCGGAGAACCTGATCTGCTCGAAACCAACCGGCTCGCTGGCAATGGAAAGGACCGGGGATGCCCAACGGGCTTCGAGTTCTCCCTTGATGCGAAACGGCGCCAGCTCCTGCGTCTGCCGGATTTTTCCAGACAATTCGAAGGATGACGCCATAGCGGGCCCGTCATAAGTGGTGTCAGAGACGAAGGCCACATCTTCAATGACAAATCCCCGAACGATTTCACGAGGCGACTCATCAATGACGATAATTTTACCGTCCGTCACCACAACCTTTCCCAGCACCAGAAATTTCGTCGCCGAGACAATGGGACTATCATTGCTAGCATAGCTCAAAAAACGCCATTCCCCCCCGGCCTCACGTCGCAATTCAATCTCGGGAGACTCCACCAGGAATTCACGAACCACAATTTTTTTCATGAGCAACTGCCCGATCCCCAGGTCCAAACTCATCGATTTCGCGCGAAACACCGCATGCGAATCAGGCTGTTCCTGGACCACAATGTCCAACACCAAAAAATGCGGAGAGGGAAATAAGGCAAAGGACGTATGCCCCACGGTCACGTGCGACCCAAACGTCCGTTGAATTTGTTGCAGCGCCAGAGTCTTCAGATAATCCGGATTCAAAAACAAGGGAAGCACAATCAGGGCAATGGTCAGAACCAGGGCACCGAGTGCCCCCCACCAGAACATCTGTTTGCCGAACCATCGCACTAGATTACCCTCTTCGGATTACCGGATACCCAAACCGTTGTGTGTGTGATGTAAGGGATAGGAACCATGAAAACTTGTCCTGCATCATACCGAAATCCGGGTGAAATGTAAGAATGGGGCTGTTGAAAAAAGCCGCCAGCGGCGTTCTCGCCATTTTTCCGTGCTCACGTACTGAAAGTACGCTCTGCGCGCAAAAATGACTGCGGCCTTGCTGGACGAAC
>JBATLR010000430.1:0-13689 GCA_049289415.1 Nitrospirales bacterium
ACCCAAAACCATTGACGCCCCGCCCGGTCTTCTCAGATTGGCCGGACGCAAAGCCCAGAAAGGCGGGCCAACTCGCAAGGCTCAGACAAGGCCCGCCATTTATGAGGGGCGTCCGACCATGGAGATGGGCGGCAGGCGTCGAACAATGGGAGAAATAGAGACGACAGAGAATTACATAATACAAGGTAATCTCTACTGGCTTACCTCAAAGACAGGAATGCTTGGGGAATTATTTGGAATCGCTATTATAATGTGCACATATGTGCTGGATTATCATTCTGAGAGTATGGACACCCTGAAGGCTTTGACGGTTTTTGGGGTGGAGGGTCGAGGTTTGGAGGAAATTGGAAAAACTGTTATTTCGAATCTCACGAGAAATCTACGGACAAAACTTACCTCACAAAACAAAAGGGCAAAAGATTTTTCCCTATGGTCGAAATGACCATGAGGTCTCTTTCAGAAGGTCATGAATCAAGAACCTCCCGAAGAGTCCACGCGAGATCCTTGATCAGCAGCGGCTTTAAAAGAAAAGCACGAATCCCCATGGCTTTGGCCTTTTCCAATGTCATACTGTGACTAAACCCCGTACACAGGATAATAGGCACATCGGGTCTGAGTTCCAACAATTGACGCGCCAGAGCTTCGCCGGTGATATGCGGCATCGTTTGATCGGTCACAACCGCATCGAATCGAAAGGGATCGGCCCGAAAGGCTTCCAGAGCTTCAACGCTGCTCGTGCGCACCATGACCTCATACCCCAACCCCTTCATGGCCTCCTCCCCAAGCCTGGCGAGGGGCTCTTCATCTTCCACAAAAAGAATATGCCCTCGGCCCATAAACACTTCTTGTTGCAATGGAGTATTTTTTCCTGGATAATTCGCCGCCTCCATCTCCGGGAAATACAAGCTAAAAATAGTTCCCTGTCCAGGTTCACTCTCCACCTTTATCACACCGCCATAACTGATGACGATTCCATGGACCACGGCTAAGCCCATTCCCGTCCCTTCACCAACCCTCTTCGTGGTATAGAAGGGATCAAAGATGCGTTGGACGACATCCGGAGTCATACCCGTTCCAGTATCTCGAACAGTCAGGCATACATAGGCACCTCCCTTGAGGTCAGGATGTGCGCCGATCCCATCAGGTTCACCAGTCAAACGTTCCAACTTCAATTCAAGAAGACCTCCGCTTCCCCGCATCGCGTATTCGGCATTGGCACACAGGTTCATCAACACCTGGTGCATTTGGATAGGATCTCCTAATATGATCGAGGTCGCCTCAGTGAACTCTTGACGAATGTCGATGGTCGCCGGAAACGTGGCACGAAGGAATTTGCAAATTTCTTTTACCAACAGTTGAAGGTCAAGCGGCTGCTGTATTTGCTCGGTTTGCCGACTAAATGTCAAAATTTGTTGAACCAATTCCTTCGCACGCTGCCCGGCTACCAACACCTCATCAAGATTCTTTTGTGCCCTGACATTTTCCCTGGCACTTTGTTTGGCAAGTTCCGTATAGCCAATGATCGCCATAAGAATGTTATTGAAATCATGGGCAATACCACCGGCCAAGGTCCCAATGGCTTCCATTTTTTGAGATTGGCGAACCTGATTTTCCAGCTGTTTCAATTGAGTGATATCCGTGTTGGATCCAAACCATTTCACCACCTGCCCCTCTGAATTAAAAACAGGGAGAGCCCGCCCGAGATGCCATCGGAAGGAATGGTCTGACCCCCGCAGTAGCCGAAATTCGATTTCGTAGGGTTGGTTGGTTTCACGTGCCCTGTCCCAGCAATCCAGACATCCAGGCAGATCATCCGGATGCAGAAACCGCTGCCACCCATGACCGATCATCTCTTCAAAGGGATAGCCGAAAAACTCGAGAACCCGTCGATTGACATAATCTAAAGACCCATCAGGCCGTGCCGTCCATACCTGCTGAGGAATCGCTTCACTTAAGAGTCTGAAACGTTCTTCACTCTCCTGGAGTACGGTCTCTGCCTGCTTCGTCTGAGTAATATTAAACATCACTCCACGCAATTTCACAGGCCGATCATGTTCTACCACCACGGTCACCAAATCTCTCAGCCAGATCATCTCCCCGTTCTTCTTGAAAAATCGGTATTCTAATTCATGGTTTTCTTTCCTGAGGGTAGCTTCCCGGCAATATTCCACTACCCGGCTCTGATCGGAGCCATGGAGACGATTGCAGAAAAAATCGGGTTCCCCGAACCATTCATCTATGGAATACCCCAACAGGCGCTCGGCCTGTTGACTAACAAAGGTAAATCGATAAGAAGGGAACTCACACTCCCATACAATCCCCTCCAGTGAATCGACTAATGTCAAAAAATCCTCTCTCGATTTATTAAATGCTTCCGCCGTTTGCTTGCGCTCGGAAATATCTCGAAAGGTGACGACCGCTCCTGTCAGATTCCCATCCTGCCAAATTGGCGTGCTGGTATAATCCACCGGAAAACTGGTGCCGTCTTTGCGCCACAAGACTTCATCTTCTACCTGACGAATAACGCCGTCCGAATAGACCGCATACATGGGGCAGGCTTCACTGGGATAAGGAGAACCATCGGGCTTAGAATGATGGACGGTTCCATGCATGAAGGATCCAATGAGCTCCTGGGGCTCATACCCCAACATTTTTGCCCCAGCTGGGTTCACAAAGGTCGTCCGACCTTGTAGATCCAATCCATAGATCCCGTCACCAGCCGAGGACAGGATCAGTTCGTTCTGCCTGGATAATTGCTGAGCCTGCTCCTCTGACTTTTTCCGTTCCGTAATATCGTGTGTGACCGCCAAATGTTCCACTTCATTCGTGATGGGATTCTTGAATGGCACCGCATACGTTTCAATCCAACTTCTGGTGCCTTTCAGGCTCTGGACCTCAAATTGAAGGGTCTGTTTCTTCCCCTGTATCACCTCATGATGCATCTGCTTGAAGGCATCCATATGCTCAGGCACGACGAGGTCAAAGACGGAACGTCCAAGCACGTCATCGGCATTTGTCGCTTCGATTAATTCCAAACCTGCAGGATTGATGTGGAGCAGGGTTCCATCGGCGGCAACCCGTTTAATGCACCCCGGCCCCAATTCAAAAATAAGGTGTAACAGGGTTTCACGTTCTGTCCGTTCCAATTCCGCCTGTTTCTGCTCAGTAATATCCTCCGAAATTCCCAAAAGATATTGAGGGGTTCCTTGATCATCTAAGATCGGAATTTTTTTGGTATGCAGGTACCGTGTCCCGTGAAATTGGGTGTGAATCACTTCCTCGGGGATATCAATCAGGGCTTTACCTAGTAAGACTTCTCGATCTTTCCTGGTATAAAAGTCTGCTTCCGATTTGGGGAACAAATCGTAATCGGTCTTCCCGATCATCGCTTCCTTGGAATAGCCAATGAGCTCTTCCCCGGCTTGATTGAAGCGGATAAAGCGGAGATCTTTGCCATCTTTCACGAAAATCATATGCGGAAGATTATCCACAATGGAGGTCAAAAATCGTTGACTGTCTTGCAAATGGATCTCTGCCTGTTTTCGGATGGTGATATCTTGAACGATGCCGAGCATTCGTTGGGGGAGACCATCCTGATTTTTAACAACCTGCCCCTTGCAAGCAACCCACCGGACCTCCCCGGTGGGCCACACGATTCGATGCTCGACTTCATAAGGCGCCCCGTTCTCAAGCGTTCTCCCAATGATGTCTTTAAGCATCGGGCGATCATCAGGATGAATGCAGTTTTCGTAAGCCTCAAAGGTTTCATCAAGCATCCCGTGCGCTAATCCGAAGAGCCCGGCAACTTCCTCCGACCAGATAAGATGACCGGTTGGAATATGCCAGTCCCAAATCCCCATATTTCCCGCCTTCAAGGCCAACGTCAGTCGTTGTTCACTTTCGAAAAGCAATGCTTGCGTGCGTTGCTGTTCGAGCTGACGTTTCGATTCACTGGAGGTGAGGGCCTCCTCCGCCTGCGCGGCCTTCCAAGTCAAATCCTTGGCCGCAACCGCTCGATGCACCATCTCAACCACTTCTTGCCGGTCATAGGGTTTGATCAAATGGGCAAAGGCATGATGTTGCAGAGTGAGGATTTTTTCCTTTTGATCGCCATGCGCCGTAAGAATGACCACAGGAAGGGTGGGATCCTGCCCATATAGCCGTTGAAGGACAATCAGCCCATCAAGGTCAGGCAGACCTAAATCGAGGATGACGGCACTATAGGAATGAACGGGAGACACTCGACGTAACGCTTCGCTTCCGGTCTCCACCGTCTCAACCTGATACCCTTCACTTTCCAGCAGATCACTCAAGGCCAGACAAATGTCCATCTCGTCATCCACAACAAGGATAGTGTGTGTAGTGGTTCTCGGAGTCTCCATCTTTCTCTCTTTTCTGTCCTCTATCTTCCGCCAAAAATGGCCTTCAACAGAGAAGCTTGGCTGGAATCGTGGAGATATTGTACGCCATTTGAATAAAGGGTCAAACCCATTGGCTCTATCACGCATCTAAAAAAATTTTCCTTGTAGGTTTCCCTCACCATGAACATGCGTGAACCCCTTGAACATCAACAAAACCAATGGTCTGGCAACCTTTGGCACCGGATGAGGATGACAGTCAGGGACCAGGGGAAGACGGATTACGTCAGGATTTACGGGGCCTCATGATTCTGGATGCGTGTTTTATTGAGGACCAACTTGCCGATGCAGGAGGCACTCTTTGCCCAACGCCCCTCCCAAGGTTCCCAAACATTCACAAAACTTCCGTTATTTTATGAGTTTCTACTTGTTTTAGTAACGGCACGAAACTTGAGATGGCTATATAGGGTTTTGATAATCAACAACACTGCCAGGCAGAAAGCGAGGGCACTATGGCAACGCGGAGGGCAAGGTGACCACGACGTTTGGCCTGTGGGAGTTTTTGAGCCGTGACGTAACCTTCCTGGGAGGCCCGCACAGCCCCATGTTGAGTTGGCTGGGGTCTGTTGGGATTGTGGCATTTTTTCTATGGCAAATTCTCAAGATGCGAAAGGAAACGGCTTCGGTTCGTCTGGCGTTCAATCGGGTACGCCCCATGTTGAACGCACTTGCCAACGAACGAAAGGAAATCGATCGCAACCGCTTCACGCATCATCCTGGCAAGGGGTTCTCAACCCATGTGGACCGGGCGGCATCCTCTTCGAGCCGGCTGGACAGTGAAGACATCCACACGCTCGACTCGGGAATGCAACAGGAACCCATCTTTCGCGACCCATGGGCGCAATACCGAATGACACTGATTCTTGAACAAGTCCCCTGGTTTGTCGACCCTCGGATATTCAGTACAAAGCGCGCCGCAGAGGTGTTTACTCAAGAAGCCCTCATTGCCAAACATGTGAATCTGCCGTTCTATCGACAATTGCCTTCGTTCATCACGGGTCTCGGGTTACTGCTGACCTTTCTCGCCTTGTTTATCGGCCTTGGCAAGCTACATGCCGAGGGAAGTGAGATTGTCGGAATTCAGGGGCTGATAAACGGGCTGGCAGGCAAGTTCCTGACATCCATCGTCGGACTTATCGTGGCCAATGTCTTCACGTTCATTGAAAAACCGCTCATGGCCCGACTGATAAACGACCATTACATCTTTCTTGGTCTCATCGATCAACTTTTTCCTCGAAAAACCATGGAGCAAATGTTAGAGCAACTCACGGCCATGCAAGGCCGATCCCCAAAAGACCATTCGTCCTCCGGCGGAGAAAGCCGCCCACACCTTGTCGGATGGGAGACAAACGGGCTTGCCGGTTCAACGGTCGATTTAACAGCGGCCATTCAAACTTTGACGACATTGCAGCAGGAGCAACATGCCGAAATCCGACGAACCCTGTCGGAACTTCCACGCGTCATGACGGACCGGATTCATGGTCCCCTCAATGAATTGAACGATGCCATTCACAGCCTCACCAAATGGCTCAAGGAAGCCAACTTGCATCCCATGCCAACAGCAACGCCTTTCGAAGACCGCCCAGCCCTCTGGAAAACCTCTGCGTACTCTCGGAGTCCTTCCATGACCAGCTTTTTCGATAAAATCGGCTCCTGGTCCAAACGGCCGGGGCCGTTCAGACACCGGCGGACAGGATGAGTTCCCCGACGGATCAGGACAACACCAGTTCTCCCACGACGGGCGGGATCATCGATCTCATGACCTCACTGGCCATGATCTTCATTCTGCTCTTTGCGGCCTTTATCACCCAAACCCCCTCCGAAGCCCAATCGCAATTACAAGAACACAAAGAGAATGTGCAGGCAGCCCTTCGGGACCACCTGGAGCGATTAGGACTTACCCTGGATTCCGATCCCCACGATCCGCTCACGCTTCTCATCGTGGTCCCCGACAATAAACTCACCTTTGAGTTCGGCCAAAGCATTCTTTCTCATGACGCCGTTCAGTTTTTACAGGAGGCGATGCCGTTCTACGCGGCCGTCTTATGCGGACCCTTACGCGACAAGATCGATTCCCTCGCAATCCAGGGTCACACCGACGATCGCGGGGACGACGCGTATAATTTAAAATTAAGCCAGGAGCGATCCCTGGCCGTGATGGTGAAGGGGCTAGAGGCCATTGAGGCTCAAGAGCCTTCAGCCTATCAATGCTTCCAAGCCATGACATCAGCTTCCGGCCGTGGCAGACAAGACTTGATCTACGATGGAAATAGCAGGGTGAACCGCGAGAAGAGCCGCCGCGTGATCTTTAAAATCCGCCTCCGTTCAACCGAGCAACGTCACATGGCTGAAGGGCTGCCCACAATTCTTCCATCGTTGTAGGCTTCAACCTGCCAATGTAATTCCAATTGTCACACAGTCACCACTATTTTCCCTTTTTGCTGGTTGGAGACCATGTAGCGATGCGCTTCCGCAATTTCGGCCAAGGGGAACGTCCGATCGATGATCGGTTTTAAAGCGCCGGATTCTAATCCTTGGAAAATATACTCTTTCCCTCGCTTCAGCATTTCCGGGTTTTTGACAATCTCAAACAGCGTATAGCCTCGTATGGTTAACCCTTTTGACAGTGCGGGGAACAAAGGGAATGGGGTTTGGTGTGGAGCCAGTGCCCCATATTCAAAGATGATACCGCCAGGTGCAGTGACGGCGGCGAGTTGTTCCAGCAAAGGTCCCGCGACCGGGTCGAATACCATCCGCACGCCTTTTCCGGAGGTAAGAGCCATCCCTCTTTCCACCAGATCTTCTTCATCGGTCACGATCACATGATCCGCTCCCGCTTCTAAGAGAAAGGCTTTTTTATCTGCGCCGCGAGTCGTCGCAATCGCGACTCCTCCGGCAGCTTTGACGATTTGAATGGCCGCCAATCCCACACTGCTGCTGGCTGCCGTAATCAAAACGGTGTCGTCTTTTTTCAGGTCTCCGTATTCAATGAGCGCCCCAAAGGCCGTCATGTATTGCATCCAGATGGCGGCACCTTCAATGGCGGATAACTTGTCGGGATATTTCGCGGCCGCATAGGCCGGAACGATGGCACTCTCACCATAGACGCCATATTGGCTCATAGAAAAAGACGGGATCGTACTCACGCGGTCACCTATCCGAAAGTCTGTGACGTCGGCACCGACGGCATCAATGACTCCTGCCGCTTCATACCCTAATCGTGAGGGTAGTTGAGGAGTCTCGAGATATTGGCCTTTTCTCAGCATGACTTCAGCGCGGTTGAGTCCGATAGCTTCCACCTTCATGCGGATCTCTCCCTTACCCGGTTCGGCCAAGGGTACGTCTTCAAGCTTCAGCACTTCAGGTCCACCTATTTGATGAAAACGCACGATCTTTGGCATCAGCGACCTCCTGCAAAAATTTATGTCCGTCAGGTTTTTAATCGATCCGTCACAAATTTCACGATGAGATCCACGTCGTCACCCGCTTCCAAGACCATTTGGAGAAACTCAACGGGGCTGACGTTGACCTTTTTTAAAAATCGACGATCGGCACCACACCCATACATCAGGTCGGGCGGCAATTCTCCATAAATTTTGGCTCTGGCTTTCTCGATAATACGGGGAAACCATTCCAGTCCGGCCAGTGAGGCTTCCCGGGGCGGGAACAAATCGGTGATTCTCACATATTTCGAATATCGTCCCTGTTGGTCGTTCAAAAAATAGTCCCGTCTTATCCTGGTGATGGCGAGTACGGTTTCCGGATCGGGTTCTCCGGCATCGCACCAGTCCTCCACAAAGTCAAAAATTTCCTGTGGCGTGGCACCGATCGATCGAAGGAAATCTTCTTCCTTTTTCGTAAACATCACGTGCACCTTACGCTCCCCGTTTGTATAGGCCGTGACTTTGCTTTCGAAGAGGGACCGGAATTCCTCTTCCCACTCTTCAGATTCATGATTCATCGTTCGATGTTCCCTTGCAGCACCATGTTTGTCATCAGAAGCTCCGGTCGATCCAGACATTGTTTCCTTGAATTGTACGGATGTTCTCATTTCCTTGTCTCCTATTTCAGCATGGCCATTGACATTATTCTACTGACAATAGCTTACATTGACACCGGCAATTGTCTGCTTAATCTCTCAATTTCGGCTTCCATGGCCGTGATCCGGTTCTTAAGGGGCAACAAAAGGCGCTCGACCTCTTCTTGCGAATATTTGACCGGAATGTGTTGTCGGCAATTGGCATCCCAGGCTTCCACATGAAAACGAATGACCCGTTCGGGCTTTCCCTTGTAATGTGAATCGGTGAGTTGCGCGAGCAAGTCGTGATCATCCTCAATGACCTCTGCGGTTCCCCATATCTTGATTCTGGTTTGGGTCGCGTAATCCATCAGGAACAAAAAGGCTTGATTATTTTCGGTCAAATTTCCTAATGAGATGTATTGACGGTTGCCCATGAAATCGGCGAAGGCGAGTGTCCGGTCATCCAGCACGTGAAGGAAGCCTTTGGGTCCTCCTCGATGCTGGATGTATGGCCGCCCGTTCTTACTGGCTGTGGCCAAATAGATGGAGTCCACCTCACTCAAAAAACCCGCCAGGTCTGGCGTGATGCTGTCCAACCATCCGTCTCCCTCTTCCATTCGAGCATATTGCTTGCGTGATCCCAGTCGCGCCTGTATAGCTTTGACTGACGGAGTGAAGGCAATGTCGCTGACGGGTTGTGTCATGATGGGGTCTCCTTTGAAGGACCGTATTTTACCGAAACCAACTGCGTATCCAGAAAACGACGGATATGGTTGGCAATCACGGGTCCCTCTTCTTCAAGGGCAAAGTGCCCTGTGTCCAGTAAATGAAACTCCAAGTTCTTGAGATCCCGTTGGTACGGATATGCGCCTTCTGCAGGAAAGATCTGATCATTCTTGCCCCACACGATTAACGTCGGTGGTTGATATTCACGCAGATAGGCCTGCCATTTTGGATACAACGATGGATTCGAGCCTTAACTATCGAATAACTGCAACTGAATGGCATTGTTCCCTGTCCGGTCCAGCAAGTATTGATCCACCAGCCAATTGTCCGGACTGATCGACTCCGGATCCCTCACGCCATGCGTGTACTGCCATTTGGTGGCGACCAGATTGAGAAATCCCTTGAGCGCCTTGGCGTTCTCCGGCGTGTGCTCTTTCCAATAGGCCCGAAAGGGTTTCCAAAAATCCCTCAAGCCCTCTTCATACGCGTTTCCATTCTGGATAATGAGCGACTCAACCCGTTCGGGATGCCTGACCGCAAGACGGAATCCTACCGGCGCTCCATAATCCATGAGATAGAGGCTATACGATTTCAAGCCCGCTTTCCGGGTAAATTTCTCCATGACGATTGCGAGGTTGTCGAACGTATAGCTGAACTCATCCACCGTCGGCATGGAGCTATTTCCAAATCCTGGATAATCCGGGGCCACTACATGAAACCGATCCGATAATTGTGGAATCAGATTCCGGAACATATGAGAGGAAGTTGGAAAGCCATGGAGCAACAGAATGGTTGGCGCATCATTTGGCCCTGCTTCGCGATAAAAGATCTCCAGTCCATCCACCTCGATGGTTTTGTGGAGAGTTGGATAGCTGACCCTCACGGTAGTATCCTGAGGAGTGACCGGTTCCTTATCTCCCGACTTGGAGGCCGTCGCCCCGACCACCAACAGACCAATGAGGCTGAATGGCACGACCGCTAAAATTCCAATCAAAGGTTTGAGTATTGTGTTAAAACGTTTCATGATGGCGATTTCCTTTTGTATGGCGATGACATTTGGAGTACTCAGAATTGTGGTTTATTCATCTCCCGAATCCACTTTTCCCTCTCTCTATTCAAAGGGGGAGGGTGAGGGCGTGACCTCCGGAAGTCCTTTTCCTCACCCCAAAGGGCCAAAGAAGCCCTTAAATTTTTCACGGGTTGTGATAATACCGTTCGTGGATGATCTGGCCGTCCTGCCATTTGGAGACCACCACCTGCTCCACATGGACCGGCGTTCCATCCGTGGCTACCCAATCCATGACGGTTTCATAAAACGTCACATCTTCGCCGACGCCTTTGGCCGTGACATCGAACCGTTGCCATTCTTTCACCGTGCTCAGAAATTCCTTCTCCCGTTTCAAATTGGCTTCGCGGCCAACGGTCGGCGGGAGAGCGTTCTCCTGCATAACAGCATCTTCCGCATAGAACTCAGTGATCGCATCCACAATGCGTCCACCTCGAATGTACGAAAACAGGGTTTCCAGTCTGTCTTGAAGCGTGATCGTGGTTGATGTACCCATGGGCGTTCTCCTTAAATTAAAAATGATGGAATCATGATGAAGTCAAATCAGGGATGTACATGTTTCACACGCGAGCCTCAAGTTCCAAAACCGCCGGAAAATCGACCTCCGTCCCAGCTATGTGGTTGAAATAGTTCGTGAACAGCGTCAGAGAAATATTGGCAATAAGTTCCACAATATCCCCTTCTGTGAATCCGGCCTTGCGGAGTTTGGCTACCTCCTCATCGCTGACCTGCCCACGGTTCGTGACCACGTTCCGGGCAAAGGCCAAGACGGTCGCTTCTTTCGGGTCCGGGGACTCCCCTCTCCGGCTATCTCCAAGAGCCTCTTCGCTCAGCCCGACCGATCGTCCGATCGCTGAGTGCGCGGCGAGGCAATACTGACAGTCATTGACTTCCGAAACCGCCAAAGCGATCTGTTCACGAAGCTTCGGGGAAAGACTTCCTTTGGAGAGGGCGCCCGAGAAATCGAGGTAGCCCTGAAGGACCGAAGGCGAATTCGCCATCGTCCGCATAATGTTAGGGGCAAACCCAAGTTTGCTCTCCACACCTTTCAGTAATCGTTGGGCCTGGCCGGTGGCCTGTTCCGGGTTGATGGCTGGTAATCGTGACATCCGGCAATCCTTTCTGTTAATTAATTTGAACCCATTTTCATTCCACTGTTTCGTGGTATTACAATGAATATGCCAAATAACAAAAAATCGTAAGTTACTGGTTTTATAAAAAATTTAATAATTTATTCTTTTTAAAACACAACGAATTTTCGTGTCTAACGAAAACTCATTGCACAGACACGAAATTTCGTTTACCGTTTCACCTATGAACACAACCATACCCACCACACCTGAATGCGCAGCACCCACGACGTTAGATTCCCTCAAATGCCTGGTGCTGGACATTGCCCAGCAACGTTCATTGAATGATTTGTTGTGGCTCATTGTGCGTCGGCTGGCAGATCGCCCCACGGTCGTCCTGGCCAGAATTTGGCTGATCCGGCCCGGCGATATCTGTTCAACCTGCCGGCTCAAAGAAGAATGTCCTGACAAGACGCAGTGCCTCCATCTCGTGGCAAGTGCGGGACGATCAGACGGGAACGACAAAACAGAATGGTCCAACACCGACGGATACTTTGCTCGATTTCCGTTGGGCGTGTGTAAAGTGGGGCGGATCGGAAAGACCGGCGAGCAGCTCGTCATCAATGAGCTGGAGAACAATCTCGAATGGATTGCCAAGCCCGACTGGGCCAGGCAGGAAGGGATCCAGGGCTTTCACGGGCAGCCCATCATCTATAAAGGGGAAACCCTTGGTGTGCTGGCGGTCTTCGAACGGGAACCGGTCACCGATGAGGCCACCGTCTGGTTCCGGATGATTGCCGATCATGTAGCCGTGGCCATTGCCAACGCCCGGGCTTTCGAGGAAATCGAACGGCTCAAAGCCCAACTGGAACTGGAAAACACGTTTCTAAAAGAAGAAGTTCTGGAAGCGCAGAACTTTGGCGAAATTATCGGACAGAGTCCGGCCATCGCCAACCTAGTAGAGCAGATCGAGCTGGTGGCCCCCACCGATGCCACGGCGCTCATTTCCGGCGAGTCGGGAACGGGGAAAGAACTGGTGGCGCGGGAGATTCATCGCCGCAGCCAACGCAAGGATCACCCGCTCGTGCGCGTCAACTGTGCCTCGATTCCCAAAGATCTCTATGAAAGCGAATTTTTCGGGCATGCCAAAGGCGCCTTCACCGGTGCCTTGAAAGACCGGGCCGGGCGGTTTCAAGCGGCCGATGGCGGCACGCTGTTCCTGGATGAAGTCGGAGAAATCCCCCTGGAGATGCAAAGCAAACTCTTACGCGTCTTACAGGAGGGAGAATACGAACGGGTAGGCGAGGAAACCACCAGACAAGTCAACGTCCGCATTATCGCCGCCACCAACCGGAAGTTAGCCCAGGAAGTCGAAGCCAAACGTTTCCGGCAGGATCTCTATTACCGTTTGAATGTCTTCCCTATTGAAGTCGCTCCGCTTCGCAATCGCAAAGAAGACATCCCGCTGCTAGCGGCCAGATTCATGGCCCATGTCCGCAAAAAATTGAACTGCACCGGACGGGAATTAACCCAGGCGGAGGTGTTGAAATTGCAAAATTATCATTGGCCCGGCAACGTGCGGGAACTGCAGAACATCATCGAACGCGCCGTGATTTCGTCGCGATGCGGATCGGTCAAATTCGACCTGCCCGTTCCGCAAACCAGCGGCGCATCACTCAAAACACCCATCAGGAAAAATGGCGATGCCTCCGGCGAAGTCCTGACCGAAGAAGATATGCGCCTGCGCGAAAAAGCGAACATCGAATCCGCTTTACAACAGACCGACTGGAAAATCTATGGTGCAGGCGGGGCAGCCGAACTCCTCGGTATCAAACCCACTACCCTCCTCTCCCGCATCAAAAAAATGGGGATTAAGAAAACCCATTAGATTTGTGTCACGAACTTGAATTTCAGTAGGAATGGGATACAAGTCAAAAATGTATTCACCAATGAGCCAGGAATGAGGTAAACGTTTGCGATATTCGCCTTTAAGGAGAGCAAGAAAATCACCCTGCGCAGAAGTATCACCATGGCTGGGAATACCACAAACAAACTAACTACCGCCTCCACGAAGCCGATTTTCGGGTTTAGTAGCCAAGCAATCTCTACCTCTTAAAAGACGATGAACGAATACCATGGATGATTTTACTCCTGGCCAACGCTGGGTAAGTGACAACGATGCCACACTCGGGTTGGGCATCGTCCAATCTGTCGCCTTTCGCACGGTTCAAATAGAATTTCCCGCGGCTGATGAAACGCGCACGTATGCAAAAGCCACTGCCCCGCTGACACGCGTTGAATTTGATGTTGGTGATTCAATTAAAAGTATGGATGGTTGGCGTCTTTCGATCACCAAAATAGAACATGTCCTCGGCACAGTGCGTTACC
>JBATLR010000431.1:0-6576 GCA_049289415.1 Nitrospirales bacterium
GAAACGACTCTTCACTAGGCCGAGCAAGATTTGTCCGTTTGGGACGGTTTGAGTGAGAAGACAGTCGATGTCGGTAAAAGCACCTGCAAGAATTTGGTGGGAAAACTCTCTTTCTAAAGAGTCCTATGATAACCATCGTCATAACCAGTGGAGGGAACCTTATGAATTATCTAAAATTCATGAAAGGGTCTATCGCAACGGTTTTGCTGGCAGCCCTGATTTTTACCGGCGTGGAATGGATCGTTGACGCGCAAAAAGCCTTGGCTATCCCGGCTTTTGCGCGCAAGTATGATTTCACGTGTAATGTCTGTCACGTGCCAGGATTTCCCAAGTTGAATGATTTCGGCAACCTGTTTCGTGATCGGGGTTATCAATTGGGATCGGATGCGGATCTTCCGGATTACGAGGGCATTACCATGGGATATTGGCCAGTCTCGTTTAGGACGACTGTCGGATACCAGGCGGCCAGTGTTCGAACAGATGGGAAAGGCTTTAGCACGAGCGGAGTAGGATTTACAGGCTTGGACATTTTAAGTTTTGGCATCCTCAAAAGAAATGTCGCCTTTCGAGTCGTTTACACCCCGGGGCTTGCTGATGCCGGATTTGGCGTGGCGTCCACAGCAGGTGACGGAGACCTGGAAAGTGCGCAAGTACGCTTAATGCAGCTTGAGCGGTTTTTTGGTGTTGAAAGCAAGCCAGGCGATTATCTCCTTAACTTGGGAGTCGGCAAATTCGAAATAGATGTCCCCTTTAGTGAAAAGCGTAGCCCAACCTTAAATACCCCCATTGTTATGTATCATTACATGCCGGGCACGCCCTATACCGCGACGATTAGTGGGACCGCAACGAGCTCGTACGCCAATCCCAATTCCTTTGGCCTTGGGGACAACCAACCCGGGTTTGAGCTGACCGGCATTAAGAAAACGAATTTCACGAAAGGCTATTTCAGGTATAGTCTGTCGGCGCTGGCCACCAACGCATTTTCCGGTGCACTCAGTGGCTGTCCGACCGGGACATCCTGCGGGACCGGTGGGACCAACTTCAATTTCTACGGCCATGCGACGCAATCATTTGGAGGATACGGTATTGTCACGGGCCATCGTGTTGGGGTCTTTGGTGCATATGGACAGGCTCCGACTGTGGTCAATGCGACATGCCCGACATGCCCTGGTGTTGGCGGGAGTGGCCAACCATTTTATCGTGTTGGCGCGGATCTCAGTCTCACATACAAAGGACAGGTCAATCTCTTCGGGGCAATAATCCATGGAAATGACAGTAAGAATATGTTTCGATCCCAAGGGATCGCTAATGCACAAAATGCTTCATGGAATGGCGGGTTTGTCGAACTTGATGTGTATCCCACTCTTTTGCCGATTCTCAATATGCCGGATTGGTTTTTCTCCTATCGTTTCGACATTATTCGAAATTCTCGTCAAGGCGATCGGACTTTTTCGAAATCCTATAATGATGTCGATTCTCATACGTTCCTGATTCGCTATTTTCTTTTCCAGCATTCACGCGGGGAAATGGCCATACATGCGGAATACAACAACTATCGAACAAAAAATGTGGGGACCGGGGGAGGTGATCTGTTAGGCCAAACGTTTTTAGTAGGATTGGATTTTGCGTATTAGCGAATTTCCCAAAAGATCAAACGGCATAGTCACGATGCATAAAGACCCTGTACGAATCGAGAAAATGTCGTGCTAACCATATGAGGAGGATTTGCGATGCTGAAGAAATACGAAGACAAACTCATTGGCTTCATCGGGTGCATCAGTGCGGCTGTAGTAATGGGGCTGGCAGGCCAGGCATGGGCTGAATATGAGGTGATCACGGTTCAAAACGGTGGAACCATTCAAGGGGTAGCAACATGGACGGGCAAGGTGCCGGACATTGATCCGCTTCAGGTGCTTGCCGACCTTGATGTCTGTGGTGCCACAATTCCGTCACCGGTTCTTCAGATTGACCCAAAGACCAAAGGGCTCAAGTTCACCCTGGTGTATCTGGAAAAGGTGGAGAAGGGGAAGGCGCCGGAGCAAAAGTATATGCTTCATATGGGGAAGTCCGATGACCGGCCGAATAGTCAGTTATGTAATTTCGAAGAACATATCTTTCCATTTGTGCACACCCAGACTGTCGGAATAATCAACTATGATGAGATTCTTCACAACCCTCACTTCTTTAGCGATAAGGGTTCCAGTCTATTGAATCTGGCCATGCCGACACCTAACCAGGAAGTCGACCATACGATCTTGCGCGAACATGGCGTGGGATGGGTGTATCGATGCGATGTCCATGCGCATATGAATGGGTACACTGCGGGGTTCGATCATCCCTACTTCGCCCTGACCGACGCATCGGGAAAATATGAAATTAAAGACGTCCCACCAGGTCAATACACCCTGATCGCTTGGCATGAAAGTTACAAGGTCAAGCACCTAAAATCCGGTCGTCCAGAATATGGTGATCCTCAGACGATGCAAAAAGACATCGAGGTGAAACCAGGCGGCACCGTGGAGGTGAATTGGTCTTTTCCGGCGAAAGAGTAAGAAGTGGCGGAAACAACCATCGATTCAGGCATTGGGTCACACCTGACTTGGATCCACTTGATCATAAATGCCAATCTTCAGGTATCCAGCCTCATCACCTTACGACCTGAAGACCACCCTGAAAGGTATGATTATGAATCAAAAACGTTCACAGCGCCAATACTGGAAAATCGTTGCAGGCTTTGTCTGCCTGAACGCGCTACTCGTTTTCCCGCACGATGGTCGAAGCGACACAGGACAACCTATCGGCAACCAGGTCACTATTAACCAGGTCATTGAGTTGGCCCTACAAAAAGTTCAAGGTGATATTCGAAAAATCGATCTACAGGAAAAAGACAGAAAGAATGATTGGATGGTAGAGATTTTACGCCCTGATGGGCGAATCGCGCGCGTCGAGGTGGACAGTGGTACCGGTCAGATCATTTCAGTGACAGAGACCACGGCTTATCATATGGAAGGGGACCGCAGCAAAGGGAAAATGGTCTTTGAAAAACTCTGCGTGATGTGTCATGGCGCTGAGGGGCGAGGTGATGGGACATTTGGCGGGGAACTCGTTCCACCTGCGGCAGATTTGAGTTCATCAAAAATTCAGGGAAACCCGGACCATGTACTTTTTTTGGCTATCAAAAATGGCGTCAAAGGAAGTGCCATGCAGGGCTTTAAAGGGCGGTTGTCCGACCAAGATATACGAGATGTGCTGGCCTATGTGCGGGACTTGGGAAAGAAATCTGATCGTTAGGGCATTCGACATGTTCCCTTAGCATGCTGTTTGTCCGATCAGCTAAAATTGCTGAGCGACGATAGTGACCGGCGAGAGTGAATGGACAACATTCCGTTCGTTCATGAACCGTCCGTCGTGTTGAAGTCGCAGGGATATACCCTGGGCAGCGATCTAGGTTGATCACTGCGGAAAAAGCAGCTCTGATTTATGGTCAGATTCAGTGAACGATTCAACTGAACAGAAAGGGATACCATGAAACGGGCAAACGCGTGGCTGTTGGTAAGAATCAGCGCAATCATGTGCCTTCCATTCGTATCCCCACCCCTCGCAATGCCCTATGAGGAAACGACGGTCACCAACGGGGGAACGATTCGAGGAAAAGTGATCGTCACGGGAAAAAAGCCCACTCCCACAGCATTTAACCTCGTAACATTTCCAAACGCTGAGTACTGTGGGCGAATTTCGACTGGGACCGGGTGGCGCTTGCTCAAGGATTTCGTGATCGCGCCCGATGGCGGGCTGAAAGATGTTGTGGTCATGATACGGGACATTTCTCGAGGCAAGCCATTCGATGTTACGCCCCAAAAGATTGAAGCGCGTGACTGTCAATTCTTACCGTTTGTCACAGTGGTGCGGAATCAGCACAAAGTCACGGTGGTCAATATGGATCCAGTCATACATGACATTCAGGCTTACCAGACCTCCGAACGCGGGCCGCGTGTCTTGTTTAACATGCCTTTGACGATGAATCCCTTTCATAAACAATCAGGTGTTCTGCAGAGCCAGGAGCACAAACCTGGTGAACCGGTGGTGGAAACCATTCACCTCGATCAGGGCCGGAACATTTTTTTCATGCAATGCGGATTCCATGCCTACATGCAGAGTTGGGGCATCGCGGGCGAGAATCCCTATTATGCGATAACGGGGGAAGATGGCGCTTTTATCCTGCCTGATGTGCCCGATGGCGAATATACTTTGGTCGCGTGGCATGAGGGGGTGAGAATGCTCCAGCAGCAAGTCTCCATAGAGGCCAATAAAAAAACGGTCATGGTAAATTTTGAATTCCAGGCTCCGACCGGACGTCGCAACGATATGGTGGAACACCCGCATTTTGGGTTGGAAGCTCAAGGCAAGCCCCTTATAATCCAGCCCACGCTGGAACGGCAGGAGCCGTAATCTGATCCTCTCTCACGGTTCGCGCCCCTGCCGGAGAAAAATCTTTTTGTTGAGGATGATGTCGGCCAGCGCGCTTGGATGGGACTCCTGTTCGCTGGTCGGTTTCGCACGGAACCCACGCTATGGATCCGAAGGAGGCAAGGCCAGCGGTTTTGGTCAGAAAGTCACAGGAGGATAATGACTAGGTTGACCCGGCAATCAGATGGTTCGTGGATTGACATGTATCCGATTTTCTTACATGACCGGTAGAATCGTCCTGTCGGTGAGGCCTCCAAGACCAAGACGCACTGCCAGAGGAATAAGACCCAAGCATTTTGAGACAAATTCCGCCAGCAATTACTAAGTCATTTCCCCTGATCACATGACATGTGGCCTTGGAAATGCGTGAATCAAAATCAGGCTTCCTAAAAACACCTGTTCAATAGACTGATCATGGTGAATCCATTTGGGAATGGTTAGAGTGAGAAAACTTTCAATGTTCATGAGAGCGTCTACAAGATCAACACTTCATGGTGTTAGGATGATCATCTCAGAATGCTAGGCGAACATAGGTACGTATAAGAGTGTATGGACACATGAATGTAAACCATCCCAAGCGCACAGTTTCGATCCGCATGCTTCTTTTGGCGCTAGTGGTCATCTTGGCTCATCAGTCCTGTGTCGGTTCACTTCCGTCCACACGACCCGTGTGCGGAAATTGTGAGGAAACGGATCGCTTTGTCCGCCTCGAAAAGATGAAGGCAAAGATTTCACCAGATGCACAACCGCCCTTTACGCACCCGTTTACATTAGATCCAAAAGAGTGGACCGAGATCCTTGCAGCCATTTACGTTCAAAAGATTAAACCAGGATTTTTAATAGGGGAAGGGAAAGGAAGTGAGGAACAGGCCTTCACAACAGAAGAAATTCACTACCTCAGTTCAACGCTCCCGAAGGCATTCGAGCAGGCGCTGTCTGATGAAATGGTGGTCTATGCCCTTAGCCATTCGCCAGTCCCTGCTATCTCAGAAATTTCTACCGGGGGGTTGTTTTTCAAAAATGAGCAACTGTATGTGATGCTTGCCAATCATCATTTTGCCGTTTCCATGCCTAGTATCAGAGAGTTGGCCTGGGAGCATCCTTTATACAGTCAGGGTATCTCCTATGTGTTGGTCCAAGGGCTCAATCAAAGAATTGTTAAACCGGAATTCTCATTCAGCGGACCTAACCCGTTAACAGTGGTAGTTGCCTATAAAGATTTGCTCCTAGCCCCACCCAATCCTACAAAAGATGACCTAAGACCTACTCCTGGTACTTCATCGACGGGCCGGGAACAGTCCACCGAACTTTCTATCGAAGACCGTTTTGAAACATTGAATCGTCTGAGAACTCAAGGCCTGATCACCGAGGAGGAATTTCAACAGAAAAAAAAGGAATTGCTTGACCGGCTCTGACCACGATGAAAAGGCTTGTATGGTGACAATAACCTCAAGATGTCGTCCTCCTTCTCCTCCCATGTCCTCCCGACCAGATGGTCTCTCAACATGAATCCTCCCTGCAGAATCCCGGTGTTTCCTACAAAAAGGAGGGTGGTACATGTGATACCAACCTTCGTACCAGTGGCCTCTTGCTCAACCTCCCGCACAATTGGAAATAGGCCATCCACACGAACGCAGGTGACGCCCTTTGAAATTGGAATAATGAAAAAGATGCAGAAAAGCCTGGAAATCTACCACTCAATCAGTTAAGTTTCGGCCGCAACGCTTCTGTTGCAAACAATATAAACCAGAAGTGAGATCTTGGGGCCACACGTTGCCTGTGGGCTTTCATTTGCCACGGACTCACAAAGAAAGGATCGGTGGATGGGTTTATTTACCAACAAAAAAAAAGAACACACCACATTTCATCTGAACGTCCGGTTTAGCTCAGCGGTGAAAGGCAGCACTCGAAGCCAAACGGAAACCACGATAAAAAAATGGATCAAAGATGCAGAGCGTTGTTACAAGGATAAGCCCGCCTTGAAAATCCATCCGGAGTGGAAATGGAATGTAAAGGGTGTGTCCAATAACCTGTCCTTTAGCAACGGGCGAGAACTCAGAAAATTCATGGATGATAAGTTCGATAATATCGTGGGAAAATCGAAAATTG
>JBATLR010000432.1:0-14620 GCA_049289415.1 Nitrospirales bacterium
CGTATCGCCCATCACTTTCGTCAAGGCCGACGTCAGGGTCGTTTTCCCATGGTCAACGTGCCCGATCGTCCCCACATTGACATGCGGCTTCTTCCGCTCAAATTTCGCCTTCGCCATGCCCTACCTCCTCTTGAAATCCATGCCTTACCGAATTGAAAAATATACCAGAGGAAAACTATTCCCCTTGATTCTTTTTTATAATTTGCTGAGCCATAAGCTTTGGCACCACCTCATAAGACTCAAACTCCATACTATAAGTAGCGCGCCCCTGAGTTTTTGACCGCAAATCCGTGGAATACCCAAACATTTCACTCAACGGGACCGCAGCATCAACAATTTGAGAAGTCCCCCTTGCTCGCATTCCGTGAATTTTCCCACGCCGGCTATTTAAATCACCAATCACATCACCCATAAAATCCTGAGGAACAAGAACTTCAACCTTCATTACCGGCTCCAACAAAACCAAATCAGCTTTTTGACACGCACTCACTAACGCCATTGACCCAGCAATCTTAAAGGCCATCTCACTCGAGTCCACTTCATGAAAAGAACCGTCAAACAAAGTGACACGAAGATCGCGCAATGGGTACCCAGCAAGAATCCCGCTCTCCATTCGCTCTCGAACCCCTTTTTCCACTGGAGCAATATATTCCCTGGGAACTGTTCCCCCAACAATTTTATTTACAAACTCTAACCCGACCCCAGACTCTGCCGGCTCCACCCTTAGCCACACATGGCCATACTGACCTCGACCACCGGTCTGCTTTACATACTTTCCCTCAGCTTCCGCTTTCCCCTTGATGGTTTCACGATAAGCTACCTGAGGCTTCCCAACATTCGCCTGCACTTTAAATTCACGAAGAAGACGATCAACAATGATTTCAAGATGCAATTCACCCATCCCAGAAATGATCGTTTGCCCGGTCTCCTCATCTGACTTAACCTGAAAGGAAGGATCCTCCTGAGCAAGCTTTTCCAAAGAATATCCCAACTTATCCATATCCTGCTTGGTCTTTGGCTCAACAGCCAAAGAAATAACAGGCTCAGGGAATTTTATAACTTCCAGCAATATTTGATGCTTTTCATCACAAAGCGTGTCACCCGTTCGAGTATCCTTGAGACCCACGGCTGCCGCAATATCACCAGCAGAGACCTCATCGATCTCCTCTCGTTTATTAGCATGCATTTTCAATAGGCGCCCAATTCGCTCTTTTTTTCCCTTAGCGACGTTATACACATAGGATCCAGCGGACAATTTTCCTGAATACACCCTAAAATACGTCAATTGACCGGAAAAAGGATCAGACATTATCTTAAATGCCAAGGCAGCAAATGGCTCACTATCCTCTGGCTTTCTTGTTATCTCTGCTTCGGAATGAGGATCAACACCAACAACGGGAGGAAGGTCTACCGGAGAAGGAAGATAATCAACCACACCATCAAGCAACGGCTGAACACCTTTATTCTTAAAAGCCGATCCGCAAAAGACTGGATTAATTTTCAATCCTATTGTCCCTGCCCGTATTGCCCGCTTTACCTCATCTACAGCCAGAACCTCCCCAGCCAAATACCGCTCCATCACCACTTCATCAAACTCAACAACTGAATCCAACAATTTCTCGCGATATTCTTTTGCCAACTCTAAATAGTCATCAGGAATTTCTTGGACAGAATAAGCCGCACCAAGAGTCTCATCATCAAAAACCAGCGCTTTCATAAGCAGAAGGTCAATTACCCCTCGCAAACCATCCTCTTTTCCTAATGGCAATTGCACGGGAACCGGCTTCGCCCCAAGCCGGTCAATTAAAGACTTAACGCTTGCAAAAAAATCAGCGCCCACTCGATCCATTTTATTCATAAACACGATTCGAGGTACTTGATACTTATCTGCCTGTCGCCATACCGTTTCCGATTGGGGCTCCACTCCCTGAACCGAATCGAATACTGCTATAGCTCCATCAAGCACTCGAAGCGACCGCTCTACCTCAATAGTGAAATCCACATGACCAGGAGTATCGATAATGTTAATCCTGTTATCCTTCCAGAAACAGGTTGTGGCGGCGGAAGTAATTGTGATCCCTCGCTCCCGCTCCTGCTCCATCCAATCCATCGTCGCGGCACCCTCATGAACCTCACCGATTTTATGCGAAACCCCCGTATAGAAGAGGACACGCTCGGTGGTCGTAGTCTTGCCGGCATCAATATGGGCCATAATGCCAATATTCCGAGTTCGACTTAAAATAAAATCTGTGGACACAAATTCCTCACACAACAATGCCGGCAAGGGCAACGCTCATTCTCGATAAACAGAGAAAAAAACATCTCCATTCATGAAACGACAAGTCCCCCGCAGCACTAATATTCAAAAACTACCACCGGTAATGAGCGAAAGCCCTATTAGCTTCAGCCATCCGGTGCGTCTCATCCCGCTTCTTTACCGCCGAACCGTTATTATTAGCAGCATCCATAAGTTCCGCCGCCAACTTCTCCCTCATACTCTTCCCACTTCGAGCCAACGCACTTTGCTTAATCCACCTCAACGCCAAAGCCACCTGGCGCACAGGACGGATTTCCACAGGCACCTGATAAGAGGCTCCCCCAACACGTCTTGACTTCACCTCCACCATTGGCTTGACGTTTCCCAATGCAGCATGAAAGACTTTAAGCGGCTCATCACCCGTCTTATCCCTGACAATATCAAATGCCCCATAACACACCCTTTCAGCCGTACTCTTCTTGCCGTCCTGTAGAAGAATATTCAAAAATCTACCAACAACTTGATCCTTGTACCTGGCATCATGGACAACCTTTTGACGAAGAACGAGTGGCCTACGTGGCATTTTTTCCCCTAAAGAATTAACGAATTTTAAATTAAATAAGCGAAGGTTTAAGCGCGGGACCTACTACTTGGGGCGCTTTGCACCATACTTTGATCGCCCCTGCTTCCTGTTAGCAACCCCAACGGCATCCAATGCCCCACGAATCATATGATATCTGACACCAGGAAGATCCTTCACCCTACCTCCACGCACCAAAACAATTGAATGCTCCTGAAGGTTATGACCCATACCTGGTATATATGCAGTTACCTCAAGCCCCGTCGTCAATCGAACCCTTGCTACCTTTCTCAATGCCGAGTTTGGCTTCTTGGGAGTTGTAGTATATACCCGAAGACAAACCCCCCTTCGCTGAGGACACTGATTTAAAGCCGAACTCTTGCTTTTTGCTTTAATCGCCTTACGGCCGACACGTATTAACTGGTTTACTGTAGGCATATTATTTCCAACTACAATTTCTTTTTTAATAAATTTAAAAAATTCATTCAGGCGAACCGGGTGATCTTATAGATTCATTTTCATTATGTCAAGATGCCAATTCATCTTAAACGTAGCATTTAAGATTATTTTTCACTTGACGAATGAACTTTACTTAAACTTGCCTGATCCTCGGAAGACAATGCTACATCTTCCTCTGTCCGCTTTGGCACAAAGGTTTCGCGATACTCCCCCCAACCTGTCCCAGCCGGAATCAACCTGCCGACGATCACATTCTCTTTTAATCCACGTAAATCATCCGTACGTCCATTAATAGCAGCTTCCGTAAGAACTCTGGTTGTCTCCTGGAAGGAGGCCCCAGAGATAAAGCTGTCAGTACTCAGCGAGGCCTTTGTGATTCCCAATAAGACAGGCTTACCTAGCGCTGGCTGCCCGCCATCGGAAATGACCCTCTCATTCTCATCATCAAAGACAGATTTATTGACCTGAGTGCCAGGCAAGAACGCGCTATCGCCAGCATCTTCGATTCTCACCTTTTTCAACATTTGGCGGGTGATGACCTCAATGTGCTTATCATTAATCACAACTCCCTGAAGACGGTAAACCTCTTGCACCTCATCAACCAAATACTTTTGCAACTCCCTCGGCCCCAAGACACTTAAAATATCATGTGGATTAGCGGACCCATCCATTAATGGCTCACCAGCTCTCACCCAATCACCCTCATGAACATTTACGTGCCGGCCACGCGGGATAAAATATTCTTTTACATCACCAATCTTGTTATCCACGACGACCTTACGTAAGCCTTTCACAAAACCACCAAAAGACACCTCTCCATCAATTTCGGTGACAACCGCATGCTCCTTAGGCTTTCTCGCCTCAAACAATTCTGCTACCCGAGGCAAGCCTCCCGTAATATCCTTAGTCTTAGTGGTTTCTCTAGGTATTTTTGCCAGCACATCTCCAGGATATACAGTCGATCCTTTTTCCACAAAAATATGAGCTCCTACTGGCAGGAGGTATCGTGCGGGAGATCCAGAGGAAAGCTTTGCGGTTTTTCCTGACTCGTCCTTAACGGACAACCGCGGACGCAAATTGGTCCCTGCCTGCTCGATGACGACCCGGCGCGATAAACCAGTGACTTCATCCACCTCTTCTTTCATGGTGACTCCTTCGGCAATATCACCGAAAGCCACCTTCCCCCCTACTTCAGTCAAGATGGTGAGTGAATACGGATCCCACTCCACAAACTTCTGTCCTACTTCGACCTTTCCTCCATCCGGGACTTTTATCTTTCCTCCATACACTACCGGATATTTTTCCCGCTCACGACCAGTCTCATCAATTACCGCAACTTTGCCATTGCGTACCATTACAACCCAATCCCCCTGTCGAGTCTTTACGGCCATGCTGGGATTATAAAAATCCGCATTTTTCTTTGCGTCAAAACTTAAAAATTTAATCGTACCATCATGCTTGGATGCCAGAACCGTTTGTTCCACAACCTTACTGGCCGTGCCTCCAATATGGAACGTCCGCATGGTCAACTGGGTACCTGGCTCACCGATAGATTGCGCCGCAATGACCCCAACAGGCTCTCCCTTTTCTACAAGGCGGCCGCGTGCTAAATCTCTGCCGTAGCATTTGGCACATACCCCCCATCGAGATTGGCATGTGAGAACGGAACGAATTTTCACGTGGTCGATTCCCGCCTCAACAATTGTCTTACAAAGCTCTTCCTCTAATTCTTCATGAGCTTTAACAAATACTTCCTGCGTGACAGGATCGAGCACATCCTCTGCTGTTAACCGCCCAAGAATGCGTTCATCCAGGGGTTGAATCACTTCTCCACCCTCTACTAACGCCGAAACGATAATTCCGTCCGTTGTGAAGCAATCAGGCTCACTGATAATCACATCTTGAGCCGCATCTACAAGGCGCCTAGTGAGGTATCCTGAATTTGCCGTCTTGAGTGCTGTATCAGCCAACCCCTTCCGTGCTCCATGAGTCGAAATAAAATACTGTAAAACCGTGAGACCCTCTCGGAAATTAGCGGTAATAGGAGTTTCAATAATTTCTCCTGAAGGCTTGGCCATAAGACCGCGCATTCCTCCCAATTGCCGAATCTGCTGCGAACTTCCCCTAGCGCCTGAATCCGCCATCATAAATATAGGATTGAGACCTTCTGCTGCGCCGCGCCCGCCTCCCTCCTTAATTTCCTTCATCATTTCAATGGCAACTTCTTCGCCAACATGGGCCCAAATATCGATAACCTTGTTGTATCGCTCCCCATTAGTAATCAAGCCTTCACTGTATTGCTCCTGAACCTGGGAAACATCGCCTTTGGCGCGCTCGATCAATTCCTTTTTGCGAGACGGAATATGCATGTTATCGATACAAATGGAAACGCCGGCTTTGGTGGCATAGGAGAACCCTAAATCCTTCAATTGATCAAGCATGACGACTACTTCATGCAGACCGGCCTGACGATACACCCGATCAATCAGTTTCGTCAGCTCCTTTTTCGTCATAAGCTGATTTACATGTGAAAAAGGCATGCTTCCTGGCAAAACCTCAGAAAGAATCACTCGTCCAACCGTCGTATCAATCATATCTCCATCAATGCGTACTTTTATCCTCGCCTGCTCTTCCACTTCCTGCGAATCATAGGCAATTCGAACTTCATCTGTAGACGAAAAGATCTTCCCCTCCCCACGGGCACCGTCACGATCCTTGGTCAACCAATAACATCCTAAGACCATATCCTGAGAGGGGATAGATAGGGGTCGGCCATTGGCCGGTGAAAGAACATTATTGGCCGCCATCATTAATACCCGAGCCTCAATTTGGGCTTCCACTGAAAGCGGAACATGCACAGCCATTTGATCCCCATCAAAGTCAGCATTAAAAGCCGCACAGACTAAAGGATGGAGACGAATAGCCTTCCCTTCTACCAAAATAGGATCAAAAGCCTGAATGCCCAGACGATGAAGAGTTGGAGCACGATTCAGCATAACTGGATGCTCTCGAATAACTTCATCAAGGACATCCCAGACTTCTGGACGCTCTTTCTCAACCAACCGCTTAGCGCTTTTGATTGTCGTTGCTGCTCCACGCTCTTCCAGTTTATGAAAGATAAACGGTTTAAATAATTCCAAAGCCATTTTCTTGGGCAATCCACATTGGTTAAGCCGTAATTCGGGACCAACCACAATCACCGACCGCCCGGAGTAATCAACCCGTTTTCCGAGGAGATTCTGCCTAAATCGCCCCTGCTTTCCTTTGAGCATATCGCTCAAAGACTTGAGAGGACGCTTATTGGCGCCACGGATGACCCGGCCCCGACGCCCATTATCAAACAACGCGTCGACCGCTTCCTGCAGCATTCGCATTTCATTGCGGATAATGACACCGGGAGCCTTCAATTCCACCAGTCGCTTGAGACGGTTATTGCGATTAATCACTCGACGATAAAGATCATTAAGATCCGAAGTAGCGAACCGGCCTCCATCCAAAGGCACCAGTGGGCGAAGCTCAGGGGGCAACACCGGAATGGCATCCATAATCATCCACTCTGGATTATTTCCTGATTTATGGAACGCCTCAATGACCTTCAACCGTTTCGTAAGTTTTTTCCCCACCGCTGCGGAGGTCGTACTCTTAATCTTGACATGCCGTTCATCCCACAAAGCATTAATATCCACTTTGCGCAATAATTCCCGAATAGCTTCGGCACCAATTCCCACTTTAAAAGAATTGGCCCCATACTCCTCGACGCACTCACGATATCTTTCCTCAGTCAAGAGCTCTCTGTCTTTCAAATTGGTATTGCCGGTATCCAAGACCACGTACGCCTCAAAATACAGGATCTTCTCCAACTGCTTTAAACTCATATCCAAAAGAATGCCAATCCGGCTAGGCACACCCTTGAGAAACCAGATGTGAGCAACAGGAGCAGCTAATTCGATATGGCCCATTCTCTCGCGTCGAACTTTTGACTGGATGACTTCCACGCCGCACTTATCACACACAATCCCGCGGTGCTTCATCCGCTTATATTTACCGCAATTACATTCCCAATCTTTGGTTGGCCCGAATATTTTTGCGCAAAACAGCCCATCCCGTTCAGGCTTAAAGGACCGATAGTTGATCGTCTCTGGCTTTTTTACCTCGCCATAAGACCACGAGCGAATCTTCTCAGGCGAAGCGATACGAATTCGCATGGCATCAAATGAAACCGCATCACGAGGTTTTTCAAAAAGCGAATAGATACTATCCAAGTTCGTTCCTCCGATTATGTTGAATGATGGGACCGGACAACCACGCTAATTCTCTAATCAGCAGATTTGATCAACTCCACATCCAACCCTAAACTTTGCAATTCCTTCACTAAGACATTAAAGGACTCCGGAAGACCAGGTTCCAGGAAGTTCTCACCTTTCACGATTGCTTCATACATTCGAGACCGTCCAGGTACATCATCTGATTTCACGGTCAAAAATTCCTGCAAGGTGGAAGCCGCCCCATATGCCTGCAGAGCCCAGACCTCCATCTCTCCTAGACGCTGACCGCCAAATTGAGCCTTTCCTCCAAGCGGTTGCTGCGTGACCAAAGAATATGGTCCGATTGAGCGAGCGTGAATCTTATCGTCCACCAAATGGTGAAGTTTCAGCATATACATGTATCCCACCGTGACCGGACTCTTAAATGGTTCGCCTGTCCGTCCATCATAGACCACCGATTGCCCTGACTCAGGGAGATTCGCCTTTTTCAATAATTCCTTGATTTCCTTTTCCGATGCTCCATCGAATACAGGGGTTTCCACCTGAATTCCCAACGCTTTTGCCGCCCACCCCAAATGCGTCTCAAGAATTTGCCCCACATTCATTCGAGAGGGAACTCCCAACGGGTTCAGGACAATCTGAACGGGCGTCCCATCTGGAAGATACGGCATATCCTCTTCAGCCATAATTCGAGAAACGACTCCCTTGTTTCCATGACGGCCGGCCATTTTGTCGCCCACCGCAATTTTTCTTTTAATTGCTAAATACACCTTGACCAGCTTAATAACACCGGGAGGCAATTCATCGCCACGTCGAAGACGACCAACCTTCTCATCGTATTGAGTCTGTAAGATTTCAATTTGGTCCTTCGCTTCCCGTTCAATTTCATCCAGCTTTTTTTGTTCTTCAGCGTCAGCCAGAATCACCCGACGCGCATCATCATCTGATAATTTGCGAAGTACTTCCGCGGTAATACGCCCCTTTTTCTTTAAAATCACTTCCCCACTATCAGGATCCATTAAATCCCGTCCGACAAATTGCCCAAGCAATAGCTTACGAATCTTACGATTCCGTTCTTCTTCGATGATCCGTAATTCTTCCTGGTAGTCCCGTTCGACTTTGACGCGATCATCCGTCTCGATTGTCCGAGACCGCTCATCTTTATCGACGCCTTTTCTGGAGAAAATTTTGACGTCCACGACAATACCTTCAATGCCTGGAGGAACCTGAAGCGAGGTATCCTTCACATCTCCAGCCTTTTCCCCAAAAATCGCACGCAATAATTTTTCCTCTGGCGTCAGCTGAGTCTCTCCCTTAGGCGTGACTTTTCCCACAAGAATATCGCCTGGCTTGACTTCCGCACCGATTCGTACGATGCCACTTTCATCCAAATTTCGAAGAGCTTCTTCCCCAAGGTTAGGAATATCGCGAGTGATTTCTTCTTTTCCTAATTTTGTATCACGCGCCTCCACTTCGAACTCTTCGATATGGATAGAAGTAAACAAGTCTTCTTTAACCATTTTCTCACTTAAAAGAATGGCATCCTCATAGTTGTACCCTCCCCATGGCATAAAGGCGACGAGCACATTTTTCCCCAACGCCAATTCTCCTCGATCCATAGCTGGACCATCCGCTAGCACTTGCCCTTGCTTAACCGGTTGCCCAATTCGAACAATGGGAGTTTGCGTGATGCAGGTATTTTGATTCGTTCGCTGAAATTTGATCAAATCATAGGTATCCAGGATTCGAGAACCTTTTTTCTTATCATCTTTTTCCTTGAGTCCGGTTCTGACTACAATTCTCCTCGCATCGACCGATTCAACAATCCCATCTCGTTGAGCGATAGCCAAATATCCAGAATCTCTCGCCACGACAGCTTCCATCCCCGTCCCGACCAAAGGTGACTCACTTTTAATTGTGGGCACTGCTTGGCGTTGCATATTCGAACCCATAAGGGCCCGATTTGCGTCATCATGCTCTAGAAATGGAATTAACGCAGTCGCCACGCTAACCACCTGCTTAGGAGAAACATCCAGATAGTCCACCTTATCGGGAGTAGTGGTCACAAATTCCCCTGCTTCTCTGGCCGTTATCGTCTCCGAGGTGAGCATCCCCTCCTTATTCATGGCTGAATTAGCCTGAGCGATAACAACCTGATCTCCATCCAATGGTGAAAGGAATTCAACGTCGTCTGTGACACGACCTTTTCTCACTTTCCGAAAAGGAGCCTCTATAAACCCAAACTCATTGATCCGAGCATAGGTAGCCAATGAGGTAATCAACCCAATATTGGGTCCTTCCGGCGTTTCAATAGGACATATACGACTATAATGAGAGGGATGAACGTCCCGAACCTCAAAACCGGCACGCTCTCTGGTCAAACCACCTGGCCCTAGAGCAGACAGCCTACGTTTATGGGTGATCTCTGCCAACGGGTTAGTTTGATCCATAAACTGCGAGAGTTGACTTCCAGCGAAAAACTCCTTAATGGCACCAACGATAGGCTTGGCATTGATCAGGTCATGAGGCAACACGGTTTCCATATCGAGCAGATTCATCCGCTCCTTTATGCTTCGCTCCATTCTAGCCAAACCAATACGGATTTGATTTTCCAATAACTCACCAACTGATCGGACACGACGATTGCCTAAATGGTCGATATCATCGACCGCACCCTTTCCGGCTTTAAGATCCACCAGGCATCTTACCACCTCGACAATATCTTGAGCGGATAACGTCCGCTGTTCTAATGACAAATCAAGGTTGAACCGCTTGTTCATCTTCAACCGACCAACAGGGGAAAGGTCATACCGCTTGGGATTCAGAAAGAGATTTTCGAACAACAATTTTGCCGACTCAATGGATGGCATTTCCCCAGGTCGAAGGCGTTTATAAATTTCCACCCAGGCCTCTTCCTTTGAATTAGTCCGCTCGGCTTCCAATGTATCCAGAATGACAGGACTGGTCGTAGGGCTATCCAGGTATATAACCTTAAATCCCTCAACTCCGCTTTCCAGAATTCGCTCCATCACCGGTGCCGTGAGTCGTTGATTTTTTTCTAGAATTACTTCCTGAGTTCCAGGATCCACAAGTTGGGTTAACACGGCTCGACCAACCAAATCTTCCTGCTTAATAGGAATTTCTTTGATTCCAGCTGCACGAATACGCCCCATGAGGGTTTTATTGAGCTTAGTACCTTCTTTTACCAACGGCTCATTAGATCCCTTCTCAAAGAGGTCTGCCGGAGATCGCAATCCTGCATGGATGTCGGGATCAAGCTTGCGAAGCAAACCACCATTCACGACGCGCACTTCCTCTACAGGATAGTACATCTTAAGAAGGTCATCAGTGCTAAAACCAAAACCTTTTAATAAAATTGTGGCAGGCATTTTCCTGCGGCGATCAATTCGTACATACAAAATATCTTTGGCATCATATTCAAAGTCGAGCCATGACCCTCGATAAGGGATGATCCGACCTGAAAATAAGACTTTCCCGCTTGAATGAGTCCGGCCCTTGTCATGGCCAAATGAAGGCCCAGGAGATCGATGCAACTGACTGACTGCTACCCGCTCCGTGCCATTCACCATAAAGGTGCCACGCTCGGTCATCAATGGCAGTTCACCGACATAGACTTCTTGCTCCCTGACATCCAGGACCCTGTTTTTTACACTTTTATCTTGTTGATCGAAAACGACCAATCGCACCCGAAGCTTTAAAGGTGCAGCAAAGGTCATTCCCTGCTCTATACATTCCCTTGTGTCATACTTAGGCGTTCCCAGGGAATAGCTGGAAAATTCTAAAATGGCCGAATTATTATAATCCATTATGGGAAACACACTTTTAAACGCTGCATGCAATCCCTTGTCCTCACGACGATCCGGCAATGTCTCCGCCTGCAAAAATTCCTCATAGGAACGGCGCTGCACCTCGACTAAATCTGGAATTTCTATATGTGAGCGAATTTTTGAAAAGCTATGTCGCTGAACACTGCCCTCAAAGGCTGGTTGTCCCATTCCTGTCTCCTTAAGGATTAACGGCCACCTCAGCTTCCTGCTGGCCCTCGAACCTTCCTAAGTCTCTATTCCGAGTCCTCAAAATGAGGGAAATACTACTTCACCTCTACGGTCGCACCAACCTCTTGAAGTTTTTTCTTAATAGTTTCCGATTCTTCTTTGGACACGCCCTCCTTTACCGCCTTCGGGGCCGCCTCAACGAGATCCTTAGCTTCCTTCAAACCCAACCCAGTAATCTCTCGAACCACCTTGATGACTTGAATCTTTTTATCCGCCGGGGCACTTCCCAAAACTACCGTAAACTCGGTCTGTTCTTCAGCGGCAGGAGCCGCAGCGCCCACTGCAGCAGCCATGACCCCAACAGGCGCCGCTGCCGTCACACCAAATCGCTCCTCCAGACCCTTCACAAGATCCGACAATTCCAGGACACTCATGCCCTCTATAACTTTAATAAAATCTTCCTTTGACATTTTTGCCTCTGTTGCGCTCATCTCCCCTTCTCCTTTCTGCGTTTTGTTTTCTTGTATTGCGGCTAACACCGCAACAATACTTCTTACAATTTGACCTAAAACCCCGACAAACCCTCGAATTGGCCCTTGGAAGGCCGACAACAACATCGACAACAATTCTGCCTTTGACGGCAAATCCGCCACAGAAGAGAGACGAGCTGGATCTAACTCGACCCCGTCCAGAATTGCCCCTTTGAGCTGCAATTTCTCTTCACATTTTTCACTTTTAATAAAATCCCGAATAACTTTCGCGGGCAAAACCGGATCATCGTATCCAATAACCAATGCCGATTGACCCTTAAAGAAGGGTTGCAAAGGAACAAGGCCTGTTCCCCCAATAGCCCTTACGGCAAGCGTGTTCTTCACCACATGGAAATTTGACTTCGCCTGCCGAAGTTTTTTTCGCAAATCATTAATTTGATTCACGGGCATACCCGCGCATTCCGTTACAATGGCTATCCGCGCTCGAGCGAATTGCTCATGCATTACTGCCACAGCTTCATTTTTATCAGTTTTTTTCATACCTCGAACTCACCTGCTGAGATTAAAGTTTCAACTGACCTGCTTTGCAATCGCGGCTCCGTCCAGATGGATACCTGGTCCCATCGTGCTGGACAATGTCGCACTTTTCACATACTTCCCTTTACTGGAAGAGGGCTTAGCCTTCATGATGGAATCAAAAACTGACTGAGCATTGTCTCTAATTTGTTGCCCCTGAAAAGACACCTTTCCAACAGGAACATGAATGTTGCCTGCCTTATCAACCTTATACTCAACTCTCCCCCTTCTGATCTCCTGAATGGCTTTCCCGACCTCAAAGGTCACCGTTCCGGTCTTAGGATTTGGCATTAATCCTCGTGGCCCCAACACCTTCCCCATTCTTCCGACAGCACCCATCATGTCCGGGGTCGCAATCATGGAGTCAAAGTCCAGCCATCCATCTTGAATTTTCTGCAAAAGGTCGTCGCTCCCCACAAAATCGGCCCCAGCTTCCCTGGCCTCCTGCTCCTTCTCTCCTTTTGCAATTACTAAAATCCTGACCTTTTTCCCCGTTCCGTGAGGAAGGACCGTAGTCCCGCGAACCATCTGATCCGCACGCTTGGGATCTACCCCAAGGCAAAGTGACAGCTCTACCGTCTCATCGAATTTGGCAAAAGCAGCCTGCTTTACCAGGTCACTGGCCTCCTCCAATGAATATAGGGCCTTTGTTACCTTCGCTAAAGCCGATTCAAATTTCTTTCCCACGGCGCATACCCTCTGTTAAAAGCCTCACAATATTATTATTTACCCTTCAACCGTAATGCCCATACTTCTCGCGGTTCCTGCAATCACATTCATCGCAGCTGGAATATCACTGGCATTCAGATCTTCTACCTTCAACTTAGCAATGTCCTCTAGCTGTGCCATAGTGATTGTCCCAACTTTATTTTTATGGGGAATCCCTGAACCCTTTATGATACCTGCAGCCTTCTTCAGTAAATCTGATGCCGGAGGAGTCTTGGTCACGAAGCTGAAGCTTCTATCCTTATAAACAGAAATGACCACCGGGATAATGCTACCCTCTTGCTTCTGAGTTCTAGCATTAAACTGTTTACAAAACTCCATAATGTTCACTCCATGTTGCCCCAAGGAAGGCCCAACAGGAGGAGCAGGATTGGCTTTTCCAGCCGGAATCTGCAATTTAATTTGACTAGTTACTTCTTTGGCCATGGCTTCACCTACCTTACATCGACTTGCGTATTGCTTAAATTAAAAAAGGAATACTCCACTTGTCTTTAAACACGCTCAACCTGAGAAAACGCCAATTCCACAGGGGTTGAACGACCAAAAATACTGACCAGCGCCTTGACCCGGCCATGATCCTGATCCACCTCATCCACTAATCCATTGAAGCCCAAAAACGGGCCATCCACAATTCGGACATTGTCCCCTTTTGAAAAATTGGCCAACTCTCTTGGAGCCGTTACGCCGGATTCCAACTGCTTCAATAGCGTGGCCACCTCCTCGGGATCAAGCGGGATTGGCCTGGTTCCGCCTCCAATAAAACCAGTCACCTTGGGGGTCTCCTTGATCATAGCAACGACCTCATCCCCAAGCGGGCCGTTCGCTTCAAGCAGAACATACCCGGGAAAGAATTTTCGTTTAGAGGCCCGGCGCTTTCCTTCTTTAAATTCCACTACATCCTCAGTAGGAACAAGGACTTGCGCCACAGAATCCGCCATACCCAATTGATTTGCCCGCTCGACAATTCCGGCCCGAACCCGCCCCTCATATCCCGCATAGGTGTGAATGACATACCAATGACTCGACATGAATTCCCTTCTAATAAATGCTAAATAATCCTACTAATTAACCAAACAAGAAATGAATCCACCACAGAGAGGTACAAGGACATGATCACGCAAAACAACAAAACCACCGTGGTCGACCCGATCGTCTCAGACTTAGTAGGATAAGAAATTTTTTTAAGTTCCCCACGCACGTCAGACAAAAACTCGGTAATGGAAAACCATATCTTCTTAAACACGACTTTC
>JBATLR010000433.1:0-3055 GCA_049289415.1 Nitrospirales bacterium
TCCTAAATGTCACACCAGATTTCGGTTTTCCTGGCGCTGGGATGGAGAAGAGACAATCCTGCAAAGCCGCTGTATCGACGAAACCGGTTACATGCAACCCGCACGGACAGCGTTGATCGCAGTCCGGGGAATGAACTCTGACTATCATTACAACGCGATTCAGAGCTGGAAGATCTCGCGAGAGGGGCACGTCACCAATGTTCAGGATTAATTTAGTTGCGGCGGTTCTTGTGATCACGCTTGGCATGGGATGGCAGAAGGGGTTGGCTACGGCCGTTGAAGCGCACTCCATCACGGGTTATGGATTCGGCCATGCGCCTTCCGACCGTGAACTGCAAGGCTGGGATATTGATGTCCGCCCGACCGGTGCCGGCCTTCCCGCCGGCCAGGGAACGGTGAGCCAAGGCGCAACCGTGTTTGCCGGGAAGTGCGCAGCCTGTCATGGGGCGACCGGCCGGGAAGGGCCGATGGATCGTCTCGTCGGTGGACAGGGCACGCTTGCCAGTCGACAACCGATCAAGACGATCGGCAGTTATTGGCCCTATGCTACGACGCTCTATGACTACATTCGTCGCGCGATGCCGTTCAACGCGCCACAATCCCTCACGAATGACGAAGTGTATGCAGTCGTGGCCTGGTTGCTGTATCAAAACGACATCATCTCGACCGGGACGGTGCTGGATGCCGAGACACTGCCGGCTGTTCACATGCCGAACCGCAACGGCTTCGTGCCGGATCCCAGACCGGATGTGTCCAGGTAATCTTCGTTCGTAATAACTGCAGAAGCGTGTCCCGTGCATTCTGCCCATCAACTTCGTTTGCAACGGCTCCGGAGTGCAGTTGCGGCTATCTTGGTGTCGAATCAAAGATTGGTACACAGTGGGAAATTTCACAGAAAGCTGCAGTTGATACGTGCACGTTGCTCAGAGGGCGATATCTGCCATTGTTAAACACGTTAATGGAATATTTATTGTCTAGTGGCCCGCAATAGAAGTAATGGGTAGGACGCTCCTGTAGCAAAAAAATGGGGCAAGAACATTCTTGTGGGCGATGCCTCGGCCACGGTGCCTCGTGCTTTCCAAGCATCCTTCATTTCAGGACATAGTCTTCCGCCCCCCTGAATCCCCTTTCCCTAAGCGGGCACTTCATTGGAGAATTGAATAAATGGGGTTGCAGGTTAACGCCGGGCCAACCAGCCGCGACGTCGTACCCATTTTTCGAGTTCTACCGCGAAAAACACGATTGTTGAAAGGATGAGACAGAGGCCGAGTTGGTCCAGAGTTAAGGGAATGGTATGAAAGATGGGGTTGAGGAACGGTAAATACACCGTTGCCATCTGTAGGGCAAAGGTAAGCAGCACGGCTCCCAATAACCAGAGATTGCTCAACGGTCCCCGTTGAATAAATGACTCCTGTTCCGAACGGATCGCCAGCACATTGCCCATTTGTGACAAGGTGAGGACGGTGAACACCATGGTTTGCCATTGCCCGAGATCCGCTTCATAGGCCCACATTTCGGTGGCGAGCGACACGCCGCCCATGAGCAGACCGACCCACAGGATGTGTTGCCAGAGGCCACCGGCAAAGATGCTTTCGTTTGGAGGGCGGGGAGGCCGTTGCATGATGTTGCGTTCCTCGGGTTCCATGGCGAGGGCGAGGCCGGGTAAGCCGTCCGTGACGAGATTGATCCATAAGATCTGGATCGGGAGCAGGGGGATCGGCAAGCCGAATACGGGTGCTAGAAAAATCGTCCAGATTTCTCCGGAATTGCTTGTCATCGTGTATTTCACAAATTTGCGGATGTTGTCATAGATCCGGCGTCCGTCCCGGACGGCGGTGACGATGGTCGCAAAATTATCATCCAACAAAATCATGTCGGAGGCTTCCCTGGCCACGTCCGTTCCGGTTTGTCCCATCGCGATACCGATGTTGGCCTGGTTCAACGCGGGTGCGTCATTCACTCCGTCGCCGGTCATCGCCACAAATTCTCCCCGAGCTTGCAGGGCTTTGACGATGGCAATTTTTTGGGCGGGAGCGATGCGGGCATAGACACGGGTGTGTTCCACCAGTTGAGCCAACTCTTCAGGGGAACGGTGTTCCAAGTCCTGGCCGTTCAGCACTGTGGTCTCCTTGTCGATGATGCCGACCCGTGAGGCGATGGCTTTGGCTGTGCCGGGATGATCCCCCGTGATCATGACGGGTTTGATTCCTGCTGATTGGCAGAGGGCGACCGCCTGCGCCGCTTCTTCCCGTGGGGGATCCATCATGCCGGCAAATCCGAGGAAGGTGAGTTCGTGTTCAATGACCGCCGCCGCCATTTCCGTGGGAGCTTGATCCCATTGTCGATACGCCACCGCCAAGACCCGCAAGCCTTCATTCGCCATCTGTTCTACCTGCTCTAAAAGATGGTCGGTATCTAGTGACACAGGGCCGGTCTGTGTGAGCATGGATTCACAAAGCGGAAGAAGGTTTTCCGGCGACCCTTTGGTGAAGGAGATGATGCCTTCCGGCATGTGATGCAGCGTTGTCATGCATTGCCGGTCTGAGTCGAAGGGGATTTCTTGTATGCGGGGGTTCGTGGCCTCCAATGTGTCTTTGTCGTACCCGGCCTCGCTGGCTGCCAGATACAACGCCACTTCCGTGGGATCGCCCAATGTCGGGCCATCGGTCTGGGCGTTTGCATCGTTGTTCAACGCCAACGCCAAGAAAAACAGATGGATTGGATTTTTGGGGTCGGATTCGATAGAGGGTTGTTCGCTTGTGGATGGGCGTCGCAGGGTCCCGCCCACATACATCTGCTCTACCCGCATAGAGTTTTGTGTAAGGGTGCCTGTTTTATCGGAGCAGATATAGGTGACGGAGCCTAATGTTTCCACAGCGGGCAGTCGCCGGATCAACGCCTGTTTTCTGGCCATTTTTCGCGCGCCCAAGGCCAGCGAAATCGTGACGACAGCTGGAAGGGCTTCCGGGATCGCGGCCACGGCCAGACTGACCGCTGTCAGGAACATGAGCACCGGCGGCTCCCCCCGCCAGACCCCCACGGCAAATAACACGAC
>JBATLR010000434.1:0-2607 GCA_049289415.1 Nitrospirales bacterium
AATATCACCCACCCGTTTATAGGGTTCCGGTTTTTTCGGTGCGCAATCGAGGATGGCTAATTCGCTGCCATCCCGGACAAATGCAAACACCTCCTCGATCCGGCCGATAGGGGCATCCGTTTCCAATTCCACCTTCCAACTGAGATAACATCGCTCTGGATCGAGTGCGTCCAAAGCCGGAAGACCATCGGTTCGCACATGCAGCACCTTCACCATGCCCAACTCATGCAGTTCCTTGAAAATCTGGGCAGGATCCATGCCTCGTTGAAATAATTCCGGTAAGGCACTCCAATCAATCTGGACCCTTCGCCACGTGGCGGCTTGAGGTGGAGAACCCTGGGAACCGGTTTCAGCTAAAGACTTCTCATGTGCAGGAGCGGTCGCTCCTTTCTGACAGGCCTCCAGTTCACCTTCTAAGACGTGAATGGCCGTCTCATCTGCCGCCTCACCCCCTTGCGCCGCGTCCAAAAGACTTTTCAAACCGTCCAACGCCCGTAATAGTATATCGATGACGTGAGGGGTCACCGGCATTTTCTCATTCCGGAGGTCATCCAGAATGTTTTCCATTTTGTGAGTCAACTCGGCAATGGCCGTAAAATGAAACATCCCCGCATTGCCTTTAATCGAATGAGCACCCCGAAAAATTCGATTCAATAAGTCCAGGTCCTTCGGACGTTGCTCTAACGCCAATAAACCGGACTCGATGGTTTCTACATGTTCTGCGGATTCAGTAAAAAATGACTCTTGAAACCGTGAGAGATCAACTGCCATTGAATAAACTCCTTTTGGTAAGGAGTGAATAGTAAGGAGTAAGGAGTGCTTGCCTCTTCTTCCTCACCGTTTCACCGTAGATTGCCTTCTTTGTTCGCTCTTACTTGTGAAGCGTTATGGCTTATATTCTTGAATTGTTTGATGAGTCCCGTGATCATCTAATCGATACGAAGGAGTTGGGAATCTATCGTATTTCATGCCTCTTGGGTGAGATATCGTACACCACGAGCCAACTCGATCAGCGTATCTAACTCGCTCAACGATCCCTGGGAATTATGGAGAAACGGCATAAACCCTTTTTTGGTTTGCCTCGCAGCCCCTTCAGCAATAATATTTGCGGAATACTGAGCGCCGACCTACGATTTTGACCAGTTAACCCATATGGTTCATGGGATGGGAAGCCTTCCGTGAGTCTATAGACCATAGCGACTATCTCCATTCCCGCTTCCCAAATTTGTAACCGTTTGGGGGGATCTCCATTCACTCTTCACTCCTCACGCTTCAATTCAATGAAAGTGAGAAGCAAGGGGCAAAAACAGGAAATATCGCGACTCTTCTCTTTTGCTTCTCACTCCTGACTACTTACTCCTCACCTCTTCTCAGCCGGGAAGTACTTTCTTAATCGTGGCTAACATTTGTTCTGGATTAAACGGTTTCACAACCCACCCCGTCGCACCAGCACTTTGCCCTTCTTTCTTTTTGTCATCAGACGACTCGGTGGTTAACATGAGAATCGGGGTGAACTTATGGGCAGTCATGCCCCGTACCGCCTTAATCAGAGAAATCCCATCCATGTTCGGCATATTCAGATCCGTAATCACCAAATTGGGCTTCGCCCCTCCATTGAGTTTATCCACGGCTTCTTTTCCGTCTCCAGCCTCGACCACTTCGTAGCCGGCACCGGTCAGCGTAAAGCTCACCATTTGACGCATCGAGACGGAATCGTCCACCACTAAAACTGTCTTGCCCATAGCTTTACCTCACTTTGGTTCTGTGAATTTCTCTGTTGACGCTGTACGATCAGCATGGAACTTGCGACCTCCAGCCGGTTTTTCTTAAAACAGTAACGGTGAGACGTAAAAAGAAGAAATGCACCTTCACGCCTGAACCTTTACCCCTCACGTCTTCAGAATAACGTGATGTTATCTCCTTCATCCGAGCCGGTTCCGACCATCACCGTCCCTTGACCCGAGCGCGCAGCCTGCATCGTGAGTCGTTCAGACTCCATAGTGTAGGTGTGTTCGAGATTCCGGATTTCTTCGAGCACCTTCGGCATCATATCTATACCGTCAGTATCGTCGGCCACCGCTTGAAGCGGCGCATGGATTCGCTCCAATGGCTGGTAGACATGCTCTAATTTTTGACGGGTGATATCTTGGAATTGCATGGACATCACAATTTGTCCGATATCCTTGCCCAGTTCTTTGGTTCGCCCCGAATTATGACCAACGCTCTTTTTTAAGGCCTCATTTTTTTGCCCCATGATTTTGATCATCTCCAGAACCTGGTTCTGAGCTTCTACCGTTTCCGATAAATCTAATGACGCCAACACCTGGAGTTCCGACATGGCCGATTCGGTTGTGCCTTTAACCGTCGTCGCGAGAGTACGAATTTGCTCTGAGGCCTGCGCGGACCGATTGGCCAATTTCGTCACTTCGTCCGCCACCACGGCAAACCCTCGGCCATGCTCTCCCGCCCGAGCGGCTTCAATCGCCGCATTGAGTGCTAAGAGTCGTGTTTGATCGGCAATGAATTCGACCTCCTCCACCACCTCTGAAATTCGAGAGGTGGTTTCTAAGGCATGTTCCATCACGTTCACCGTGGCGAGCGTCACCG
>JBATLR010000435.1:0-2143 GCA_049289415.1 Nitrospirales bacterium
CCCCAGGCTGTCAAAGAATTTACGCGGCGCTTAACCGACTTCCAGTACAAAATGGGCGTGCAGGGGCACAAAATGGATAGGGCAGATGAGAACTTTCCCTATGACGAAGCGTGGTACGATCGCACGCCCATTCTAGAGCGTCGCAGTAAATTCATTTGGCTCTATGCAAAACATACCCATGAAGCGCTGGCCGATTACTGGGGCGAAGACCAATTTAATTTTGCTCGTGCGGCGGTACAAGGCACGCAGCCGTATTTGAGTGCGATCTGGGCCGGGGATGTCAAGACAAATTGGGAGGGCTTGCGCAGCAATATGGCCAATGCCATCCGTGCCAGTTATCTGGGTTTCTCCAATTGGGGTACGGATGCCGGAGGGTTTACCGGCAATACTGGCTTAATCAGTGAAGACCTTTATCTGCGATGGATTCAATTTGGATTATGGACCGGTTTTTTTGAGATTAAGCTGGATGGCGCCAGTGGTCGCGGAAAAGACCGGGCTCCCTGGCGTTACTCGGAATCATTTCAAGACCTTTACCGTCAGGTTTTGGAAGAGCGCATGGCGTTGATTCCCTATATTTACTCGCTGCTTAATACCGCTGCGGAGCAGGGAACCTTGATGAAACCGCTTGGGGGCGTTTACCCCGATGACGAACAAACTTATGATATCTGGGACCAGTACCTGTTTGGGCCCTCGTTATTGGTGGCGCCTATTTATAATCAAGAACCCACCCGAAAATTGTATCTGCCAGAGGGAAGCTGGATCGATTATTACAACGGCTCTCTTCATTCCGGTAAACAATGGCTCGAGGTAGAAGTGGTGAGAGAGCATGTGCCCATTTTTGTGAAGGCCAACAGTTTGATTGTCAAAGGAAATATATTCCAGGGTAATGACAGCACCTGGAGCCAAGCCACACCCCATCTGGATATTTTCTATTACCCCCAGCGAAACGCCAGCGCAAATACCACTTTTACGGTGATGGACGCCGGCGATACCAACAAACTTAAGACTATAAGCGCTAAAAATTCTGACAATAAAGTCACCCTATCGATACCAGGTAATAGTTATGGTGGCAAAGTTCATATTTTCCCGAGTGATGGATCAAGGCATGTCAGGGATTATCCCGTTAACAAGGACACCATCATCAGCCTCGAGTTGCAATGATGTTAAAAAGAATAATCATTTCTTGAATTTAACGATCTGCATCTAGGCGGAGGATCCTTCTGCCCTAATTTTTTTCATAATCTCCAAGGAAACCTCCCTGAACCCACTCAGCCACGATCAAGGACTCCTTACCCCGCGATTAGCTCACTCGGAAGGGTAAATAGAGGAGTATATGAATATGGTCACGTCGTTCACGCCTCGGTTACTCCCCAGAATGATTCCGGCAGGGTGTTCCAAAAGTCATCAAAAATTTTCCAATGGAGCTAAACGGTTTGGTTCACTATGCTGCCATCCCTTGATGGTGTTATCCCTAAATACCTTCAACAACCTGAAGAGTTCTCTGTCGGTACCTTCAAATGAACAGATCATATACAGAAGAGGAGAAGGAGAAGATATTTTTGACCTCCACGATATTTAAAAAGCTAGCAGCTCATTTGGGCTTAGCACGTTTTTAATGGAAATTTGCTTTTGAATGCTTATGGCATGCCTATGAAACTCGCTCCTTCTTTTTCACTTCTCACCATAATGAACATTGGATTCATGGTTTGGCAGGAATGCCAGGAATAACTGCCGCAGAAAAAATCTACAATAGAGAATGTAGGAAAGAGCCTGACCCCTCAAGGGCTCAGTCTATTTTTAGACTACCGCAATCAAAGGAATCCTAATGAATCGAAAGCAATATCTGGATGGGTTGAGTGCAAAACTTTCTATCACCCAAGGTCATTTGGGGGAGCTGATTATTTTGTCCTCTTCTGAGATGAGTTAATTTTTACTGTGTGATTGCCGAAAAGGTCAATAAGAGGGAAGTCTGGAATGCTGACTGTCAGGGAACATGTTCGCCAGGATACAAAAGTTCTGGAGTTATCTGGTCGTTTTGATTATGACTCTAAGCTTGGGCTCGAAGTGGCCATTCTGGGTGCTCAGGAAATAGGCTGCCAACATATTATTCTCAATTTATCGAACATTACCTGGATTGACTCGA
>JBATLR010000436.1:0-2665 GCA_049289415.1 Nitrospirales bacterium
ATACAAGACCCCCTACAAGGCGGAGGAAGTCCGGCTCACCCGCGCAAACTGGAACGCGATTATCTGATTGAGCTGGAGGATGCAGTGGTCGCGGTCAAGGATGCCAAGGGCCAGGTAAAGCTCAACCAGTCCATCAATCTAACGGCCACTGGCGCGGTCAGCGGTGGTTTTGGGGGAACGTTGATCGGCATGATCTTCCTGAGCCCGCTGCTGGGCTTGGCGGTTGGAGCTTCCGCCGGGGCGGTTTCCGGCGCCTTAAGTGATGTCGGCATCGACGACCAGTTCATGAAGAAGTTGGCCGCCACAATGACACCCAACTGTTCCACGCTGTTCGTGCTTGTCCGCAAAGCGACTCCTGACAAGGTGCTGGCAGAGTTAAGCGGCACAGGCGGCACAATCCTTCAAACATCACTCTCTCACGAGGACGAAGCAAACCTGCAAGCCGCCCTGGAAGCGGGAAAAGGGTAGCGGCCATGAACGATTCCACCCTGCGATGACATTGGACGATGACATCAACCGGGCTATGCCATTTAGTTAACTGAGACAGAAATCCAAGATGTGCTGTCCTTCGTCCTGACATTGCGGATTTAATGCATCCAAGACACTCAAGCATGGAGGAAAGAGCGATGGCTGATTCGGTGAGCATACTGGGCATAGCGGGGAGTCTCCGAAAGGCATCCTATAACAGGGCAGCACTTCGGGCAGCAGTTAAACTCGTCCCTCAGGGCAGTGCACTGGATATATTCGACTTGGAGGGAATTCCGCTATTCAATGCGGACCAGGAACGTGCCTTCCCGCTACGTGCGAAAGAGCTCAAGGCCACAGTATCGGCGGCGGACGCCATCTTGATCGTGACGCCGGAATATAACTATTCGGTACCGGGTGTGTTGAAGAATGCGATCGACTGGGCGTCGCGCCCCTATGGGGACAGTGCATGGGATGGCAAACCAGTAGGGATCATGGGCGCGACACCAGGGATGGTAGGCACCGCTAGGGCGCAATATCATCTGCGTCAGATCTTCGTCTTCTTGAACATGTTTCCACTCAACCAGCCGGAGGTCATGATTGGCCAATGCGAGGAAAAGTTCGATGAGGACGGTGAACTTACCGATTCCCATACATCGGAAAAAATCGCCGAGTTGCTTAAAGCATTGGTAGATTGGACGCGAATGTTGAAAAAGGCCAGAGGCTAATAAGCAGATAAAAAATCATTTCTTATTTCGAAGCAGAGTTAAAGGGAACACCACCGATAAGCCTAGAGCCACTATCGAGGATGATATGAGAAAACCAGGGAAATAATTGAGGCCATAACGAGAGGAAGCAATATGAAAATAAAAGCACTCAATCGAAAGATAGTTGCTCCATTATTGCCCGTAGTTGTCGTTGTCAGTGTCCTCGGCGGCATTGTCGGCGCTGCAACTCAAGAAATCCCGCAACCTGGGTTCGAGTGGAAAGATGGAGCAGAAATCTATGAAAAGGTGTGCGCCCTTTGTCATGAAACAACAACAGGTCCCGTCCTTCTTGGCCGCACCCTTGATCCCCTCTACATCAGGTTAATTGTGCGAAATGGAAGCCGGGCCATGCCGGCCTTTCGGGCAGCCGAAATCGATGATGAATCCTTGAAAAAATTGGCCGAGTATGTTTCAAAAACCGCAAAAGGTAAATAAGGAGGATTCGCCATGGCCGTTGATCGACGCAGTTTAATGAAAGGGATGTTGGCTGGCGGGGCCCTTCTAGCTCTGGGATTTCCGCCGTGGACGTTCGCGGAGTCCTCTGTACGAAGACCCAAACGGTGTTTGTTGTGGTTGGGCGGTTCCAGAGTGGACTGCATGTTTGTGAATGGCGTAAAGGCGGCATGCGGGGAAATGGCTTATTCAGGTCTCCAGACCGTAAGGCAGAAGGGCGGCGTGTTAACTGATACAAAACGGCTCGCCGGTCTGTTGCAACAATTTTGTGAGACAAGATGGATCGCTGTCATGGATGATGCGAATGCTGTGGTCTTTCTTGAATTGGTTCGCACGGCTTCGGCCCATTTGCACGCGATGGGGTTGCATGTTTGTTCTGCAGAACCTGACAGTGAGCTTCGTCATGAATGGACCACAACTTCCCCAACTTATGGAATGGGGGGCAGGCTGGCCTCTCAATTAATCGAAACTAAGAAACATTTCCGGATTACAGAAAATTTCTTGCAGGAGCAATCAGAGGGAGGACCTTTAAAAGCCTGGTCCGCCCCCGGATTTAGTACCTATCGTTCGGTCGAGCCGGAAGTCACACACTTACACTATTCAGGTCTCCCATTTTCGGACGGATGCCACCTGTTGGAATTGAACGACCTTAAAAAATGGACGGCAATACCACGAGAATTGTGCGTGTCTGATTCTGTTGGATGGTGGTCTGAAAACTGGGTGGAAGCGGTAGGTTATGTTGTCACCAGGGCGGCCCTTGGCGTGAATTCCATTCCTGAATCTTGCTCCACTCGTGTATTCGTTCATCAAACGGAAGAAAAAACCCGGATTCAGCCAACCGAACGATTCGTTTCATTCGTCATAGATCTTTAAAATGATGGAAAGGACAACGTATGGCTAACAAATATTTGTCATTGCCCAAAGGGATCTCTGAAAAAACCATGGACGCGGCGATAAAGGATTTCCGTTCAATTTTGGGC
>JBATLR010000437.1:0-5000 GCA_049289415.1 Nitrospirales bacterium
GATGAATGGACCACGCGGCTCGGGCGATTTTGCGCGCGATAAGGACTCACGTCGCCGTGCCACTCCAGCCTTGGCTGCGATAGGCGTCGTAGATGGGTTTCCAGACTTTGGTTCGCACCGCGGCCATGGCCGCATGAAAGAGCAACCGGCGTACCTCGGCTGGGCCGCGTTTGGATAAGCGGCGGCGCCCGGTTTTCTGCCCCGAGTCCTTGGCCCGCGGGTCGAAGCCGATGAAGGCGACGAAGGCATCGGCCTTGCGGAACGGCACCCGCTCTAAAGTATTGGTGAGGCTCAGCCCGACCAACGGGCCGACGCCCACGATAGTTTCGATCCGCGGTTGAGCGGCTCGATGCCCGGGCGCCCGGGCCGCCAGCGTGGCCATGGTGGCATCGAGCCTGGCCAGCCAGGCATCCAACTTTCGGAGCACGGCCTTGACGTCCGAGGCCAACCCGCTGAGGTTGTTCATCGTGAGCTTGAGCATGCCCTTGATCCGGACGAGCTTGGCCCGCCGCCGAATTAACCGGTCGAGTTGGCGTTGGGTCGCCGTCGGCGGGGTGTCAGGCCGCAGGCACTCGTGTTCTTGGGCGACCAAGCGAGCCAACAACGTCGCATCGACTCGATCCGTTTTCGCCCGCGCGCCCATGGCTTTGGCATAATGCCGGGTTTCCATCGGAATCCAGAGAAAGACGGTGTGACCGTGGGCATGCGCCAGATCCGCGAGGACCTCATGATAGGTATGGGTGGATTCGAGCCCAAGGCGACTGCCGGCGGGCAGAGACTTGAGCCACGTGGGTCAGGCGGTGCGCTGATTGCGGATCTCGTGAACGGGAAAGTGTTGCTCGGCACAAGCGACGACGACGGTGTCTTTGGCCACATCGACTCCGACATTCAAAACGGGTTGCCTACGCGTCGCCTCCAAAAATAAGGTTCACCAATGGGGTGGGCCACACCAACGTAAGCTTGCGTTCAAATCGGCGGTCAGGAGTCCTGCCGCAAGATTCTTCATCGACGTTGAGGATGTGGATGGGAGAAGTCTCAAACCGTCTGTCCAGTAACTGGCAGATGCGCAGCGATGTCCCTCCACCCCCGACCCCTCGGAGCTTCTCAAGAATGACAAGAAAAGACCATACAAGCGGAGCGAGTTAGACCGCCCTCCTGTATCTCGCGGCCGTCCTATCTAATAAGGTCGTCCTGGGCGTCAATGGTTTTGGGTCCTTTTCCCGAAAGAAAAGGACCTCGTCGTGCGGGGACGAAGCCCCGCATAAAGATTAAGCAAACTCCTTCCAATTCGCGTATGGTTTTGTTCGGTAAATCTCTTCGGCCTTCACGGGAAATTCAACTCCCGCCTGTTCAAGGAGTTGAGCTATCTTGCTAAGCGGCAACCCCACCACTGAAGGATAATCCCCTTCGATTTTTTCGATGAGGTGCGCGCCTTCTCCTTGAATAGAATAGGCGCCCGCTTTCCCCAGGCTATCCTGAGTCTTCAGGTAGGCCTGCAAGTGGGCATCTGAAAAGTCCTTGACCCAGACTTTGACGGTTTCTACATGCGTTTCCCTTAACTCCTTAGCCTTTGTTACCAAGGCCAAACCGGAATGGACGAGATGGCCTCGGCCGCGCAAGCCGGTCAGCATGTGGTGGGCATCTTCAAGGTCTGCCGGTTTGCCAAGGATCTGACCATCTAATTCAATGACGGTATCGCTGCCGATGACGAGGCTGTTGGGATAGTGCCTCGCCAAGGATTCGGCTTTTTCAAGGGCAAGGCGTCGTACATGATTGGCGGGTGACTCCTGGCCGAGAGCTTCTTCATTGATTGCCGGCGAAATGATTTCAAAAGGAAGCCCCAAGAGGGTCAGCAGTTCTTTTCGACGAGGCGACGAGGATGCCAGGATGAGGTGAGGATCGGGCATTTAGGAGGCGGTGATGGTGGCCGGTATTTCCATGTCCTGGTTGTCTAGGGCACGAGCTTGGTACTGGTTGACCAAATTGATCACATCTGTCGTGGAATGGGTACGAACGAGTTGTGCGCGCATTGCCGCAGCATAGGGAAAGCCCGAGCAATACCAGCCTAAGTGTTTGCGCATGCGTACGAAACGCTCTGCCCCATGGACCCGTTCAAACAGGGAGGCATGTTGGATCATGATACCGAATTTTTCTTCCAGGCTTGGAACATGCTGCGGTGGAACACAGGATTGTCCGGTCTGCAACATTTCTCGTATCTGTTGAATCCCCTGAAAAACCCATGGATTGCCGAGTGAGCCACGGCCAATCAACACGCCGTTTACGCCCGATTCCCGAATGCGGGCAGCGGATTCTCCCAGACTCTGAATATCGCCGTTACCCATGACAAGAATGCCGTGCGGCTGGATTCGGTTTGCGGCTAGGGCGATCGCTTCCCAGTCGGATTGTCCCCGGTACATTTGCGATAGCGTGCGGCCGTGAATGGAGATGACCTCTGGGCGTCCCTGGATAAGACAGGCGCTCCATTCTTCGATCATATTCCGGTCGAAGCCAATGCGGGTTTTGACGGATAACGGAATGGCTTTGCGAATTGGGGAGTGGTGAAGCTCGCTCTGGAGCTGGCCAATGGCTTCCAATGCTTTGGGCTTCATTCCGATTTGAGTCAGGGTCTGGCCGGCAGTCCAATCCTGGATGCCTTTTCGTGCCATCTCTATCAGTTCCAGCGCCAAATTTGGCGTGCGAATCAATCCGGCTCCACTCCCCGAGGAAGCGACGTTTTTCGAAGGGCACCCCATATTGATATCCAACCCATCAAACCCCAATTCACAGACCACATGGGCCGCTTGGTAAAATAAAGCAGGTTCCTTCCCATAGATTTGGGCAATGACGGGACGTTCCGCTTCCGAGTATCGCAGGCTGTCGAGGGCCTTGAGTCTACCGGAACAGATGTCATGGACGTTGGTAAATTCCGTAAAGACCACATCAGGTTTCCCATGAATTGCCACCATATGGCGGAAGGCCGAATCAGTGACGCCATCCATAGGGGCCAGTCCAATAATTGGTTGAGGGAGGGCCCGCCATAGTGTGGATTCGGTTTGAGGGAAGTGAGTCATGGGATATGGGATGAAATCGGGTGCTTGAGTTTCGGGTTTATTTTACCGAAAACGTCTAGGTGTTCCTTTAAATCTTACACCTTTAATCCTGACACAGCGGACCGACAATTGACAGGAAGCTTCTGGAAAAGCCCAGTTGGCACATACCTTGTTTTTGTCGTTGATGAATTTGGAGGGTATTAGATGTCATTACGTAGAAATACAACTTTGGAAGCGCCATCTGATAGAAAACCTTTTACAAATAAAATTGTGTTGGAAGAGGAGATTGTACGCGAAATCAAATCTCTTTGGACAGGACCTGATACTGATGTGCGGACGGCTCTATTAAAGGAAATGGTCGGCAGTGTGGTCAGGCTTCGTGATTTGGATACGGATGTCATAGATGTCAAAATTCTTCATCGAGCTTTAAAAGAGCTTCGCTACTCTTTCCGGGTATTTCGGCAATATCGTGAGGTGAAAAAGGTCAGTATTTTTGGTTCAGCCCGGACCCCAGGGGATGATCCCAACTATACGCTGGCGTCACAATTTGGGAAACTCCTCAGTCAACGTGGCTTTATGGTAATCACGGGGGGTGGGCCAGGGATTATGCTGGCTGGGAATGAGGGGGCTGGTCGGGAGAATAGTTTTGGGGTGAATATTATGCTGCCTTTTGAGCAAGCCCCGAATGCGATGATTGCGGATGATAAAAAGCTTGTACATCTCAAGTATTTTTTTACGCGAAAATTGTTGCTGGTGAAGGAAAGCCATGCCGTCGCCCTTTTCCCTGGAGGATTTGGGACGTTAGATGAGGCGTTTGAGGTGTTAACGCTGATTCAAACGGGGAAAACGCACCCGATTCCGGTCGTGTGTATTGAGTCCCCTGGTGGCGATTACTGGAAACGATTGATGGATTTTTTTGAGGAACAACTCTTGTCTCGTGGATTTATTAATCGATCCGATTTCGCACTCTTCAAGGTCGTGTATTCGGCAGAGGAAGCGGTTAAGGAAATTCAGCAATTTTTCCGGGTGTATCATTCTCTACGAATTGTGAAAGATTCGATGGTTATCCGTATTCATCAACAGCTCTCCCAGGCGGAGATGGCCCAGTTGAACCAGGAATTTTCTGACCTCTTGACCGATGGGCAGTTTCAGCAAGTTGAGGCGTTGCCCGAGGAGTGGGATGAACCCCACATTTCCCACCTGCCACGTCTGATGTTACATTTTAATTGGAAAGAGTTGGGTCGTCTTCGGCAATGCATTGATTGGCTCAATGCCCGAGCATTAGCCCTATAGGCATTTTGGAAAAATGCATTGAGGGTTTGTCCGGATTTATTGAAAGCTGATAAGCTCAGCCCGAAAGGCGAGATGATAATGACAAAAACAATGATAAAATTTGATGAATTGCCCAACCAGAATCCACCGGACGTGGTGTTGTATCACGCCGATTGTATGGATGGGTTTGGCGCAGCGTGGGCTCTCTGGAAACGATTTCCGCAGGCTCGCTATGTTGCGGTTAAGCATGGGAATCCCCCTCCGGATGGATTGCAAAACCAACATGTGGTGATGGTTGACTTTAGCTATCACCGCGAAACCATATTGGAGTTGGCTGATCAAGTGGCCAGTCTTTATATTTTAGATCATCATATTACCGCGCAGGATTCTCTGAAGGATTTGCCTTTTGCATATTTCGATATGAACCGAAGTGGCGCGGTTCTGGCATGGGAATGGGCCCACATGCAACCGGTTCCCTGGCTCCTCCAGTATGTGCAGGATAAGGATTTGTGGCATTGGCAACTTCCCGGTAGTCGTGAAATTAGTGCGGCGCTGGCGTCATACCCGTTTGGATTTGAACGGTGGGAATCCCTTCAATTTGAAACATTAAAGGTTGAGGGAACAGGTATTTTACGATCCGAAAAGGCATTGGTTGAAAAGATGGCAACCGAAGTCACC
>JBATLR010000437.1:10000-27722 GCA_049289415.1 Nitrospirales bacterium
ACGCAGGGGGGTAGGTGCCGCCGGGTTCCTGGAATACCCGGTCCAAGCAAGTAGGTGGGGTCTGTAGGTAAATCCGCGGGCCTATAAACACTGAGATGTGATGGGGAGGCCGTAAGGCCATAAACGGACTGATCCCGTACTGCCGAGAAAATCCTCGTAGTGAGTTGTTATGGTGTCCGTACCGCAAACCGACACAGGTAGGTAGGTGTAATACACTAAGGGGCGTGAGAGAACTCTCCCTAAGGAACTATGCAATTTAGCCCCGTAACTTCGGGAAAAGGGGTGCCTCGACTAGGTGAGATGATTTACTTATCAAGCCGAACGAGGTCGCAGTAAAATGGCTCTAGCGACTGTTTACCAAAAACACAGGACTCTGCTAACTCGTAAGAGGAAGTATAGGGTCTGATGCCTGCCCGGTGCTGGAAGGTTAACTGGAGGGGTCAGCCGCAAGGCGAAGCTCCGAATGGAAGCCCCAGTAAACGGCGGCCGTAACTATAACGGTCCTAAGGTAGCGAAATTCCTTGTCGGGTAAGTTCCGACCTGCATGAATGGCATAACGACTGGAGCGCTGTCTCGGGGAGAGACTCAGCGAACTTGTTGTTCCGGTGAAGAAGCCGGGTGCCCGCAACTAGACGGAAAGACCCTGTGCACCTTCACTACAACTTGACATTGGGTGTTGGGCGAGTATGTGTAGGATAGGTGGGAGGCTATGAAGCGGGAGCGCTAGCTTTCGTGGAGCCAACCTTGAAATACCACCCTTGCTTTTCTGACATTCTAACTTGGCCCTGTCATCCAGGGTGAGGACATTGTCTGGTGGGTAGTTTGACTGGGGCGGTCGCCTCCCAAAAGGTAACGGAGGCGCCCAAAGGTTCCCTCAGGCTGGTCGGCAATCAGCCATTGAGTGTAAAGGCAAAAGGGAGCTTGACTGTAAGAGCGACAGCTCAAACAGGGACGAAAGTCGGGCTTAGTGATCCGGTGGTTCTGCGTGGAAGGGCCATCGCTCAACGGATAAAAGGTACGCCGGGGATAACAGGCTGATTTCCCCCAAGAGTTCACATCGACGGGGAAGTTTGGCACCTCGATGTCGACTCATCGCATCCTGGGGCTGAAGCCGGTCCCAAGGGTCGGGCTGTTCGCCCGTTAAAGCGGTACGAGAGTTGGGTTCAGAACGTCGTGAGACAGTTCGGTCCCTATCTGTTGTGGGCGGAGGTGATTTGAGAGGGTCTGTCTCTAGTACGAGAGGACTGAGATGGACGGACCGCTAGTGTGCCGGTTGTCGCGCCAGCGGCAGTGCCGGGTAGCTATGTCCGGTTTAGATAACCGCTGAAAGCATCTAAGCGGGAAGCTAGCCTCAAGATTAGATCACACGGAGGGTAACCTCCCTAAAGGCCACTTGTAGACTACGAGTTTGATAGGCTGGGTGTGGAAGGGCTGTGAGGCCTGAAGCTAACCAGTACTAATCGGCCGTGCGACTTAACAACATTTGTTCTTGATAGACATGGTCTAAGTGAATATGTGAGTTTGATTTAAAAATTAGCATATTGAATCTTTTTTAAATTAATATTTACTATTCGCAAACACTTTCTCGGTGACCTTACCGGAGGGGTACCACCCGTTCCCATTTCGAACACGGAAGTTAAGCCCTCCAGGGCCGATGATACTGCAGCCGTGAGGCTGTGGGAAAGTAGGTCGTTGCCGAGATTTAAATAAGAAAAGCCCAGGGATAATAAATCCCTGGGCTTTTCTATTTCAGAGATGTCCATACTAAGTTTAACATTCATTATAAGCACAGTGTGGGCGATGCATAGCATCATACATGGTATCAAAGGTTGGTATGGTATGAGGAATTTTCCCTCGAACAAGTTCATTCCTTACCGAACTAAGTGGGCTTACCAATGAGAATGTCCCTGAATTCGCTTGAAGAAATTCCTGCGCAAAAAAAAGTAGATTCACCACTTTAGGATCCAAATAATACAAAGGAGACAAATTTAATATTAAATGTTGAATGCCATGATTTTGTAATCCTTCAAGCCACTGAATAAATTGTTTGGTATCCCCTTCATCAAATCTTCCAAAACAATCAAGAATTGTTATGTCATTCTTTCTCCGTTGTTCACAATACATCGGTTTATCCCAATATGATTAAAAATTGTTGATTGTTGACGGTATTCTAGAATTTTCGGTTAAAAGGAAAAAAAATAAATAGGAAAAATTTGCACTACACGTATTGAAAGAAGTCAGGAATATTACGTTATTTGTTGGGAAAATTCTTTGCTGGAAGAATTTGGAGGTACATTGAAATATATTAAATGGTAATCGTCCCGAAATGTTCCTAAGGTTTGGATAGTAAAAGATGGGGGAAATTAGATGGCTGGATGTTTCTCTAGTGAAACAGTAGTGGTGCGTTTGAAGCTCTGTAAAATTGGAGTCAAACTGAGGGGAATTAATTAAACGTTTCTTAAGAATTTCTGGGATTTGACATTGTTAAGTATAATGGAAAGATTAAATTTGTGAATTCTGTTGAAGTGAAATATTAAATTGATATTAAAAAATAAAGGAAAAATTCAGTGAAAACAGCAAAATCCCGTGCATTATTTCAACGAGCAAATTCATTTATTCCGGGGGGTGTTAATAGTCCGGTCAGAGCATTTCGCTCAGTCGGGGGAGATCCTTTATTCATTAAGCAAGCTAAAGGAATTTTGTTAGAGGACGTGGATGGCAATAAATTTTTGGATTATGTTTTATCTTGGGGGCCTATGATTCTTGGGCATGCTAATTCGCGGGTATTAAAGGCTGTCATCAGTGCGTCAAAACGCGGGACGAGCTATGGAGCCCCCTCCGAAGGAGAAGTGGAATTAGCCAAAATTATTATCAAGATGGTTCCCTCAATTGAAAAAGTCCGTCTCGTAAATTCAGGGACGGAAGCCGTTATGAGCGCAATACGTTTAGCCAGGGCTTACACTAAACGTGACTCAATATTGAAATTCGAGGGCTGCTATCATGGACATGCCGACCATTTGCTCGTTAAAGCCGGATCAGGCATGGCTACCCTCGGGATACCTGATAGCCCTGGCGTACCAGAATCGTTTGCCCGCCATACACTGACCGCCCCATATAACGATATTAAAACTACCGAAAAACTCATTCATAAACATGCCCAAAATTTGGGCGCTATTATTGTAGAGCCTATTGCAGGAAATATGGGAGTGATTCCTCCATCGGATGAATTTCTGCCCTGGCTCCGAATGATCACTAAAAAGTACGATATTCTCTTAATTTTCGATGAAGTCATTTCAGGTTTTAGAGTGAATCCGGGTGGAGCACAGGCCCTCTATAAAGTCATTCCTGACCTCACGATTTTAGGGAAGATTATCGGGGGAGGCTTACCCATTGGAGCTTATGGAGGCACCAGGGACATTATGCAAATGATTGCCCCGGCTGGTCCTGTGTACCAGGCCGGAACTCTCTCCGGAAATCCGGTGGCAGTGGCTGCTGGACTAGAGACTCTCCGAATCCTTCAAACGCCTGGAGTCTATAAAGATTTAGAAAAAAAATCAAAAGTGTTGGCCGAGGGATTAGGAGAAGCGGCTAAGAAAGCAGGGATATCCTACTATCAAACTCGAGTTGGCTCAATGTTGGGTGGATTTTTTACCGAGGGACCTGTCACTGATTACGCTGGGGCCAAAAAGTCAGACACCGTTCAGTACGCTAAATTCTTTCATGGAATGCTCAATCATGGAATATATTTGGCTCCCTCTCAATTTGAAGCCATGTTGCTCTCAACGGCTCACACCAATAGGCACATTCATCAGACGATTGCTGCCGCACAAGAGGTCTTTCCTAAGTTAAGATAATCTCCTTATTGTTGCAAAGCCATAATTTGGTTTGGCGTTTGGTTTTTTGATTGCCAAGCCAATCTCCCCATGGTTTACCTATCAGCCTTTCCCACGAGTGGCCGAAGGATGCCTTCCATCCATGGTCCTGTTTGGGAATGGTGAAAAATTCCGCCGGCGTCGTTCTCGCCCTTGGTCGTGCTAACATATTCCTCCGAACCCTCCGTTTGCCAAAGCTCCTACGGCCTTGCGGGAGGAGTCTTTTTGAGCACTCCATTATTTTTCCTCGTGGGGGAGTTCTGTCATTTTTCTAAAAAATATAATATTAATAATCAACAGTCCGTGATGGCAAACTCTGGAAGCAATTAGCAGGTATTCTTTAACCCCACTGGCTGTCTATGGCCATCTATCCGAAAATATGGAATTTTATGGAAAGGTTCGCATAATAGGCAAGGCATCGTATCGCGACCAATTTCAAAAGACTGCTCAAAAATGGTTTGTTCTAAGACCCCGAAGGACAAACTAACGGACTAAGGTTTGCATTAGAAATTGAATCGTCGCCATAATAAGAGGTATTTCTAAATCCTTGGAGTCATAGGTGAAGTCGCAAGCAAGGAGGGAGCCAGCGACAAGATCGGATTTGCAAACCCTTATGTTTTGAGGCAATTCATAGGCCTGGTTCTTGAAACCCGACCCAGGTGATTTTTCTGGAGAAAAGGAGGTACCCAAATGAGTATGGCGACTTCAACCGAACGGCTTCATCCGGCTGTCCAATCTTTTGTGTCCCATCCACGAAAAATGCTGATTAATGGTCAGTGGGTTGCCGCACAATCAGGCAAAACGTTTTCAACGTTTAATCCTGCAACGGGTGAAGTAATGGCGGAGGTGGCGGAAGGCGACAAGGCAGATATTGCTCTTGCCGTGAAAGCTGCCAGAAAGGCCTTTGAACAAGGCCCATGGCGAAAGATGACGCCTTCTGACCGCGGCAAAATCCTGTGGCGGTTGGCGGACCTTTTGGAGTCGAATCTGGAAGAATTTGCTCAGTTAGAGTCTCTGGATAACGGTAAGCCGTTAACCATTGCGCGGGCAGCAGACGTTCCATTGGCTGTTGATTTGTTTAGATACATGGCGGGATGGTCAACAAAAATTGAGGGCAATTCCATTCCCATTTCGGTTCCCTATATGCCTGGGTCTCAATTCCTGGCCTATACCCTTCGTGAGCCGGTTGGTGTTGTCGGGCAAATTATTCCCTGGAATTTTCCTCTGTTAATGGCGGCATGGAAACTTGGTCCGGCTTTGGCTGTGGGATGTACTATAGTGATGAAACCGGCTGAACAAACTCCTTTGTCGGCATTGCGGTTGGGAGAGTTGTTCATCGAAGCAGGATTTCCAGAAGGAGTCGTGAACATTGTCCCCGGCTATGGGGAAACCGCAGGTGCGGCCTTAGCTGCGCATCCTGATGTGGATAAAATTGCATTTACTGGATCGACCGAAGTCGGCAAACTTATTGTGAATGCTGCGACAGGGAATCTTAAAAAAGTCACATTGGAACTTGGTGGCAAATCACCAAGTGTGGTCTTGCCGGATGCTGATCTGGAAACGGGAATACCCGGAGTAGCGAGTGCGATTTTCTTTAATCATGGGCAATGTTGCGCCGCAGGCTCACGGCTGTATGTGGAAAAGAGCATTTTTGACAAGGTCGTGGCAGGGGTTGCCGATCAAGCCAATCAAATTAAGGTGGGACCGGGACTAGATCCCACCACTCAAATGGGGCCGTTAGTCTCTGATGAACAACAACATCGTGTCCTGGGATATTTGGAGTCGGGATTTGCCGAAGGAGCTCAAGCGGTTGCGGGTGGGAAACGGTCTGGAGACAAAGGTTATTTTGTTGAACCGACCATCTTAGTCAATACCAACTCAACCATGAAGGTTATTCAAGAAGAAATTTTTGGCCCTGTAGTTTGTGCTGAACCCTTTACAGATGTGGAAGATGTGATCGCCAAGGCTAATAATAATATCTATGGATTGGCAGCAGCGGTATGGACAAAAGATTTGAGTAAGGGGCATCGCATTGCCGCGCAATTACGGGCTGGAACGGTTTGGATCAACTGTCATAATGTTTTTGATGCGTCACTCCCGTTTGGGGGGTACAAGCAATCCGGCTGGGGACGGGAAATGGGCCATGAGGCATTGGACCTCTATACGGAAGTTAAATCCGTCTGTGCCAAACTGGCCTAAAATTCGGGTAATATAATCTGCTTGAATTTCGCGGAACTTTCCAATAAAGCCGTTTGATAAAATATCGAAATTAGCAGGGAAATAGAGGGTGAATTATAGTGGGAGGGTCAGTTGTATGAGCCTTGACGATCAGGGTTTTCTTTCCCGGAAATAGAGAAATATCGCGAGGAGATTCGGGCAAAAAACCAACCCTCTTTTAAATTAGTCGAAGACCTCAATGGGTTTTGTCAGCAAACAAAATATCGTTTGGGAATTCATAATCGTGATGGGCAACAGCTTTTTGCCGGTTGTTTGTTGATCAAATTACTCAATGATGTCCAAGCAGTAGTGATTCTTTTTGAAAAATGATTGGTATCCCAAGGATGTTCGATGTTAAGAGTTGCGCTGGAAAGTCTAATCGTGTTGGGTAAGATTTGTGAATCTTATGAATTTGTCCATGCGTACGTTAAAATTGGCGAAAGGGAACGTTTGACACTGGTTCGATCAATTAGAAGCGCATCTACGAATGTATTCGATGACATTAAACCGGAACTAACGGATGAACTCATAAAGAAAATTGAAGAGACGTTAGGGGGTACGGAATATACTAGCAAGAGAGAACAATGGGCAAGAGATATAAACCTTCACCATCTTTATGTTGGGGCTTATCGATTATATTCTCAGGATGTTCATTCATCCCCAAGAGTTCTTGATAAGCTTTTTATGAAAAGTGAGGGAAACGAGGTTATTGGTTTTGAATGGGGACCAAAAGAGGATGAAGACTTGCGGGCGGAATTGCTGGAAACCACAAGTTACCTGATTTATGGAATGTCATTTACGAATAAACTTTTCGAACTCAATATTGATGAACAATTGAAAAATTTTGACAAGCAATATAATGAACAAAATGCGTTGGCAATAGAAAGTTCTTAATAAGGGGCCTTTATTAGCTCTCTATTCATCATCGTCTTCTTCGTCTTCGGCGTCGATGGCGGCTTGGCGCATCTGTTCTTCCATGGCATTGTGGATGAGCATCCTGAGAAACATAGAAATTACTGAGCCTTTTTCCAGGGTTCCACCTGGAGGAATGGCAATTTTCCCTTCTTCCACCATTCTATCCAGCCATTTTTTCTGATCCGGTGTCACATGAACCGGAATTTCCACGAGGGGAATTTTTCCAAAAATATCCATTATAGCCAGTCTCCTTTTTACATGAACCTGATATATTTTCGCTAATCCCTTACTTTGTTCAGTGAGATTTAAAGCGAAGTATTGGTGAGTGAATGTGGTCCTCGTGCGTCTTTCGATAAGACCACGCGCTCTTCGCCTTTGTCAATGAAAGAATCGTGAATCGACAGGATGAGGGTAGTCTTTTAGGGCAGGGTTAGAAGGTGCCCGATCGAATGGCTTGGAGGCATTTGGGAGGATAGGTCTAGCACAATTGTTGTTGAGTAGGTATGGCTTATAATTGTGCGTCATTGAAATTTTGGTTGGATTTCATTTTTCATACGTACATGGCTGATAAATTCGGGATGTTATTTTAGGATAAGCCCAAGACGTCGGCCATGGAATAGAGGCCAGGCGGTTTTTGGGCTACCCATTCAGCGGCCCGGAGCGCGCCCTGGGCAAAGGTATCGCGAGTATGGGCCCGGTGGGTGATTTCAATGCGTTCTCCTGGTCCCCCCAATAAAATGGTGTGATCGCCAACAATATCTCCTGCGCGGATGGTTTGCATGCCAATTTCACGAGTTTTCCGTTCGCCGGTCATACCATGTCGGGTATAGACGCCCACTTCTTGTAAATCCCATTCCATGCCTTCTGCTAGAGCCTCAGCCAGTTTTAGAGCGGTTCCGCTGGGGGCGTCCTTTTTCTTATTGTGATGGGCTTCGATTACTTCGATGTTGTACTGCTCACCTAGAGATCTGGCGATTTTCCCGACGGTGCTGAGGAGCACATTGATTCCTACACTCATGTTTGGGGAAAACACGCAGGGGATTTTGAGAGCGAATGTTTTAAGTTGGGCCAATTCTTGATCAGTGAATCCGGTCGTTCCAATGACCATGGCCTTGGTAGATTTGACGGCATGCTCGAGGTTGGCCAGACAGGATGAAGGAGCCGTGAAGTCGACCACCACATCACCCTCTGAGAGGCAGGCGTGGAGATCGTCGGTGATTGGAATGTTCACTTGCCCGATTTGGGCGACTTCCCCAGCGTCTTTTCCAATAGCGGGGTGCCCTTTTACTTCGACTGCACCGGAAAGCTGTAGCCCAGGGGTGCCATGAGTTAACGCAACTAATCGCATGCCCATTCGACCGGCCGCGCCGGTAATGATTGTTCGAATCATGTGTTCTCTTTTCTCAGAGCACTCCGGCTTGTTGCAAGGCTTCTTGGAGTGTTGGTCGAAATTCCGCAGCAAGTGGGGTAAGCGGCAGTCGAACTTCTTCTGACATTTTTCCCATCATGGCCAGAGCGGCTTTCACCGGAATGGGATTAGTCTCCAAAAATAATGCTCCAAATAAGGGAGAGAGTTTGTAGTGAATGAGCCTAGCTGTTTCGTAGTCACCTTTTAGTGCGGCGTTCACCATGTTTGCCATATCGGTCGGGGCGACGTTTGCGGTGACCGTGATCACGCCTTTCCCGCCGAGGGCGATCATAGGGAGTGTCAAGGGATCATCGCCTGAGAGCACAAGGAAGCCAGGTCGGGATTGTTGTATAATTTCGGACACCTGTTGGAGAGATCCACTGCCTTCCTTGATGCCAATAATATTCTGGATTTCCGACAGACGGCTCACCGTGGTTGGCAACATGTTGATGCTGGTTCGCCCTGGAATATTGTAAAGGATCTGGGGTAAGTCGACGGCTTTGGCGATAGCGGCAAAATGACGATAAAGCCCTTCCTGTGTGGGCTTGTTGTAATACGGCGTGATGAGCAAAGCCCCATCGGCACCCACGGCTTTGGCATGTTTCGTAAAAGTAATGGCTTCATCGGTAGAGTTTGAGCCTGTTCCGGCAATTACAGGAACCCGCTTATTCACCACTTCGACGGTGAATGAAACGACCCGTTCATGCTCTTCCGGGGTCAAGGTGGCTGATTCGCCTGTCGTCCCACAAGGTACAATGCCATGGGTCCCAAAAGAAATTTGGGATTCGATGAGATCGGCCATGGCCTTTTCATCAAATTTTCCCTTCGAGAATGGGGTGACAATAGCGACTAACGAACCGCTGAACATAATTCTGACCTCAATCTTTTGGTGGAGGGAATTTTTGTGTTTGTAACTACAAAACGAAGAACGCCCTGGTGAATCAACACAAGTCTTTAAATCAAAAAATCAATTCGAGAAAGCTTCTGAAATGGTTTCGCCTCGAATGAGGTCCTCGTAGCTTTCCCGTTTTCGAATGACGGTGATGTCCTTCCCTTTCACGAGCACCTCGGGGACGCGTGGCCGGGAATTATAATTTGAAGCCATTGTAAATCCATACGCTCCGGCACTCATGACGGCCAGGAGATCTCCAGGTTGAGAATGGGGCATTTTTCGATCTTTTGCTAAAAAGTCTCCTGATTCGCAAATGGGTCCAACTACATCAACAGTGTTCACTGCGGATGACTCTTTTTTTAATACCGGCTGAATATCGTGGTGGGCATCATACAAGCTTGGTCGTAACAGATCATTCATTGCGGCATCGACAATCACGAAATGCTTGTCCGCGCTTTCCTTGTTATACAGCACTTTCGTCACCAAGATACCCGCGTTCCCTACAATGGACCGGCCCGGTTCCATAATAATTTGGCATGAGACGGATTGTAGCAACGGAGAAATAGCCTCAGCCAGCTCTTTGGGATGAGGAGGCGTTTCGTCCGAGTAGGTAATGCCTAGTCCTCCGCCTATGTTGAGATACTGAATATGAACACCTTTGGCTTGGAGTGTTTGAATTAAGGCGATGGCTTTTTTTAAGGCATCAACAAATGGGGTGACCTGGGTTAACTGGGAACCAATGTGTGAGTGAACGCCTACCACTTCAATGTGAGGAAGGTTCCCTGCTGCGTCAAATTCTTCAAGTGCCCGTTCCGCTCCAATTCCGAATTTGCTTTTTTTTAATCCGGTAGAAATGTACGGATGGGTTTTGGGATCAATGTCCGGATTGATGCGTAACGCCACTTTGGCGCGAAGGCCCATGGAGCCAGCGACCTCATTAATCTGCTGAAGTTCACCGGGAGATTCAACATTGAACATCAGAATATCCGATTTCAATGCATATTGAATTTCTTCTTTGGATTTGCCGACCCCGGCAAAGACGATTTTGTTGGGCGCCATTCCCGCTGTTAATGCGCGGAAAAGTTCTCCACCTGACACGATGTCTGCGCCACACCCTTCTTTGGCGAGGAGACGCAAGACGGTCAGATTCGAATTCGCTTTCATGGCAAAGGCCACGATATGTGGAATGGCATTGAAGGCTTGATCAAAAGCATGAAAATGTCGAATCAATGTCCGGTGGCTATAAATGTAGCAGGGAGTCCCCACCTGTTCGGTAATTTGGCGAATGGGGACCTCCTCACAGAATAATCCGTCCCCCTGGTAGTGAAAGTCATGCATGCTGGATATCCTCATCAAACAGGTCCAAATTTTCAAGAGCGATTTCGGAAACAATGGATTGAAAGGCTTCTTTTAAGTTTCGATACCGTAATTTTGTGTGTGGGGTGATGGCTCGGAGAATTTCCCCATCAAGTAATGTGTAAATAGCTTTCGGAGTCGCATGTTTTATATGTTCAAAGTTGACGACGATGTCCATTTTGGCCTCACGTCCAGCTTGTGTAATCCTTTTCAAGAGTTCTTTGGCATTCAGGTGGTCTAATGTTCCCTCCAGATCAATGAACAAGGCCGCAAAGGCATCGTGACGACGAGCTTTCATTTTCAAGCAGAGCTCCTGGTGGTTGGAATCAGGAGATGGTTGAGGGTGAAGCGCGTTAGGAACGAGTTGCTGCGTTTCACATGTCGGGAGGTTGGTTTGCAGATTTTTTAAGACTTTAGCCAGGGGGGATAGAGCGCCTTTGGGTGTGGTGCGGTATATTAATTTTCGAAATTCCCAATTCATTTCAAGCCGGGGAATCAGTCGTTGGCTCTTATGCCCCATGCGATTCCAGATGCAGGGCCAAGAATAAAACTGGTGGTTGGCCCAGAAAAACCCTTCCTGTAATTGCTCGGCTGACATGCGTTTGGGTGTGTATACCACATGCTTCCCGTCATACTTCGACCAGTCCTGATCAATGATCCGACCCTCCCGCTTAAAGCGTTCGAATAAGGCCGTCCCCGGAAGGGGCGTCAACACATTAAAGTAGGCCAATTCGACTTTGTTTCGTGTCAAAAATTCTACGGCGGTTTCGAATACCGATTCGTCATCATTATCAAATCCAAACACGAGACCGGGGTTCACCATGATGCCATGGTCATGAAACATTTTAATTTGGTTTTCAAATTTCCGCACCTGATTGAATCCTTTGTTGGTTTCATCGAGCGAATCATCCGACAACGATTCCATCCCGACAAAAACCGATACGCAACCGCTATCGGCAGCCAATCGTACCATTTCAGGATCATCCCCAAGAAAGAGAGTAGACTGACAGCCCCATTTAATATTGAGAGATTTCAGGGCCTGCCATAACTCACGGCAGTAGGCGCGATGACTGTTATGCAGGTCATCAACAAAAGCAACAATCGAACCTTCTTCCAGCCCTACCCAAATTTTCAGGGAGGTTGTTAAGGCGTGGAAAAGTGACCCACGGGTCATTCGTTCAATAATGTCCGAGCGCAGCCATTCTTTGGCTCGTTTCAGCTCTTCAATGACTTCGGGAACGGGTCGGCGTCGAGTGGTTTTGCCATTAAACGGCGAGACGCTGCAAAACTCACAATCAAAATGACATCCTCGCGTCGTGAAGGTGCAAAGCCTGGTCATATAAGAATCCGGGCTGAGCAATTCAATACGCGGGGGTTTGTAATGACTCAAGGTTGGAAATTGGTCCATGCGATTGATTCGTTTCAAGGACCCGGCCTCGATGTCGGTGATGACTTGAGGCCAAAGGTCTTCGGCTTCCCCGCAGACAATGGCATCGCAATGGCGAAGGGCTTCATCTGGGCAATAGGTGGGGTGCACTCCTCCGAGAATGACCGGTTTCCCCCGTCGACGAAATTCATCCGCGATTTCATAGGCTCTCGGGGCATAACACGTCATAATGGATATTCCAACCACATCACAGGGAGTCTCAAAATCGATATCCCTAACGGCTTCGTCCACGATTTCGACATCCCATGTTGTTGGAGTATAGGCGGCAATCGCTGGTAGGCTGAGCTTCGGAAACCAGATCGACCGGCGCTCGCTAGCCGTCATACGATAGGGATTATTTCGTGGATAAGGATCAAGCAACAGAAGTTTTGGACGAATTTCACCCTGAGTGAGAGAGGTATCCATTCTTGTATCCTCCACAAACAGTTGGAGAGACTGCTGGGGGGCCTCATTGTACCTCATGAGGTTCTCCCTGGACAAATCCCTGCGTATTATCGGGTATCGATAGGATACATGGTGGGTAATTCCACTGCCTCTTCCAGTGGTACATTCAGGGGGTCCTGGTCAAAGGCTCCCTCTGCTTTGGCCTGATCTTGCTGTTGCTTGAGTCTCTTGGCTTCAATGCCAACATTTTCTGGAGGGATGGGAGGGCCCACTGCTCCGCAACCCGAGGAGAAGAGGAGCGCCAGTATGCAAAAAATGAGGAAATACCTGGTAGGAATCTTTAGGATTTGCCTCATGCCCTTCACTGTTTTTTCATGGAACGTTTCATTTCGGCCTGTAATGATTTTTTCCAACCCTTGATCTGTTTTGTGACTTGGGCTGTAGCAGTACCGCCTATAATGTTTTTACTGTTAATCGCAGCTTCGGGAGTTAAAACTTGAAATGCCTTGGCATCAAAAGACGATGAGGCATTCAGTAAATCCTGTTGGGTGAGTTGTCCCAAATCCTTCCCTTTCGCTAAACACTCCCGTACCAGACTTCCCACCACGTGGTGGGATTCACGGAAAGGCATCCCCTTTTTAACCAGATAGTCCGCCAACTCCGTGGCAAGCAGAAAACCCTGAGACACCGCTTCTTTCATAGGTTCAGGTCGTATCGTTAGTTGAGCCAGGAGTTCTGCGTAAATATTAACCGATATCGTCACGGTATCCAATGTGTCAAACAAGGGTTCTTTGTCTTCCTGAAGGTCTCGATTGTAACTGAGAGGCAATCCTTTTAAAGTGGTTAGGAGGCTGAACAAATGTCCATAGACCCGACCGGTTTTTCCGCGGATCAGTTCAGGGACGTCTGGGTTTTTTTTCTGTGGCATCATGCTGCTGCCTGTACAAAATCCGTCGGGAAGATCTGTGAAGTGGAATTCTTGTGATGACCATAAAATCAGCTCCTCACTTAAACGAGAGAGGTGCATCATCACGATGGCGCAAGCGCTAAGCACCTCAATGACGTAATCTCGGTCAGACACGGCATCCAAGCTATTTTGGGTCACGCGAGGGAAATGTAATAAGGAAGCGGTATAGTGTCGGTCGATCGGGTAATTGTTTCCAGCTAGGGCACCGGAACCTAACGGCATGACGTTAATTCGAACCAAGGCATCATGGAGACGCCCTTTGTCCCGCTCAACCATTTCAACATAGGCTAGGGCATGATGGGAAAAGAGAACGGGCTGGGCCCTCTGTAAATGTGTATAGCCCGGCATCATCACTCCCATATACCGCTCAGCGAGCGTCACGAGCGACTGTTGAAGTAAGCGAAGATCATTGCTCAGGTGTTGGAGGGTATCCCTGAGATAGAGTCGAAGATCCAGGGTGACTTGATCATTCCGACTTCGGCCGGTGTGGAGTTTCCCGCCAACTGGCCCAATGAGCTCAGTCAGGCGCCGTTCAATGCTCATGTGCACATCTTCATCTTCGGTCTTCCATTGATGGCGGCCGGCGCGAATGTCCTCCCGAATGGTCAGGAGTCCTCGAATAATGGTTTGGCATTCTCGCTGTGGCAAGACCTTAGCCCGTTGTAACGTTTTACAGTGGGCGATGCTGCCTTCAATGTCGTATTCATACAGGCGGCGATCAACGTTAATCGAGGCGGTGAACGTTTCCACTAGTTGATGTGTTTGACCTTGAAATCGCCCTCCCCAGGGTTTTTGATCTCCGGGTTTTTGTGGGGGCTTTGGTTGAGGAGATGCTGAAGGACGGGATGGGGTGTTGAGGGAGGTTGCGACGGCGCGTTTCTTCATGAAGGCTATCTTCCTAACCATTGAAGCAAAATAGCTTTTTGGATGTGTAGGCGGTTTTCGGCTTGGTCCAGAACGACTGATTGTGGGCCGTCCAGTACGTCTTCGGTTATTTCCTCTCCCCGATGGGCCGGCAGACAATGCATGAGGAGGGCATTGGGTTTTGCCTGCTGCATGAGTCTCCCGTTGACTTGATAGGGCGCCAGAGCTTCCATGCGTGGTTCCTGCTGGTGTTCCTGGCCCATGCTGATCCACACATCTGTATAAATCACATCAGCGTCCGTTGCGGCAATGTTAGGATCATGGGTGATTTCAATTCTGGCACCTGTTTGTTGGCTTTCCTCCTGGGCCGCTGCGACGATACGGGGATCAGGTTCATAGCCTTGAGGGCATCCTACGATCACGTGCATGCCGACCTTGGCCCCGATCTCGATGAGGGAGTGTGTGATATTGTTTCCGTCTCCAATATATGCCAGCTTTAAGCCTTTCGCGTGGCCCCTGTGTTCGACAATGGTCAAAAGATCAGCTAATGCCTGGCAGGGGTGGCAATCGTCCGTTAACCCATTGATGACAGGAATCGAGGTATGTCGGGCCCATTCTTCTAGGGAGGTTTGGTTGAATGTCCTTACCACGAGTCCATCCAAGTATCGCGTTAGAACTTTTGCCGTATCGGCTAAACTTTCCCCACGGCTCAATTGAATTTTTTCGGACGCTAGAAAAATGGCTTGTCCACCAAGTTGATTCATCCCGGCTTCGAAGGAAACCCTCGTCCGCGTAGAGGGTTTTTCAAAAATAAGACCCAACGTTTTGCCCTTCAACGGAAAGGTGGTGCGCCCCTGTCTTCTGGCAGCCTTCATCCTTTGAGCAAGAGCAATCAAATGGTGAACCGTATCCCTGGGAATATCGGCCACCGTCAGCAAGTCCTTGGGAAAGTCCGTCCTCTTCTTGCGCTGTGCGAAAGGGGTGGATTTTCGGGTACGAGAAGACTGCCTTGGTGACGACATGATTTATCGATGCTTGGAAAGAACGTCAGAGAGGACGGACAGGAGCCGATCAATCTGTGCGTTGCTGATGATTAAGGGAGGCACAAATCGGAGGACCTTTCCCATAGTGCAGTTGATTAGGACACGTCGGTCAAGGCATTCCAGGACGAGAGGTTTTCCGTCAATGGTTAATTCTAAACCCTGGAGGAGGCCCAGGCCACGTGCTTCATGAATGCAAGAGAATTGCTCTTTCAGGGAGCCAAGTCCTTTGGCTAAATAGCGACCGGCAACCAGCCCTTGTTCAAGTTTTCCGCCTTCAATGAGGAGTTCTAAGACTTTTAAGGCTACTGCGCAGGCTAAAGGGTTGCCTCCGAACGTGGAGGCGTGAGTGCCTGGTTCAAATGCCGCTGCGACGTTGTCGGTAGCTAGGCAGGCCCCAATGGGTAGACCTCCCCCCAAGCCTTTAGCCAACGTCATAATGTCGGGTTGAATTCCGAACTGCTCATAAGCAAACAACGTCCCCGTGCGACCCATTCCGGTTTGGACTTCATCGAAAATCAGAAGGATTTGGTTCTCTGTGCAGAACTCTCGAAGTCCCTTCAGATAGGAAGGATGGGGAACGATGATCCCACCTTCAGCTTGGATGGGTTCTACCAGCACCGCTGCTGTTTGGGGAGTGATATTGGCTTTCAAGGCTTCCAGATCATTGAATGGAACATAACGAAAACCAGGAACAAGCGGTCCGAACCCTTCTTGTAATTTTGGCTGGCCGGTTGCTGTGAGACTCGCCAATGTTCGTCCATGAAAGGAATTCACCATGGTCAAAATTTCAAACCGTTCCGGACCAAAGGTATTATGTGCATACCTCCTGGCTAACTTTATAGCGGCCTCGTTGGCCTCTGTCCCGCTATTACAAAAGAACACTTTGTCCGCAAAGGACAGTTCTACCAGCTTTTGGGCCAGTCTGGTTTGGGGTTCGGTATAAAACAGGTTGGAGGTATGAATGAGTTGCCGGGCTTGTCGCGTAATGGTCTCCACAAGATCCGGTTGGGCATGGCCTAAGATATTGACGGCAATCCCCGCGAGACAATCGAGATATTCCCGGCCTTCTGCATCATACACCAGACATCCGTTTCCTCGAACAAGGGAAATGGGTAGGCGGGTATAGGTATTCATCAGAAATCTACCCGTATTTTGTTGAAGTTCACTTGTAATCATATTGTCAAAAACCCGCGTGAATGCAGGCGAATTTATCACACGACTTCTTATGTGCGCAATAATGAGTTGTGTGGGCGATTGGCCGGATAACAGAAAAGCAGGAGAGGAGGCTCCGTCCGAGATTCCAATACAGGCCGGAGGAGCCTCTAAATGCTAAATGTCGTTACGGCTGGTTAGGAGCCTGGCGACGAAGATCATAGGCTAAGCCTAATTTGCTCAATGTCCATATAAGCCACTTAGATGGATCAAAATTATACCAGCGAACTCCGTTTCGATAGTCACTTTGATACATATGATGATAGTTGTGATACCCCTCTCCAAATGTGAGTAATGATATCCACCAACTATCTCGGCTCGAATCGGATGTTCCATGGGGTTGATCACCCCAGATATGGCAAATGGAATTAATGAAGAATGTTGAATTTAGGACAAAAAAGGTACGTGCGAGCCCAGCCAGGAGGAAGCACCCGACACCCCCAATCCACCCATTGTACAAAAGCCCCACGACGAATGGCAGCACAAGTCCAGACAAAAGAATGGGAAGGTAATATTTGTCTTGCCACAAAATTAGAGGATCCTGCAAAAGCCGGGTGGCATATTTGGGGTCACGATTGGGATCTTTCCAGAAAATCCAGCCACAATGGCTGTGCCAAAAACCCAGGGTGGCGTTATAGGGATCTTCTTTCTGGTCGCACCGGGCATGGTGCCTAATATGGTCGCTGGCCCATCGTAGCGCTGAGTTTTCTAACGCCATACCGCCTGCGATTAAGAAGGTGGCTTTGATCCAGTTTGGGCACTTAAAGCTCCTGTGGGTAATTAACCGGTGATAGCCTACAGTAATGCCTAATCCTGTAAATAGGTAAAGCATGACAAACATGGTCCAGTCTACCCAGGAGAAATCGTAAAAGTAGGCATACAATGGGAGACCGACGATTGTGGTCAATACAATTGCCCCAAACAGAATCATTGTGGGGTAATCTCGTTGTGGAGTTCCGGCTAAGGAGGGGTCTAACGTTCGTGACATAGCTGTCTAAGTCCTCTTATATCTCTAGTCACCTAATAGCATGTTCCCCATGCCTGGATGGGAAATTCAACGGTGATAGATTTGTTAGTGAAATAAAACCTTAGGATTGAAATCTCTTTTACATATACGAAAGTGGGTTGTTGAAACCGACTAACAC
>JBATLR010000438.1:0-18020 GCA_049289415.1 Nitrospirales bacterium
ATACAAGAATCGTCAGAATCTTCAACACCTATGGCCCACGGATGCGCCCAAAGGATGGGCGGGTGGTCTCAAACTTTATCGTGCAAGCCTTACAAGGTCATCCGTTAACGGTATATGGCGATGGGTCACAGACCCGCAGCTTTTGTTACGTCGATGATCTGGTCGCGGGAATCCTATCGCTTCTCCAGGCCCCGCCAGACGAATTTCGAAAAAATCAAGATGTTCAAGATTCGGTTCGCTTCGGAAAAACTCAGGCCAACCTCGGTTCCATACATGATCCTGTTAACATCGGCAATCCACAAGAACTCACCGTCATGGACATTGCCAAAACGGTGATCAAACTCACCAACTCATCGAGCACGATTACGCAACATCCCCTTCCAATCGATGATCCTAAAGTACGCCGACCCAATATCGAAAAGGCCACCACTCTGCTCAAGTGGGAACCTCGGATTACTTTGGAACAAGGCCTGGAAAAAGCCATCGACTATTTCCGTTCTCATTTGGACCTGGCAAAGTGAATCACGGATCATGAGATTCATCGATTCCGTGCAAGCTGAAACCCATTACATACCCTGTCCTGATTGTATTCGGATACAACACCATAGGCTCGACAAGTCCGCATTTGGCCAAAGCTCCGAATGCAACTGATCTGCGCGAGTGGACAGAGACACCTTACCACCATAGAATAAAAATATGCAGAACATTCGGCAGGACCACATACTTGAAGGCATTTTAGTCACCCTTCGTGGCTCCCTTGCCGCTTGCCCTGAAGTGGCCGGGGCCGAGGTCATGACGTCAACACTCATTACAAATTTTTTACATTCCTATCCACCGGACAAACTGTTGACCCATCTCGGTGGTTATGGGATCGCAGCGGTCTATGATGGCCAACACCCTGGGCCAACGGTGATGATACGGTGTGAACTGGATGGACTGCCTGTGGAAGAAGCAGACAAGAACCAATGGCTCGTGCCAGGAGCGAACATCGCCCACCGATGCGGGCATGACGGACATATGGCCATCGTGGCGGGCTTGGCCCCCCTGCTTCATCGCACACCACCAACCTGTGGACGAGTGGTGCTCTTGTTTCAGCCCGCAGAGGAAACAGGGGCAGGCGCACGGGCAATTATCGATGACCCGAATTTTGAGCAGTTCCGTCCGGACTGCGCTCTCACCCTGCATAATCTACCAGGTTTTCCCAGGGGGCAGATTGTGTATCGACGGGGGACGTTTGCCAGTGCCTCTGTGGGGATGAGAGTTCGTCTCCTTGGGCAAGCGTCTCACGCGGCCGAGCCGGAACAAGCACGATCTCCTGCGAATGCAGTAGGACGGCTACTGGCTGAGCTTCCCCAATTGAGCAGGGTCACGGACAATCCCTATTGTATGCTCACGCTGACCCATGCGCAGCTGGGGCTCATGTCGTTTGGGCTCACACCGGGAGAAGCAACCGTGTGTGCCACGCTTCGAGCAGCTTCTGCGACGGGCCTTCAAAACTTACGACGCGAAGCCGAACAGTGTGTTCGCGTTTGTGCGGAGGCGGAACGGCTTTTTGCAGAAGTCGAGTGGGTGCAGGATTTTCCGGCGACAGTCAACGATGATGCCTTGGTTGATACCCTGGTGCACGTGTGCCTGGATACGGGAATTGAGGCCATTGAAATTCCCAAACCGTTCCGCTGGTCGGAGGACTTTGGACATTTTGGCGATATTTGCCCCATCCTCCATTTTGGACTCGGTATTGGTGAGCATGCACCGGGCCTCCATCAGCCGGATTATGAGTTCTGCGACGATACGATCCTGATTGCGGTGAGTGGCTTTTATGAAATGGTCAAATCGCTTTTGACCGGATATGGAAGTCAAGCAGAGAATGCCGCAACCGGTGCCTGAGCAAGTTCGAGAAAATTGCCGAAGATACTGCTACAAAGGCAGTCCTTCAAAAAACACCTCTCAACAGAGCCAAAAACCGGCAGAGAGATTAACGAAGTATTCAGGGGTTCGGCCGGAGCCTCGTTCCAATTCCTCCTGCACTCCGCCATACAGTTGAGGACCCATTCCAAAGTAAGGACCGAACCAATGGACCTCCACCCGATGGAATCATCCAAAGCAAAGGAGGAAAACTTCCCCTGCCATTTCCATTCGCCTTCTTTATATATCTTGCTTTGTTGGAGGTTACTTCAAGAGAAGGTGGAGAAGACCATCCTCACCGAATCTTCAGGGATTTGGGTGGTGTTGGAGGGGTTGGGGATGTCGGAAGAATGGTGTCGCCAATACTTGTCGAAGGGCGCGGGGATTGAATATCAAAATTTCTTGGTATGGGAGGCGTGGCGGTATTTTGCAATGTTTGAGCAAGACAGATTTGTAATTGCGCGATTGCCTGTACAGAAAGGGAGTTGGGATCGTTCGCATAATTCGTGGCCATTTTTTGCAAATGGCCTCTTCCACGGCTTCCTTGACCTCGAAAAGGTCGCCCAGGGCCGATCCCGTGAAGACTACAACCCCATACAAAACTCCCAATATGCCCGCTTGCACTTTCATGCATTATTTCCCGGGTTGAAGGCTATTAAAAATTGCCAGTCCCATAATTTTATTTTTAACATGAACCAAAGCGCGGGAGTCATGATACAAGAGAAACCTAGGAGAGTACATTTAATCCAAGTTTAAAGCGGGCTCAAGGTACAGTAAGAAAAACGAAATTCCTGTTCCTCATATCGGTAAAAGTCTTCAACCATACTGTATAATTGGGGCTATTGAAGCTTTAACTGCCACAGGTAAATACTACTCACCTTTCTTATCAAACACGATTAACCCCAATCTACGAGTAATCCTGCCAAATCGATCCCAATCCCAGCCTCATGGTCACCGCTCCACACCATTCAATGTTATTTCCAGAAGTTACAATTCTTACTTCCATCCTCCTCCTAATGCCTTGTAAATTTTTACGACCGCTATTCGTAATTGCTTGGCAAAACTGATTAATTCGAGATTGGATTGCAAGGCATTCCTTTGTGCAATGAGCACCTCGAGGTAGCTTGCCCTGCCATATCTATAGAGCAAATGTGATGTTTCAACAGACTGTTGTAGGACTTCATTTTGTTGTTTTTTCAGAGTATTGATTTTTTGCAAGTTATGAATATTCGAGAGTTCATTGGCCACTTCAACATAGGCATTCAAAATTGTTTTCTGATAATTATACATGGCGGTCAACTGATGGGCTTCTGCGTTGTGAAACTGTGCTTCAAGCGCATTCCTATTAATGAGCGGTGCAACTAATGTCCCCACAGCGGTATAGGCGATTGAGGCAGGAGCAACAAATAAAAAGTCTGGATTAAATGCTTGAAACCCAAAACTTGCCGTAATATGAAAGCTTGGGAAGAAAGCAGCTTTGGCCACTTTCAAATCAAACTTGCTGGCCTCAACCTGAAATTCTGCTTCCCGTACATCGGGACGATTTGCTAATAATTGTGAAGGAACACCCGCTGTAATTTCATGAGGCATTCCTGCAAAATAGCCGCCTTTCGTCCGTTCAATGTGTTGAGGATAGCGCCCTAAGAGAAAGTTAATGTGATTTTCGGTCACGATAATTTGCTGCAGGACCTCCTTTTCCAATATACGGGTATTGAGCACTTGAGCCTTAAAGAGTTCCACGGCTAATTCGGTTGCCCTGCCCGCTTCCTTCTGCACAAGAATCACCTCCAAGGACTCATACTGTGTATGGAGAGTTTGCCTGATGATGTCCAATTCATTATCCAAGGCCCGCAATTCGTTATAGTAAGTTGCGACATCGGCTACCAGATTAGAAACGACAAAGCTTGTTCCTTCAATACTTGCAAGAAAATTCGCCATGGCTGAACTGCGCTGGTTTTGCAACTTGCCCCAAATATCGACCTCCCACGATGACTGTAAGCCCACAAAGAGATCAGGCAAATTGGTGGGAACGGTTTGACCGGGAGTAATGTCGGTCGTCGAGTTCCCTGCCCCGTCCATGGTGTACAGTCCGTATCTGCGAATGGCGGTTCCGACACCCAAACCCATCGTCGGCATCAGTGCACCGGTTGCCGCCCTGACGCTTGAACGCGAAATTTCAATTCGCTGCAAAGCCATTTGTAAATCAATGTTATTGCCTATGGCGGTTTCAATTAATTTCTCCAATAGTGGGTCGACAAAGTAATCTCTCCAGTGGATGTCAGCAATATTCGTGGTATCTTCTTTCTTCTGAAAGCTTGTTGGGATGTCATTTTCCGAAATGGCCAAGTCGGTTTTAAGTCCTGTGCAACCACTAAAAATGACAACCAGGAAGGAAACGATAAGGATGGAATACATTTTACTTTTCAAGGGGAATGAGGAATGGGCTGATAATCTTATGAAATTCGAGGCAACTCCCTGAGAAAACAGGAACTATGGTAATTTCGTTAGGCTGCGTGCCAGTTTAAAACGAGACTTAAAACTCAAACGGAAAGCCTCCATTTTTTGTGATCTGTTGTCACTATCTTGCGTCTCTCCCATCGTTGCAAAAACCACATATAAGCCGGGGATGAGAATCACGCCGAAAATTGTCCCAAAAATCATTCCTCCTGCCGCCGCCGACCCAATGGTATTGTTCCCAATCTCCCCTGCCCCCGAGGCAAACATTAAAGGAAGAAGCCCGGCAATAAATGCAAAAGATGTCATCAATATCGGGCGCAATCGAAGGGCTGCCCCTTCAATCGCTGCTTCAAGCGGAGTTTTCCCAAGCTTTTGTTGTAACGTGGCAAATTCGATTATCAGAATAGCATTTTTACCGAGGATGCCGATTAACATGATCATCGCAATTTGCGCATAGATATTGTTTTCCAAGCCCATAATCAACAGAAAAAATAATGCACCGAAAATACCAATGGGCAGTGAAAGAATAACCGGCATGGGCAGCAGAAAACTTTCATATTGTGCGGCAAGGAGGAGGTAAACGAATAACAGGCAAATCAGAAAAATATACATGGCCTGGTTACCCATGTGCGCCTGATCGCGGGATGACCCTGCCCAATCGTATCCAAAACCTTTTGGCAATTTACTGGCCGCCACCTCTTTAATTGCAGTGATAGCCTGCCCGCTGCTGTACCCATTTGCAGGCTGTCCATTAATCATGGCTGAAGGGTACATGTTGTAGCGCGTGACCTGTTCAGGACCATAAATTTTTTCAACGCGAAGAAAGGAAGAAAAGTGAATCATTTCCCCTTTGTCATTTTTGACATATAACTTCATCAAGTCCTCAGGCTGAGCCCGATATTGTGGGAGCGCCTGCACCATGACCTTATACATCTGGCCGAAACGGATGAAGTTGGTGGCATAGACACTGCCTATCAGCGTTTGAAGGGTACTCATCGCATTCTCAGCAGTGACCCCTTTTTGAGCGGCCTTATCGCCATCAATATGTAGTAGAAATTGTGGAAAACGTGCATTGAATGTGGTAAAGGCATTAGCGATTTCCGGCCGTTGGTTGAGATCATCGACAAAGTCATCAGCCGCTTGTTGCAATTCTGCAAGGGAACCCGAACCGGTTTTGTCTAACAACCGCATTTCAAAGCCGCTGGAATTCCCATAACCCGGCACAGGTGGAGGGGTAAAAAATTCAATGCTGGCATCTTTAATATGTTTTGTTTTTTCCTCAAGAAGACCGATAATTTCCCTATCAGAGGCCAATCGTTCCTTCCAGTTTTTTAAACTGATCAGGTTCATTCCATAGACGGCACCCGTGCCTTCGGACAGAATGCTGAAACCGGCAAGGCTTGAGACTGAAGTGACATCCTCTACATCTGAGGCAATACGTTGCACTTCATCCACAACTTTTTCCGTGCGTTCGAGCGTTGCGCCGGTTGGGGCGGTGACATTCGCATATATTGTTCCCTGATCCTCATTAGGAATAAAACCCGAGGGAACAAACGCTCCGATCAAACCAGCGCCCACCGAGAAACCAAGCAATATCCCAACAGTCACAACCCTTCTGTTCGCAATTGCGCTGATAAGTTTTTTATAGTCATCCGAAAGATTGTCATACCAATGATTGAATCCATCGAATACTTTCTGAAGTCTCGATTGTTGAGGGTGTTCAATACGATGGCTCTTTTCAAGAAATACAGCACAAAGGGCGGGGGTCAGCGTAAGTGCGGTTATCCCTGAGAGCACAATAGAACAGGCCATGCTCAGAGAAAACTGTCTGTAAAAAATTCCCGTTGGGCCATCCAAAAAAGCCACAGGCAAAAACACGGCTGACATGACCAGGGTGATGGCAATAATGGCCCCGCTAATCTCATGCATGGCTTCTTCCGTGGCTTGTCGAGCTCCGATTCCTGAATCCTCCATCTTGGCATGAACGGCTTCAATCACCACGATCGCGTTATCGACAACAATACCGATGGCAAGCACCAACGCAAACAGCGTGATGAGATTCAGGGAAAAGCCCATCATGTGCATGAAGAAAAATGTCCCGACGAGCGAGACAGGCACCGCCAGGATGGGAATAATGGTCAGCCGAACATTCTGCAAAAAGACAAACACCACGAGGGATACCAGAAGGAATGCCTCAAGCAGGGTTGTCAGGACTTGCTCAATAGACGCATCCAAAAACTCAGAAACATCATAACTGAGACTGTAATCCATTCCTGGAGGGAAAGACGTCGATTTAATTTCCTCCATTTTCTCCTTGATCGTATTAATCACCTCCTTGGCATTGCTGCCAGGACGCTGTTTCAACACAATAGCCGCGGAGGCCTGTCCGTTTTCTTTGGAAAGAACATCATAATCCTGTGAATCAAATTCAATGTCCGCGACGTCCTTTAGCCGCAATATTTCCCCATCATCGTTACTGCTTAAGACAAGTTGTTCATAGGCTTCCTTGGTATTGTGCTTCCCGGTATATTTCAACACGTACTGAAGGGCCTGGGCGCTCTTATCCCTACCTGAGCTTTCCCCAATCTTACCCGGGGCAGCTTCAATATTCTGAGCCTGTAATTTTTCGATGACCTCAAGAGCTGAAATGTTATACATCACTAATCTATTGGGCCTTAGCCACACACGCATGGCATATTCCCTTGATCCCATAATTTCAGCAAAGCCCACGCCATCTATTCTTTTCAATTCTTTCAAAATATTGATATCGGTAAAATTGTATAGAAATTTTTCATCTATCGTTGGATCCAGACTGAGTATGTTGATATACAACAACATACTGTTTTGCACCTTCTCCACAATCACGCCGGATTTAATCGCTTCTGGGGGTAACTCGTCCAAGGCTGAAGCCACTCGGTTCTGAACATTCACAGCGGCAATTTCCGGATCGGTCCCGGCGTTAAAAATAATCTGGATAATGCTCGTGCCATCATTGCCGGACACGGACGACATGTAGGCCATTCCGGCGACACCATTAATGGCTCGTTCAAGCGGGGTCACAACCGCCTTGACCACAGCTTCGGCATTGGCCCCGATAAATTTTGACGTCACATTGACCTCGGGAGGAGTAATCTCAGGAAACTGCGTAACAGGGAGCTGGGTAAAGGACAACAAGCCCAGCAAGGTAATGAACAGAGAAATGACAATGGAAAGTACCGGACGATGAATAAAGATAGCTGTCATCTGAATCTAGTTCTTTGCGAGTCGTTACCGATTCACATCATCGCCTTGGCAATTTTAACGTGAACAGGATGCACTTGGTCTCCATTCATGACATTCTCCACACCCTCGAAGAGTATCTGTTCGTCTTTGGACAAACCGGACGCCACAACATAATATTTTGGCAACCGCATTTGAGAAACAATATTCCTTTGTTCCAGGACATTATCCTTATTGACGACGTACACAAACAATTTGTCCTGAATTTCAAAGGTTGATTTTTGTGGAATCACCAACGCATCTTTAAGGGTTTCATTGACAATGACTTTACCATTTGCCCCTTGCTTTAACAGTCCGTCAGGATTAGGAAACCTTGCTCGTAAGGCGATATTACCTGTGGAGCTGTCGAATTCACTTTCAATCATTTCTATCTTTCCTTCGTGACCATACAGAACATTGTTGGCAAGCTCCAAACCCACAACGCTTGCCTCTTGTTCTCCGGTAGCAAGATAGTTGAGGTAATCGATTTCTGATAGATGAAAATAGACAAATACCTCCCGGTTGTCGGAAAGGGATGTCAACATATCTCCTTCCTCTATCAAACTCCCAACTTTATTCGGAATACGGTTGATAAAGCCGTCATGGGGTGCTCGTATGTTTGAAAATGAAAGATTTAGGGCCACCTGCTCTTTGTTGGCCACAGCCTCTTCCACGTCGGCTTTCAATGCATCGACTTTTGCTTGAATGACATGAAGCTCCGATTTGGAGACAATATTTTTTTCTACCAGGATAGTCACGTTGGCGAATTCAACTTCGGCAACTTTCAAATCTGCTTCCGCACTTTTATAAGCCGCATTGGCTTTTTGCAATTCTTTTTCAAATACGCTAGAGCTGAGGGCAAACAGCAACTGACCTTTCTTGACCGGCTGCCCTTCGTCCACATAAATTTTTTGAATGTACCCTCTAATTTTGCTTCGGATCTCTACATACCCCACCGACTGAATTTGGGCGACATATTTATTGCTATAAGTAACGTCTTCTAAGATGGGATAAATCACCTTATGGGTATCGACGCTCTCTGCCTCTTTTTTATAGGTGCAGGATACCGTGAGTAAGCAGACTGCAATACACAGGACTAAACTAATTTTCATGTTGAGTACTTTTCTTCGAAGTGAAATTTTGAACAATTAAACGAATTGCGCCCCCATACTTCACGAATTTGAATGGAGATATCCCAATCAGATGAAGTCTTGAGTGTAAAAAGCTTTAAACCTACTCCCGAACAAACACCTATCAGAGAGAGAAACCGAACCCAATCCAGGCAGGTGAAATTGGCCAAAGGGAGCCGTTATCCCATAACGTAAGGAACTCAAGCGTTGTATATTTTAGTTACACGGCCTGATACGGAAAGCCCAGCAAGCCCCCAATGAATTTCCTCAAATCAAGACCGCACCGATTTGAGTGCAGGGAGGGATATCCATTCCTAACGACGAATTTTCTCAGAGCGCCACAAGGCGAACGTTAGGATTTCTTTCCGCACCGAGAATGGCTTTACCGAACGTTGATTCAAGACGTTTCGGTCATGACAGACAACGGGTTATCTCGAAATTAAATGACACCTCGATTGCTATCAAAACGTGGTCGTAAAAGGTTTCATCCAGATTAATAGCTATCAAACTCTGAAAATTCGGGCAACTCTTTCTTATCGACAGAACAACCCTACACGTGAAACTTCCACGCATAGAAACAAAACCCTAGGGTATCATCTGGTCACTCTCGACTTCATGTGAGGCTGCACCTCCTTAATGGATACTGATTTGATTCATCCTTATGCAAGATTAACCTAGCTTGGGGGACTCCATTAACATCTGACATCATGGATTTCCAGATTTATCTTGACAGCATTTAAAATAATGAATTCATCCATCCCTACTTTATTAAAGAGCAAATGATGAGCCAAATCCCTCATCGACTAGACTACTTAAAAACCTCTAATAAATTGCCTATAATTCCAGGACGCCCTTTGAAGAAATATCCCCATGCGCGCGAGCCCCACGATTAGACACAGCTAACCACCACGAAACCACCAAAACCTGAGACTCCAGGCATGTCATTTTTTTCACCTGGTGTTCCCATTCAGGAAGTTCAATTAGTCAAGAGCGTGTTGTTTGAAAAATATTTTAGTACAGCTCTAGACAAACACCTCTCTGGCTTACCCTACGAATTTTAAACTACCACTTGTGAAAAGGGCAGTAAAGAAGCAAAAGATCAAAACGGCTCAGTCACAGGGTATTTTCCTCCTCCGAACATTAGGTATCTCCCTTATTTGAGAAGGATTCAAGGGAGGGACGAGAAGACCATTTTGCGCAATAATCCCGACTTTCCTGGACATAGCTGCGAAAGGGATCGGCCATGACAAAAGCCGGACTCCCCTGAAGTTGCAAAACCGACCAATTGATGACATAGGGTGGACGACGCGGATCGTGATGGCCTGTCGCTTTCTCTAAAAAATCCGCCCAACCTTCCTTGACGACATGGCGAATGATTTCTGCTCGCCCAAACGCACGGGTGTTTCGTGGCGGTTGACCTTTCGCCAATTCGACCAGGTCATTCGTCGTGAAGCGCGGCGCATCGCCTTCTTCTGTCATGCCATGATAGAGCCCTGCATGCGGATCGACATTGTGATATTCCAAATCCAGACTTTTCAACCAGGGATCGTCCCATTCCAACTTCTCCGCGTTCCGAAAGCTCTCCAACAACCAGAGCTTGGAGGCCCAATCAACCCGGCCGACCACCGCTTGATAGCCCTCTCGTAAATCATTCACGACCGATTCCCAATGGGTCAGGACCCAGTCGGTTTCTTCATCCTGCCCGGCATACTGTTTGGCGGCGGCTTCCCAAAACTGCTCTTGAATATCCAAGGCAGAAAGATGCCGGCCGGTTGAGAGCGTGACCATCCATTTTTGCTGAGGGTCATGGGAGATGGCTCGCAGGGTCTGGACAGGATCATCGAAATCCAACCCTTGCGGGGCATACCCTTCTTCGATCAATTGCAGGACCAGGCCGGTCGTCCCCATTTTTAAAAGAGTTGCTTCCTCTGCCATATTCGAATCGCCCATAAGCAAGTGCAACCGCCGGAATCGTTCTGGATCGGCCAGGGGTTCATCTCGGGTATTCACAATAGCCCGATTATGCTGAACCCATTCAAAAAAGTCGTTAACGATATAATCCGGACGCTGGGAAATTTGATAGATCACCCCCTCTTCGGTTGATTTCCGTGACCGGGGCCCTCCAGGTCCCTCAATATCGTCCAAGGCAATCCAGCCGTCCACGGAACGCGCCTTTCCAATTCGGCCGGCGCCCGTAAAGACCTGGCGTGTTACCAGAAACGGCATGAGCATCCCTAACCCTTGATAGGTAAACGGAAAGTCCCGCGTGACCAGATAGTTTTCATGGCATCCAAATGTCGCGTCGGTCTCATGATCAATATTGTTTTTAATGATCGACACCAGTTCTGAAAGCCCAAGCTCTTCCAAACAGTCCTGCAACAGCCAATCTCCGGCGCGGTCCACAGCCACTAAATCCCACAACGAATGGCATTCCGGTGAGGCATATTCAAGATGCCCCATATCCACATACATCCGGCCTGCATTCAACAGAAAGCCCCCATTGCCTGGGGGTTCATCATGCCCACGATAATGCCAGTCAATGACGCCATGTTTTTTCCGGCCAAACAAATGTTCGATGATCCGGTGGGCAATCCAAGGAGAAGACACGTCCGGTTGATCGGCCTTGATAAGCAGGCCATATTCGGTCTCAATACCGAAGATTCGATTATGCATAGGGACCTCGCTCTGCCAGGATTTAGATGGCAGGTTGGAACACGGTAGGAATGAAGGACTGTAGTTCCGACTGACTCAGAGCTCGATAGGTTTCCATTTTCCCACTCTCCCGATCCAGAAACACACATTCCAGTGTTTCTTTGGACAGCGTTTCACGAATTCGTGAAGCAATTGCCTCATCCTCTGGAATGGTGGAGATGGAACTGCCTGCTGAAGAGGTGTTTCCTTCCTCTTCTGAATCCGAAGAGGGAGGTACAGTTTGGAGAAGACTTGCGATCCCCCACAAACGGAGACTCCGCTCCACAGCCGACTGCAGAGAAGACAGCAGACTCTGGCTTTTCCATTCCTGGGTGAGCAGACCCCGGATGGAGGCGGAGGCTGACAGCAAACCGAATTCGCGTTGTTCCTCAAACATGCCATCATAATTGATGCTGAACAGGCGATCCCGTTCCTGAGAAGCCCCGACTTCTGCCAGTAAAATTTTGGCGATGTACGGTGCCTTGAAAATTTCCTCAAACGCTTGTTTGATGACAGGAGCCAGCCCATTTTTCATCAGCCGGGAAGCGGTCACATCCGCCGGGGACCGTTGGAACCCTTCAACGTGGGCCATATCCAATAGGGTATACCGTAATTTCTCCAGATCTGCAGGATGGCCCATGCCTCCGAGCGCAATGCGATCGTAAATTTCATAAATTTTGTCCGTACCCCGATTAAAGGTCAGCAACAAAATCCCTTGCGTAAAAGAGACGGCAACTAACGGATTGCCTTGTGTGAATTGATCGTCCAAATATTCCCGCCGATTGGCGACGGCTTCAATCCATCGATAGGGTTCTTCATACATGATTCAGCACCTTTTCAGAAAACAGTGATTTCAACCGTTCCGCAGGAATGGCTCGCACCCCTTCCGCGGAAATGCGTTTCACAATGGGATAGAGTTGAGCCTGCGCGTCCACTCCCCCGGTGGCGGAATCAAACTCTGCCGCACTGGTCATCAACCGAAGCACGAACGTCAAGGCTTCCTCTTCATTCATTCCGGCAACGGGACCACTCCCCCACCGATTCATGTAAAACAAAATTCCCCGAATCGTGGAAGACCCGGATCCCGAGACAGCATATTCCACCGCCTCGAATTCAGCTCCCAAGATGTCATAGAAAAATATTTTTCCGCACCCTTCAAGTTGATCATACCCTGCAAAAATTGGCGCCACGGTTCCGGTTCCTGCCAACGCCGCAGGGGCATTATTTTTCAACAACGTTGATAAGGCTCGCAACTTTCCCTCAAAACTCAAATCCTGTAATTGACTTCTCCGGTAATACTTAAAGGAATGCTCTAATATTCTGGCCATCTCAAACGCGGTGGCAGGAACCCCTGCTATGGCTAAGACAGAAAACCGATCCAGCTCCAAAACCTTATCGGTGCGATCATACATCACGACATTTCCGGCCGTTGCCCGCCGGTCACCAGCCACGAGGACGCCGTCAGCATACTTGATGGCAAAGACCGTCGTCCCGGATGTAATCTCAGTTTGGCCTGATGGCGTACCGCCACTAAACGGCTGGCGAAGGTCCGCGACCGCATAGCCACGTTCTCGCAGAACCTGAAGGAAGTCCCCCTGTTGTCCCATCCTATTCCCCGGTCCGTTGGCGATATTTTTCCGCCTGCTTGGGATCCACCTTGCGCATGCGCTTCATGAGATTATCACGGGATGGCGAATCCGTTTCCGGGCGTTTAGGACCTGATTCCTGATCGCCAGGTCCCGATGGTTTAGAGAGTGGATCGATTGGGCGTTCTTTTCGTTCAAGACCAATACCGGCTTGGGCATATTCGTATTCGTTTCTCATAAATCTCATCCTCCACATGAACTATTTCTTTAATACCATAGATTCCATCATATCAAAGGGGGTCTCGGCATGCTCAATCACCGACCGACATTGAGCGACCGCCACCGGCTCAAGGTGATCCAGCAGGTCAAGATGCAGTCCCCCATTTTGGCCCTGAAAATGTACTCCTTCCCATTGTATCGACGTAATGTCTTGACCAAATCGTTGCACACACAACCCCCTGAGACCTCCACGCGTATCACGCGGCCCATGCTTCATCGCTTCCTGAATCTCTTGTTCCTGGGATATCCGGGTTGTTCGCCCTTCGGCTTCCAACCCGAAAAACAGGCCACGATCAGGATCCAGATTATGATATTCCAGATCCAGGCTGGCAAGCCAAGGATCATCCCAGCCGATACGCTCGGCCTGCCTAAAGGTTTCAAGCAACCACCATTTGGTCACCCAATCGATTTTTCCCACAAGCTGCCATCGATCCCGCTCGAGAAGGTCTAATACCTGCTCCCATTCGCGAAGAATCCAGGTCGTCTCTTCATCCATTTCAATAAAATATTTCCTGGCCAAATTCAGATACTCCCGTTGAATATCCACCCCGGAAATCATTCCGCCAGACTGCCGTTTCACAAGGGTGCCTAATTCAGGGTCACGAGAGAGCGTCTGAATGGCCTGCACCGGCGAGTCAAGCTCACAGGGCGGCAAGGGCCCTCCGGCAATCATATCCAACACCACCCGCGTCGTGCCGATCTTCAAGGCCGTGGCATATTCACACATGTTGGCATCACCCACAATAAGATGGAGGCGCCGATAGCGCTCGCGATTCGCATGCGGTTCGTCTCGCGTATTGAGGATCGGGCGGTTATGCATGGTATCCACGCCCAACTCGGCCTCCATAAAATCTGCGCGTTGGGACAATTGAAACCCGCCAGGCTCAAACCCGCGCTCTTGCGCTTCCCGACCGACCTTGCCTGCGCCGGCGATCAATTGCCTGCTGACCAGAAAAGGCATGAGTCCACGAGCCAAATTCTCAAAATTGAGCTCGCGCGCGACCAGATAATTATCATGGCAGCCATAACTATGCCCATGAAAATCCGTGTTGTTTTTATACAGCTGAACCATTGGGCCACCAAGGGCCTGGTTTCGGCGTTGCGCCGCCATCCAAAGGATTCGCTCGCCAGCCCGGTCATGCGCGACCATATCCTTGAGAGACCGGCATTCCGGCGTGGAATATTCAGGATGCGTGTGATCATTATAAAATCGTGCCCCATTGGGGAGGACAAGGTCACTTTTCATTTCATGGAAGGAAAAAGGTCGATGGGCATCCTGCTCCGCGAACAGGTCCTCTTCTTTATCCTGAGCTAACTCGGTCACCCGAAAGCCTCGTTGATCTTCATGGGGATGCTCGCCCCGATAATCCCAGCGGCGGGTAAAATGTCCGTCAAGATAGGCCCGCACCAATTCCATGGATTCCACCACAGGATCGGCGGTCTCCATATCTTCCCGCGCAATCCCGTACTCGGTCTCGATACCAAAAAGGCGAATAGGATTCATTTGTTCCAATCTTTCAGCTGAAAAGGTCCCATTTGGTAACGCGTGCCGGAAAGGGAGATTTACACAATCTGAGAAGTCCGATGCTCAGCTCCATCCTTTCCAGGCTGTAAAGAGGACACTCCGACAACCTGGTCGGGATGATAATCCAGGAGTTTCAACCATTCCTCAGCTGAATCATCCGGCGGGAAAATTTCACTTTCCTTAAACTCCTCATTGCTGGCAATGAGTAAATCATCGAGGCTCAGACCCGAGGCTTCCTGATCACTCGCTTGAATCGCCCGCTCAATAGCCCGTTCTTTTGCACGCCGGACGATTCCCGCCAGCACCGCTCCACTCAATAAGTCCCGCCGGTAGAGAATTTCACGCCGTCCGTTACGCAACCGAATGGCCAACACTCGATTCTCCTGGCTTCGCTGAAAGAGATCCTCTAACAGTCCGTCGATGATCTGCGACACCGGAGCCTCATCCTCTTGCCCACTGCCGGCAGCCTTCTTCGTGTCGTAAGGCAGATCAGCCGTCAAATAAACTCGCAATATTTCCGCCACATCGTTTCGTCCAGGTCGGCCCACCTTAATTTTTCGATCAATTCTTCCAGGTCGCAGCACTGCCGGATCAATCATATCCGGACGATTTGAAGCCAGAATAACCACCACTTGGGAAAGGCTTTCAATCCCGTCAAGTTCGGCACAAAACATCGGAACCAGGGTGTTGGAGACATTGTAGGATCGCACCGCCCGTCTCGTCCCTAAAATGGATTCGGCTTCATCGATGAAGATAAATGGCAACTTCCCGGCTTGCCTTTGTTGCCGGGCTTGTAGAAATAAATCGCGGATGATTCGTTCCGATTCCCCGACCCACATATTCAGGACTTCCGGACCTTTGACATGCAGAAACACGCCACCCTCAATCGGCGGAAGTTGAGAGGCAGAGCTTTGCCCTTGGGTTCCAACATGAGGCGTAAGCGTTTCACGTTCTTTCGCGAAGAGTTGCCCCAGACTTGCCGCCGTGGCTTGGCCAATCAGGGTCTTTCCGCACCCCGGAGGGCCATACAGGAGAAAGCCCTTGGGTTGCTGGAATTGATACCGTGAGAACAACTCTCCATGCAGGAGGGGATATTCTATTGACCGGCGGATGGCTTGAATAGCCTCCTGCTGTCCACCGATATGCTCCCAACGGACAGTTGGCAATTCCGCTAATAGATGCGATTGGCCTTGGGGGTTCTCTAATCGTTCGATGGCAATCCGGTGAGTCGGGTCCAATCGAACCTCATCGCCGACCTTCAATTCCGTACCGGCAAGATCATCCGCCCGTTGAATAAGAATGCCTTGCCTGCCCGCCTCTTGATCAATACGAAGACGCCCATCATCTAAGATTTCTCGAACTTTCACAATCGGGCCACTCCGATCAAACCCGAGAGACCGAATGACCACATACGCCTCATTCACTAAAATCTGATGTCCAACCTTTAAACCCTCTTCCTCAAGCCTGGGATCGACATTGGCATAATATTCCGCCCCACCAACCATGATCCTCGCCACACCCTTATCAGACTGATCAAGCAACGTCCCGATTCGATTCGCCGGGGCTGTCAGCTTCTCAAGTACTCCTTGAAGTTTTTTCATGTCGGCTTCCTGTTGTTGAGAAGCCGTCATTTGTTCAATAAGCCCGTGTCGAAGTTGATAGAGGAGAGGAATCCGGTGATCCCCTTCAGGCAAGGACGCCAAACATTGGTCAATGACCGCCAACGGGGAATTCCCAGACTGACGGGATGATTTTGGGAATGAAGATCCACCCGACCGAGAAGAATCCTTGGAGGAAGAAAACTCTGAAGAATCGCTCATTGTGTATTATCTTCCATTTAATTTCAATTGGGATATGAAAGCCGCGATACCCATCAACACTCCCGACGAGACATCTTGGCCGACCATCAGTATCTCATTCTACAATGTTTCCGGACCATTACCCAAGGTATAAAAAAAGCAGGGGATCCGCTATCGGATCCCCTGCTTCTATTGAAGAGTAGCCTGTTTGTGACTTAGCGAATTACCAACGGTCTCCACCACCGCCACGGTTTCCGCCACCACCGCCACGGTTTCCGCCACCACCGCCACCAAATCCGGTTCGCGGTGCTTGGGGTTTCGCTTCATTGACCGTCAGGGTGCGCCCTCCCATTTCGGTTCCATTCAGCGCCTCAATCGCCGCCTTGGCTTCAGCATCCGAGGCCATTTCCACAAAACCAAATCCTCGAGATTGCCCCGTGTACTTGTCCGTAATAATTTTAGCCGACGTCACGGCGCCGTGCTGGCCAAAAAGGTCAGCCAATTCTTGCTCTGCCGTGGAATACGGCAGGCCACCCACATAGATCTTTGAACCCATCGGGGTCCCTCCTTCTAAATGCGATATTGTTTTGCATGGTTCGAAGAGAAGAGAAGGGAAGGAACGGCCCGAGAACGCAAACCAGATGGCGACTTAGGACTAACTTCCAATCAGACTCCTTGCGGATTCCTTGGCAAAACAACATCAGTGATGGGCCCGTCACTTAAACATTCACCACGTGGCCCGAATGTCGTGATGAATTTCTTTTGATTAGCATAAGTCAGAATGGAAAAGAATGCAACAATCCCCGGCAAGGAAACTACTCCTCCGAGCACTATTTTCAGGAAATTAATTGGGGAGCCCCCCTGCCGTCAATCGTTTCCTCGGAGATAATCACTCGCTTAATGTTTTTCAAGGCGGGCACATCATACATTAAATCCAGCATCACTTCCTCCAGAATAGAACGCAATCCCCTGGCTCCGGTTTTCATAGACGAAGCCCTGGTGGCAATGGCTTGAACCGCCTCCGGCGTGAAATCCAACTGCACGCCATCTAATTGAAATAAGGCTTGATATTGTTTCAGAAGAGCATTTTTCGGTTCCTGTAGAACCCGAACCATATCCTCCACGCGCAAATCATTCAGAGAGGCCAGAATAGGAAACCGGCCGACAAATTCAGGGATGAGTCCATACTTTAAAAGATCCTCCGGCTTAAGTTTTTCCATCAATTGATCAGAGCTCAATGTCTCGCCATTGGAGGAAACCGCGCCAAAACCCATTCGTTTCTGATTGGTCCGCTGAGCAATAATATCCTCCACCCCGACAAACGCACCGCCACAAATAAAGAGGATATTGGTCGTATCCACCCTGAGAAACTCCTGCTCAGGATGTTTTC
>JBATLR010000439.1:0-2142 GCA_049289415.1 Nitrospirales bacterium
ATTATGGGAGGTTAACTGCTTCACGCTTCTACTGTCCAATTCTATCTGATAAATATCCGAGTTTCCATCTTGGGCCGCGGAATAGGCGATAGATTTTCCATTAGGAGCAAAGGTGGCGGTAATGTTCAGACTGGCTGGCGAGACCAAAACTTCCTCCCGACCGGTAGCCAGCTCCCTTTTTATAATCAATTGTTTCCGGTCACGATACGCGGTGTAAATAAGTGATTTCCGGTCCGGGGCCCAGGTAGGCATGAGGTTTAAATACCCATCAGCGGTAACCTGTTGCGGATTATATCCATCGTAATCCATGACGAAAAGCTCTCGTCCATTGTCCTTTTGACCTACAAATGCGATTTTGGTTCTGGCAATGCCCTGCTCGCCGGTATACCGATAAACCAGTTCGTCTGCCCACCGGTGAGCCATTAAGCGAGTGAGGGTTTCTGTCGTTTTTAGGGAAAAGTACCGTTTCCCTGTCAACACATCCTGTTGTCCGGGATCAAATGCGCAGGCATCAAGGATGAGTCCCTGAACTCCGCTTGATGTCCCTCCTACACCTATTCTCCCCCAGGTAGAGACTGTCACCTTTTGGAAGTGCGGAGCCAAATTTGAAGAAAGACTCATGCATTTATTGTCAGAAAAATCCCCTTTGGCAGGAGGTAATTCAGCAATCGAAAATATTTGTGAGCGTTTGAGATCCGCTTTTAGGACCGATGCGACTTGAGACTCGAGGTCTTCTGGAAGGCCGGTATCTCGTTGAACGGGCGAGAACCCCATTACCCAAATCGGGATTTTTTGAAACTCTGAACGTGTGGCTTTAAGGTCCGCTTCCTCCCCATGAAGAAAGGCTGGTGATGCCGAAATAACAGAAAAGGCGAAAAGAGCCAGAATGCCATACAAAGGGTTGAGTGCTTTCTTCATAATATAGCTGATGTCCTTCTAATCTTTTTTGATGAATCGAAATCGTACTTCGAAGAATGGATCGGAAATGTCTGGTGGAAAAGGTGGTAATGGGTTCACGGCAGATACCGCCCGTTTGGCTGCGGAGTCGTAGTTCCCGTTTCCTGAACTTTCATCAATATGAATATTAGTGATTTCCCCAAATCGGGAAATGCGGAATTTGAGGACCACAACCGGAGGGTTTGTTACGAGTGGAAGGGCTCTCCACTCGTGGTCAATTCTGTCCTCGACCATCGCCAAATATTGGTTTTTGCCAGGGGAAGCCGGAGACGAAGATTGGCCTGGTTTTGAGTTGGGCTGCACCTCGAGCCGTTGGAGTCGTTCTTTGATTGATTCGACGGGTGTGACATTGGGAATAGATAATTTTGCAATTTGTTGATCAATTTCCGACTGGACCGGCTGGATTGATGTGGAAGAAGAGGGCAATGGTTGTTGAGAGGGTGGTGCGGGTGGAGACGATTGTAAATTTGGGACTCTAGCTTCTTCCAGTAATTGCTTCATCATATCCGACATTTTCTCACGTTGGGGAGCTTTTTTCAGTGGTGGGGAGGGAGAGATTCGGGCTAATTGAGGAGGGGAGACTTCAGGGACGAAAGGTTTTTCCTGTTTTGGTGTAAAGGTTTTTGGCTGTTTTTTGATTTTTGGAGTTGGCGCAGGTATTGGAACTGTTGGGATGGATCGTTTGAGGGATTCCTCAAGATTGTTTGATGGAAAATCGTCGTTGGGTTTTCTTTCTTTTTTTGATGCCCTAAATGGGGTCACCGAACTCAATTCCGGTAGCACTGGAGCTAGTTTGACAGTTGGTTCAATTTTCGGAAGCTGCGGTTGTGATACCGAGCCTTGAGGCTCGGGAGGAACCGTTGTTAGGGGCGCAGCCTCTTTAGGAGATGGCGCTGGAGCAGGAGCAGGTTTGGGAATGACTAAGGGTTGTGAAGGATGTAAGCGTTCCGGGCGCGAAATTTGTGGAGCAATAGGGGGCATTCGAAGGTTTTCAAATAACGGTGACTGATCATTCAAGGGAGGTTGTTCGTTGGCTGGGGGAGGTGGCGTTGGAGAAGCCATTTCTTGTTTGTGAGGCATCTCGATTGAGCCAACAGCCCCTTCCAAGAATTCCGATAATCGCTCGGATGCTTTTGGGACCGGCAACGGAGGAAGGGGGGGGTCTATTGGTTGCGTCTTCTTTGT
>JBATLR010000440.1:0-7416 GCA_049289415.1 Nitrospirales bacterium
CACCTGCACCGCGACCTATTTCCCCGAAGCCAACGTGCTCATCCCCATTGACAGCGTGGCAGACAAAAGCAACACGCCGACCTCCAAATCCATCGTCGTCACCATCCACCCCACCACCACGGCTCCGAATCTCACCACGGAATAATGAATCATTCCCTTTTCAATGACATTTCGAACAACAGGAGAAATCCACTCCCCCTCCGACCCTTGGGCATTGGCATTCTCCCTTCCATAGAGAGCAAGTGAGAGGGGTTTTTTCGGCCTCAACCTTTTCAGTGAAACCCTTAGCTTCTGCATATTCCCTCCCCTTCTTTGGAAGAAAGCTGCAGATACAGAGAGCACCCTTCCGAGTGGGCACCATCTCGTCGCTCGGTATGATTGACTCGGGAACACTTTCAGCTTTTATTTTTGGATACGGTATCGGGCACGTACTTGTTCGATAGTCCTATCTCTTCTTCCTCGCTTTCGAATTCGTGTGGGAGCCGTTGTTGGAAGACAATCCGGCCTTTTCCATGAGTTGGTCTTTTCGTTTCATGACCTGCTCGTGAAGACGGTCCCAGTCGATATCCCGCTTTTCTGCCTTGGGCAGCATTTCTTCCTCTTCTTCTTTTATGTGATGTTTGCACAGCTCGCCGAGCACGGTGACTTTGGCGTCATAGCGTTCGTCGCTTGGCTTCATTTTTTTTAGTTCCCCAATGACTCCATGCACGACATGGTGCTCTTCGAGAGCTTCATCCATCAGATCTTCGTCATGCATTTTCGGTCGGACGGCGGGATAGATGAGGTTTTCCTCCAACTCCGCGTGGATTTCAAGCTCCTTCAATACCGTGTCGACGATCTCTTGTTTCTTTTGGGCATTATCCGTCTTTTCAAATTTCCTAAAAAGCCCTTTGACTTTTTTGTGATCTTTTCGAAGCATGTCGGTGACTTGAGCTGCCTGAGCTTTCTGAGTCTTTGTGGCCATGGACGACTTCTCCTCCTAGTAATATGATGAATTCATCTCTCGCGCGATATGCCTTATTCATCTATATCAGGAGAAGGTCATCCGCCCAATGGATAAAACGGGTGGGGTTGCCTCACTTTTGTTCAAAGGTCTTGAGTATGAATGGATACCGGGAGCGTATGCGTTTGCGAGGCGTGGGTCTCTTTCGCCTGCGGGAGGTGGGGCGTTGGTGAGGATGTCGATTCTCCTCCCTTCCATTTCTCTACGAAATAAGACATCCTTTGTAAGGCACGGGAGCCAAGATTGGGGAATGCATTCACAATCAACATACTCTTTGTCTATACTGTGCGGATGGCGCTTCCTTCCGATTTATCCTTTTCCGATTCTCTGAAGAGTGATCGGCGACAGGCTTTCTACGAACACCATAAACGTATTGCTCTCGCCATGATTCTTATCGTGTTTTTGCTTCCCTTGATCGGCGTGTTCATGAGCGGATTGTCCGGGGCCATATCAGGAGTCGTGATTTCCGTGTTGTCTTTTTATCTGGCACCCTACGCCTTATTGAAACTGGGGCAATGGTTTGTCCACTCCTGATGCCCGGTCCAACTGTACGCCATGTCGTGAATACGGGTGCCACCTCTCAATCATACAGAAAATTTCGGCAGGGTTGGGCGCAACGAATGATCTGCACCCGGATGGTTGATCTGCTGGCTTGATGGAGGTTTACAGTTTCCCCTTCCCCACTTTTACACAGGAGGGGGAGCAGGAGACCGGGAGGAATCTGCGCTTATCTTTTGCGCACTAAGGTAGCGTCCCGTTTCCTGTTTAATAATCTTGGCCAATAGCAGTAATCCGATGAGATTCGGAATGGCCATCAGTCCGTTCATAACATCGGACACATTCCAAACCAATTCCAATCTGGACGTGGCGCCGAGCAGGACCACCGCAACAAAGATCACGCGGTAATACACAATCACCTTCGGCCCCATCAAATACTCAATGGCTTTCTCACCATAATAATTCCAGCCGATCAAGGTCGAATAGGCAAACAGGGAAATGGAGAGCGTGACAATGAGTTCTCCCGTGTGGCCCAGGGTTTCCCCGAAACTGGCGCTGGTGAGTTGAGCCGCATCGATGCCTTGTGTCCATGGAGTCGCGGTCAGGATGACCAACGCCGTCATACTGCAGACGACCAGGGTATCGATAAAGGTCTGCGTCATGCTGACCAGTGCCTGCCGGACCGGATCATCTGTCCGTGCGGCGGCGGCGGCAATGGGCGCGGAGCCCAAACCCGATTCATTCGAAAACACGCCTCTCGCTAACCCATAGCGCATGGCGGCGGCCATCGTGGCACCGGCAAACCCGCCTCCTGCCGCAATCGGGTTCCAGGCATGATAGACGATACTGGCCAAGGCTTGTGGGATCTCCGTCACATGCAGGGCCAGGACGACCAGGGCTGAGGACACATACCCCACGATCATGAATGGCACCAACACCGAGGTAAACCGGCCAATGGATGTGATGCCGCCCAATATCACCAGCCCGGTCATTCCCATCAACACCACCCCGGTGATCCAGGGTTGGACCTGAAAGGTCGACTCAAGAATTCCGGCCACGGCATTGGCCTGTGTCATATTGCCGATGCCAAATGACGCACAGACCGTGAACAAGGCAAAGAGCCAGCCTAACCAGGGTAGCCCGGCACCGTTGGCTAGATAATACATGGGCCCGCCACGCATCCCGTATTCCCCCTGCTCACGGTATTTCACCGCCAGCACGGCTTCGCCATATTTGGTGGCCATGCCCACCAGGCCGGTCATCCACATCCAAAAGACGGCTCCGGGTCCGCCGAGCGTGATCGCCGCTGCCACCCCGACAATATTCCCGATACCCACCGTGGCTGATAAAGCCGTCATGAGCGCTGCGAAATGGCTGATGTCTCCATTGCTACTCGGCTCTTTGTGGAAAATTAATTTCAGCGCATGCGGCAGGATACGAAACTGCAAGCCCTTCAGCAGAATGGTCAGATACAACCCGGTGCCGACCAACAGAAGTAACATGGGCGGACCCCACACCCACCCGGCTACGGTCGCTATGAAGGATTCAAAGGGGTCCATGGGGCCTGGATCTCCAATAACGGAGAGGTCTGTGATAAGGGCTCGAAGGCATTCTCATCAACAATGGCACGCCCACCTCTGTCACGACATAGGCCGCGAAATTGTTTGCAGGAAATAAACGGTGAAACGCCGTGCGTCGAACAAGCAAGAAAGGGGCGGAGGAATAATTGCGAGGCACGGCTTATTCTATCAATGAGGTGCATTGTGTAAACAGGCATGGTGTAAATCGTTGTGGCCTGGCTCTTCATGGGTCTGTTGAAAAAAGCCGCCAGCGGCGTTCTCGCCATTTTCCCGTGCTCACGTACTAAGCGTACGCTCCGCGCGTAAAAACGGCTGCGGCCTTGCTGGACGGACTTTTTTGAACCGACCCGTAGACTTTGAGGAGTAATCTAATCCTACGCAAATTTGCCCTTGAACATCCTTATCATTCAACACTCCCCTTCATAGAAATGAGGCGTGACCCGTGCAGGGTTAACCCTTCAATGGGACAATCACACATTTGACGACCACCCCCACCAGGCAAGGCCCTCGCCAACTTGTCATATTAGCTATGATCAGAACTGTGGCACAAAAACCATTATCTTCTATCAGATTTGTTAAGGGTTGGCGCAAAAGTTGGAGACGAACGAGGATGGGAATAGTTTTGAGATGATTTGCACCATCATCCATTTGACTCCTCGCGAATGGCAGCCATCACATAAAAAGCTTTGATATTTGGGGTCGGCAAAATGCAGACCATGGCCAAAACAATTCATCCCCAAATTTTGTGCATAACCTGGTGAATACTGTGCGGCATCGCGTGATTTTCTAAGGAATAAAAAGGAAATGAGCAGATTGCCACTGTTTTAGGCATTGTATAAAGATTTTTTTATACCACAACAGGAAGGGGTGTAGGTTTTTTGGCGTAGGAGGAAAGGTAGAAAAAGTATTTTTTTCTTGACATGTGTCTCCATACCGATGCCCATTGATGTCCGTGAAAAAGAATACGCTGTCAATGATTTTCTTATCCACAGAATTTCTTTAAAGATGTTGATAAGGCCGTCCTAAGGTCTGAGATTTCCAGGCCTTCTTTGAGAATTCATGCCATACAATACAAATCCAAAACGGAGTCGAAGTCGGCACCCGATTCCGGGACACCGCCAGGTCGGCATAAGAAAGAATGAAGGCTTTGAATCCTCTGATGAATCTCGGTAAGGTATGCCTCCTCTCACTGAAAGCAGGAGATAGCACCTACATCCATTACTGAACGCGGAGCGATCACCATGAAGGTCAGTGCCCTTGCAGGAAAGCCCACCCAACCGTCCATGCTCGCCAACATCCCCCGGCTGGTCACCGCCTATTACACGGGGCGGCCAGACCCGTCGGTGCCGGAGCAACGGGTCGCTTTCGGCACATCGGGACACCGCGGCTCCTCCTTGAAGCTTTCCTTTAATGAAGCGCATATCCTGGCCACCACCCAGGCCATCTGCCTCTATCGTCAGCAACAGCATATTGACGGCCCTCTCTATTTAGGCATGGATACGCACGCGCTCTCCGAGCCGGCCCTGGCGAGCACGCTCGAAGTACTCGCCGCCAATGGTGTGGTCGTGATGGTGGACCGCGACAACGGATACACCCCGACCCCGGTTATTTCCCATGCCATCCTGACCTACAATCGTGATCGGAAGACGGGCTTAGCCGATGGCATTGTCATCACACCCTCGCATAATCCGCCGGAAGACGGTGGCTTCAAATACAACCCACCCCATGGCGGGCCGGCTGATGCCGACGTGACCACCTGGATCGAGAAGCAGGCGAACGCGTTTCTGACCGATGCCCTGCGCGGAGTCCAACGCGTCCCGTATGAGAAAGCGCAGCGGGCCTCGACCACACGCAAGCATGATTATGTCGGCTCATATGTTGGCGATCTTGGCGCCGTAATCGATATGGAGGCCATCCGCGACGCGAAACTGTCCATCGGGGTGGATCCGCTCGGCGGCGCAGGCGTGGACTATTGGAGACCCATCACCGAGCGGTACGGATTCCCGGTGACGGTCGTGCATGAAGGGGTGGATCCGACCTTTCGCTTCATGAATCTGGACTGGGATGGAAAGATTCGCATGGACTGTTCCTCACCTTATGCCATGGCCGGACTGATTGCCTTAAAAGATCGTTTCGATATTGCCTTCGCCAACGATACCGACCATGATCGTCATGGAATCGTCACGCGCACGGCGGGGCTGATGAATCCAAACCACTATCTCGCAGTGGCTATTTCGTATCTATTTACCCAGCGCTCCGGCTGGCGGAAGGATGCTGCAGTCGGGAAGACGGTGGTCAGTAGCAGCATGATTGATCGGGTAGCCGCCAAGATAGGTCGGCGTCTGGTTGAGGTGCCGGTCGGGTTCAAATGGTTTGTGGATGGGCTGCTTGACGGGTCCGTGGGTTTTGGGGGAGAAGAGAGTGCCGGCGCATCCTTTTTGCGTCATGACGGAACCGTGTGGACGACCGATAAGGACGGCATTATCCTTGATCTCCTAGCGGCAGAAATGTTGGCCAAAACGGGCCGGGATCCAAGCCAGCTCTACCTCGACCTCACCAAGGAACTGGGCGTCCCGGTATACCAGCGTATCGATGCCCCGGCCACACCGGCACAGAAGGCCATTCTCAAAAAGCTCGCGCCACAGCAAATTCAGGCATCCGAACTCGCAGGAGAAAAGATTACCGGGATTCTAACCTCGGCCCCGGGAACCGGCAGTGCCATTGGGGGGCTGAAAGTCATAACGGAAAACGGGTGGTTTGCCGCCCGTCCGTCCGGAACAGAGGATGTCTATAAGATATATGCGGAGAGCTTCCGGGGCGACTCGCATCTCAAGCAGATCCAGGAAGAAGCGCAGGCCCTGATTACCAAGGTCCTAGGAGCGGCAACCTAGTCCAGCTAAATCCCGAAGGATAACGACAGCTTGGTCCAGTTTGCCAGGCTATAAGCGTTGTCATCCTGAGGGAACCGAAGGATCTAGCTGAGCCGTGGCACCGTCAACCCAGGGCACAGATCCTTCGCCGAACCGCTCAGGGTCAGTCTGAGTCAAACGTTGTCATTCTGAGTGCAACGAAGAATCTGGCTAAGCCGTGTCACCAGCAACCTAGGCACAGATCCTTCGCCGAACCGCTCAGGATGACCACCTGATATGGACCACACGAAGTCATAACATATTCATTCTATGTCTACATGGAAAATGACCAAGCATACGCCAACGGCCCAAGAGATCTTGTCAGTCTGAGTCAAACGTTGTCATTCTGAGTGCAACGAAGAATCTGGCTAAGCCGTGTCACCATCAACCTAGGCACAGATCCTTCGCCGAAACGCTCAGGATGACCATTGGTGCTGCACATTTAAAATTCAACCAAACTTGATCTTTCCTCCCCTTCCACCTCACCCCACTCACATCGCTGCCCGATAAGCCCCGACTTTTTCAGCCGAACCATGATGCGCGTATCCAATCCCACGAACAACTCTTCAGAACGAAGGCTCATATGACCAACACCACGAACAGAAGATCCCGCATTCAAGGACTGGCATTCTTTTCATACGGATTTCGACCATTCTTTCTGAGTGCGGCCGTCTTTGCCGGCGTCGCCCTGCCGATCTGGGCCATGATTCTTTCCGGGGTCGACACTACCCATTTTCTCTATGTCCCGCGAGAATGGCATGTGCATGAAATGATCTTCGGGTTTCTGCCCGCCGTGATCGCGGGATTTCTCTTCACCGCCATGCCCAACTGGACGGACCGTCCTCCAATCAAAGGATTACCGCTGATGGTGCTGTGGGCATTGTGGCTGGCAGGACGCCTGGTCATCGCCATCCCCTGGCCTCCACCCTTTGTCTGCGCCATCGTTGACGGAGCCTTTCTCATCGCCCTGGCCATCATTGTCTGGCGGGAAATTGCGATAGGGAACGCGTGGGATCGTTCGCCAATCGGCATATTGATCAGTCTCTATGCAATCGCCAATCTGCTTTTTCACGTCCGCGCTCTAAGTGACGCAGCAACGGATCTCCCCGAGCGGATGGCGCTCTCAGTCATCATCATGTTGTTAGCGCTGATCGGTGGGCGCGTCATTCCCAGCTTTACACTCGATTATCTGAGCGAGGGCGGCATGCCCCAACAACCTCCCTCCTTTTCCCGTTTCGACGGTGCGTCGATCCTCCTTGCCGCCTTTGCCGCTATCGCCTGGACGGCCCAGCCAGAGGCCCTGGTGACCGGCTGGCTTTTGATCGTAGCCGGATTGGTGAATCTCATTCGTCTGTTGCGCTGGTACGGCTGGATCACCTGGCGTGAACCGTTGGTGCTCATCCTGCACGTGGGTTATGGGTGGCTG
>JBATLR010000441.1:0-22416 GCA_049289415.1 Nitrospirales bacterium
CCCAAACGGGGAATGTCTCTCTCCTGGGTAAAAACAAGATAAAAATTCTACACCTAGGCGTTGGCATAAGCGTTTAATTTGGTATAAAATATTTTCTTTATTTCTGTATCCCCTTTCATTTGCTGAAATTCATCAGAGTAACGCACAAAGGACTTCTACAAGATGACCGTTACTCATCGAATGCTTTATATTTTATTTGCCACTTTACTGTTTTCCTGGTTGGTGATCCCTGGAGTCTGGGCTGAAGAATCTTCTCAGGTTCTGACAAACCAGGCGATGGATGAATGTCATGAAGGGAGACGGGCCAAGGACGAAATGGTTCGGGTTGCTCATTTTGAGCGGGGGCGGAAGTTGGCTGAAAAGGCTGTGGAGTTGGACGAGCGATCAGCCGATGCGCATTTTGCCCTGTTCTGTAATATTGGCGAGCGCATGCGCGCCAACGGAGAAGTTCTTTTCTCGGTGTTTGAATATGGACGGATGATGGAAGCTCTGGACAAGACGCTTTTGCTCAATCCTAATCATATGGATGCCCTTTCTTCTAAAGGGACGATCCTCATCGAAGTCCCCGGGTTATTTGGAGGAGATTCCGAAAAAGGCGAAGCGATGCTGCGGCAGGTGATTCAGCAGGATCCTCAATCCATTAATGCCCGCATGGTCGTCGCGCGTTCGTGTGCCCAGCGGGGAGAGGATCAAGAGGCTTTTGATTTAGCGAAAAAGGCGCTCGAGCTTGCCAGGGCGGGGAACCGGGATGATCTTCTCCCTGAGGCTGAGAAAACATTTTCGGAAATTCAGACGAAACTGGCTTCCCAGTAAATCACGATTCGGTTTTTGCCCGGTGGCCGGTTGGGATGAAATCCTTCTTCAAACACTTCCGTTTTATTCTCCCCAATCTTCTCGTATTCTCCGGTCCATTGTCGCAGCCGTGTTAGAGACAACCCGGCAAAATTCCGGGCTCTCTATAATCAAGATGTGATAACGCGCGTGGGTGTATCCAACGATTCAGGACACATGGCCACAAGTCATCCGCATTCAGGTCTTCCCGATTATCTGGTACCCGGGTTATTGATTCTCTTTGTTGGAATTAACCCGGGTCTGCGCTCTGCTGAGGTCGGGCATCATTTTGCCGGCCCTTCCAACCGGTTTTGGAAATTGTTGTTTGACGCCAAGCTGATTCCATTTCCCATGACCTATCAGGATGATTGGCAATTGCCCGAATTCGGATATGGACTTACCAATCTGATTGCCCGGCCGACCGTCGGTGTTCAGGATTTGGAAAAACGGGATTTTCTGGAAGGGCATCAGGCATTAGTGACAAAAATTACGATATATCAACCTCGACTCGTGGCTTTGTTAGGAGTCAGTATGGCTCGCATACTTCTCTCGTCCAAGGAGGCGCCTACGGCTGTCCAACGGTTGATTGAAAACCCTATTCAGGTTGGCCTGCAATCTCTTGCCCTTGGGGGTGCTCCTGTCTTTGTGTTGCCAAACCCGAGTGGAAGAAATGCTCATTATTCCTATCAGCACATGAAAGCCTTGTTCGGTGAGTTGAAGGATTGGAGCCAACCTGCGTGAGCCGAAGGTGTGGCGGGTAAGTTGCCGACACAAACCAGTCGTTCGCATCCGGAAGAGAAGAACACATGGATCTCGTGGATGAGGTGTTCAGAGATAAGTCTTAAGTACCTTTGAATAACCGTGAGAGAGTGAGTCGGTTCGAAGGATGAGTGTTGCGAGGCGCTATGCGGGCCATTCTGAAACGCTGGGGATACGGATGAGTGATGACAGGTCGATTCTCATTGGACTCGTTTTTTTTGTAGGGCTTGGCTTGTTCGCGGGGTTGGGAGAGTCTTCGGCCATGTCGATTTCCCAGGCCATTGAACAGGCCAAGGTGGCGACAGTCGGGATACTTCAGGCTGATCAACTTGAGATTCCAGACAATGACTATGGGCTCCCGGTCAGTATTCGCGGATCAGGAATCCATATTGGCCGGGGAGTGATTGTGACGGCACGGCATGCGGTAGAGCGAACCGAGGGAGGAAAAGTCATAATCCCGGACACCATTCATGTGGTGACGGACGACCTTTTTGAATTGCCGGCCGCTCGCCAGGGAGCCAATGCTTACCTGGATGTGGCCGTGTATCAACTCCAGGGCGCCGAATCGGATTGGCCACAAGCGCATGTCAAGTTTGCCGATGAGGATCTGACATTTGGCGACCAGGTCTTTACGGTCGGGTATCCACTGGGTTGGGGCCCAGCGATTAACTTTGGCACGATTGGAAATCCCAATACGTTTTTGCCGACGGTGAACAGTCGATTAATGCAGGTGGATATGTCCGTGTGTAGCGGCAATTCTGGCGGGGGGCTGTTGAATCAACATGGACAACTGGTAGGGCTCATGCATGCCATCATTCAAACGGAAACGCAGCATGACGATCGACGGTGTGCCCGATTGGCTTTTGTTCTCCCGGGACCGTTGGTTCAACGGGTGGTGACAGCCGTCTTGGCTGACAGGGTGCCGGGGTTTTCGGTGCTGGGGATTCAGCTCCAGACATTGAGGATGGGAAGTCGTTGGGCGCTGGTCGTGGCCAAAGCGACCGGTCCCTCACGCCATGCGGGATTTCAAAAAGGCGATGTATTGGTGGCCATTAATGATGTGCCGATTACCACACCGGCACAATTGAAAAATTATCTGATTGAGCGAACGGAACCCGGCCAAGTTGTCGAGCTCAGGGTTCAGCGTGGAGATTCTCAGGAGCTGCTCTCGGTTACCTTGGGTCGATCCTAAAAGGACCCTCGAATTAAGAATAAATGGGCTTCATAAGTATGTAGACAACTCCCTGTTCGTTCTCGTTCACGGGGCTTGTTGGCTTGGTGCGTCTCCCATGCACCGTATGCCATGGCTGATGCCCATGAGGGGGATTGGGTCTCCACGAACAGATATTCCTCAACTTTACTTTTTTTCGTTCCTGCTGCTGACTGCGTTGGTTTTGAGAATCTATTCCTCTTTGAAATAGATGAGTTCGCTAGATGGGAAGAATGGGGAAGGTGTCGGAAAATAACCGTCTTTAGTTTAGATAGTTCCAGGCCAGCACCTTTATGCGCCCCCTGGCGGATTTTCCAAACTCCCAGATGGTTCGTCCATTTTGAAATCGAATGATATACACATCAACACCGCTGTCATTCTCTTTAAATTCGATTTTTTGAATGGGCCCCAATTTTTTTAGGAATTCTTCCGCGGACGTCTTCTGTTCCTGGAGTGCCACACGCACCATGGGCTCCATGTTGCTGTAGTCGGGAGCCCCACTTTTCAGATTCTCGATCACTTCACGAAGATCGCTCTCGCTCGTCGCCTGCTGATTGGATATCCGATTAACAGTGGTCTGTGAGGCAGGGATTAGACGACTGTCATGGCCTTTTTCCGCTTTCGAAAATCCAAGAAAGAATACAGGGACACAGACGGCCAATCCCAAAAATCCAATGACCTGCCACAGTGTTTTATACATTGCCCACCCTTTCCGCAGCCATTGATCTTTTTCCGACGAATTACCTCGGGCAGCATTTCCCTACTCTCCTTTTCTTTTCGGCTGATGCACCAGATTTCCTTAAAAGAAAGAAAAATCTGTTTAAAAATTAACTCTTCTGATAGTTGGGAAACAGGGACGAGAGGGGGGGATGTGAAATCTCCACCGGAATGGATCAAGAAGTTTGAAATATTCATGAGCACTCCTGGAATCGAAGAAGCATCTAATCGTTGATGAGGAAAAATTGAGCAACACCGGTAGAAGGACGTCAATCAGGCCACAATCCTCAAGATTCCCCGCCAATGATCCGATAGACCCATCAAAGCACTGAAACATGGGTTAACCGCCTATGGAGGTTCGGGCCATAGTGAAAGAAGGTTCAATGCTCAGCCATGATTATTAAAGAACGAAACATGAATGGCTTGCCGGTCGTGAGTCTTTCAGGAAAGTTGGATATTTTTTCTAAAAATGCCTTTAAGGAGACTGCAGAAAAATATACAGACTCGAATTCACAAGGGCTTATCCTGGATTTTCAAGGGGTGACCTTTTTGGATAGTGTGGGGTTAGGGGCTTTGGTGGTCCTTGCCAAGAAGTTCCAGAAACTCAAAGGCCGCATGATTATTGTGAATCCTCAGGATCCGGTGAAGACCCTATTATCCGAAATGCATATGGAGAAGATCATTCCCATGTATACAACGGATTCGGAATTTTCGATATTTTCTGAGCTCTAGCTCTCCTATCCCTCCCTCCTTTTTCCTTTCCCATTTGTTTGTATTGGTGAGGAGTCCTCCGGGATTCTCTGACGGGTCAGCCACCTGTTCTTACCTGACCATTTCCAGCTCGTGAGGAGGATGTGGTCAAGCATTCTCCATGCCGAGGCTATCATGCTCCACTGTTGGCGTTTGGGTCTGTCACCGAGTGTGATGAAGGGGTAGTCAACGGAGGGAGAATTCCAGTACAGTAGAAAAAGATTTTCGAAAGAGGACACAGTTTTTGTAACCGGATAGCTTCCTCCTTTCTAACCTGTTCAGGTTTATCTCGTAAGTCCATTTTCACGACGGTTCATCTCTGACCTGTGACTCCTCCTCTTCATTCCTTTCAGTACGATGTGATTGTCGTGGGTATGGGGCCTGCGGGGGCTTCGACCGCTTATGAGTTGAGCCGATTAGGAATGTCCGTGGTGGCGTTTGATAAGCAGGTTCATCCCCGGTACAAAGTCTGTGGCGGAGGGCTCTCCGCCAGAATTGAACGAATTCTCCCGGCCGATTTCAAAGCGATTGTTGAGAGGACGGTATATCGTGTGCAATTTATTTACGGGGGAACGGATTCCTTTATTGTCGAATCTCCGCGTCCCGTGGCTTACATGGTCATGCGCCAGACCTTCGATCAATGGTTGGTCGAGAAAGCCCGGAAGGCTGGAGTAGAGATCCGGGAAGAGGAGTCCGTCGTCGCCATTCAGGAATTAGAGGATGGGGTCGAAGTGGCCACAGGGAAAGGACGGTATCGTGGCCGGGTGGTCATTGGAGCCGATGGAGCGATGAGTGTGGTGGCTCAACAATGTTTTCCAGGGCGAGAGGTCGGAAATACTCCTGCCTTGGAAAGTGAATATCATGGAGACACACCTCATACGTTTCAGCGCTCACAAACGGTATTAATCAGTTTACACGCAGCGAAAAAAGGATACGGCTGGGTCTTTCCGAAGGAAAAGGGATTATCGGTGGGTGTGGGCGAATTTATTCGTGGCAGAAATCGTCCTAAACGCAGTTTTGAGGATTTTATCAGTCATGAATCCGCTTTAGCCGGGCTTTCGATTCCTTCCCCACTAGGACACCCCCTCCCAATTTCCCATCATCCGGCGTATCGCCCTGGACATCGGTGGACCGGAAGTTTGGTGCGGCATCGGGCCGTGTTGGTTGGCGATGCCGGTCATTTGGTTGATCCGTTACTGGGAGAAGGTATTTATTATGCTGTCCGATCCGGACAATTGGCGGCAGCCAGTGTGGCCTCCTCCATCCGGGATCCAAGACATCGGTTGGAGGAATATGAAAAGAATGCGGAAGCTGAATTCGCACTGGAATTTCGAGTGGCTTCTCGATTAGGAGCCATCATTTATGGATTACCTCGGTCTTGCCATTGGTGGGCGGGCCGGACCTTTCCCGACGCCTATCAACGGGTGCTTGGACGCTATTGTGAACTCTTACAGGGACGTGAAACGTATCAGACGCTTTGGGCCAAAATTCTACAACGACTGAAATGTCCATTTGGGTATTCATAGCCAGGGATGTGAAGTGTGAGAATGGTGAAGAGGCCAGAGAGTGCTGATGGTCTGCGATTGGGATAATGATGTTCGAGGTTGGCACCGACCAACGACGCTCGGCGTTCATGCAATTTCAACAGAAGAGTGTGTGAGGTCGTCCTTCAGCAAACAGATCCCGCGGTTTGGTTTCTGCCTCTAGAGGGAGGTATGTTGAAACGGGTCCTTTCCTGCGTGAGTCCGGTCTGGCAGGAATGAGATCGTTCCCCAGGTGGGGAAGGGACAATATTTATGTCCTAGTTTATGAAGGTCGGACTTTAAAGGAGTGTGATACGTATGTCAGCGCTGATTTATGGACAGAAGCTTACCAAGGCCTATGGGACCAAGCGTCTCTTCCAGGAACTGACCCTAGGCGTTTCAGAAAAAGACCGGATCGGGATTATCGGGCCGAATGGATCGGGGAAAAGTACCCTCCTTCGAATTTTTGCCGGGCTTGAACAGCCGGATGAGGGAAGAGTCACTCGACGGCAGCACCTTCGCATTGCCTATATTCCCCAACAGGCTGATTTCGATTCGGAGTCTACGGTCGCCGAGGAAATTGAACGAGCGGCCTTGGCATCCGGCCTGCACGCCCATGATTGTGTGGCTCGGGTGCAGGAGACATTGGGACGCATGGGGTTTGCTCAGGGCGATCAGCTCGTGGGTCCTCTTTCAGGCGGATGGAAAAAACGGCTTGCCATTGCCTGTGGGTTCGTGCAGACGCCGGATGTCATGCTGGTGGATGAGCCGACGAACCATCTCGATCTGGAAGGGATGCGTTGGTTGGAGCAGGTGATGTCCCAGGCTCCATGGCCGTGGGTCATGGTGAGCCATGATCGATGGTTTCTTGGGCATGCCACAAATAAGATTGCAGAAATAAATCGGAGATATCCAGATGGGATATTTCTTGTTCCGGGAGGCTATGAGGAGTTTCTGGTTAAGCGGGAAGAATTTCTAAATAGCCAAACTCAACAGGCTCAGGCGTTGGCCGGAAAAGTTCGTAGGGAAGAAGAGTGGCTTCGTCGAGGTCCCAAGGCTCGATCCACGAAAGCGAAGTCTCGCATAGATTCTGCCCATGCGTTACAGGCTGAATTAGCTGAGACCCAGGTGCGCTTGCGACAAGAGGAAACCTCCATCGATTTTGTCGGCTCGGGGCGCCGCACAAAACAGTTAATGGTTGTCCATCAGCTTCGAAAGACGTTTGGCCCGCGAACAATTATCCAAAAATTGGACTGGGTCATCTCACCGGGAACCGCCACCGGGGTCTTAGGTCATAATGGCTCGGGGAAGTCCACCCTGTTGAAATTGCTTGCTAAGGAATTGGAGCCTGATCAGGGAAGCGTGACGTATGCGGATAAATTGCAAGTCGTATATTTTGATCAAAATCGTGATCAACTCGATCCAAAGATGACCCTGCGGCGGACGTTGTCGGATTCGGGGCATACCGTCATGTACCGGGGCCAGACCGTGCATCTGGCTGGATGGGCCAAACGGTTTCAGTTTCAACCTGAACAATTGGATCTCCCTATTGAGTTGCTTTCCGGTGGCGAACAAGCCAGGGCGGTCATTGCCCGGTTAATGCTGCAGTCCGCCGACGTGTTGATTGTGGATGAGCCGACGAACGACCTGGATATTCCGACGAGAGAAGTGTTGGAAGAAAGTTTAAAGGAATTTCCCGGAGCCTTGATTCTGGTCACCCATGATCGGTACATGATGGAGGAAGTCTGCACGGATTTTGTCGGATTAGACGGGCAGGGAGGATACGGGCAATTTGCGGATTATGGACAATGGGAATCCTGGCTTCGCCGGCAACGATCAGGCAAAGATCAGACTGGCACTCAATCAAAGAGTGTCCGTGCCACGGCTGAACGGCCAAAAGCAAAAAAACTGTCGTTTCGTGACCAGCAGGAGTATGACACGATAGAAAAACGGGTCCTTGATGCCGAGGCGGTACTCGAATTGTGCCGTACTGAAACAGAAAATCCCAAAATTGCGGCGAATCATCACAAGCTTCAAGAAGCCTATGAAAATCTCAAGTCCGCCGAACAGGAGGTGGAACGCTTGTATACCCGATGGGCTGAACTTGAAGCCAAGCAACAGGCATAGAGTACAATGAATATATGAGCGCCTGTGGTGGTTGGTCTTTACCCGATCGTGAGTTGACCCTGCCGTGAGGCAAAGAAAGTCATGACATTATGATCCTTCCGGCTAACATCCTGAGACTAAGCATGATTCTCCTGCTCTGTTGGGTGGGAGAAGCGTGGGCCGGTTATGAGGAAGGAGAGGAGGCATATCTGCAGGAGAATTTTCCCGCCGCGCTGTCTGAATGGCGACCTTTAGCGGAAGAGGGAAATACCGAGGCGCAGAATATGTTGGGCTATATGTACCGGTATGGGCAGGGCGTAGCACAGGATTTTGAGCAGGCTCGGTTGTGGTATCGCCGGGCAGCCGATCTCGGGAATGCCAGGGCTCAGAACAATCTCGGGGCGATGTACCGCCAGGGTTTAGGGGTCCCGCAGGATTATCAAGAAGCCTTTCGGTGGTTTCTGCGGGCTGCCGAACAGGGCAATGGTGGTGCGCAAAATCATGTTGGCCTCATGTACTATAAGGGAGAAGGGGTCAGGCGGGACCTGGTGCAAGCCTATATGTGGGCATATTTGGCAGCACAGCAGGGCATGGATCCGTCGATCCAAGCTTTAGATCTCCTCTCGCAGGAGATGACCGCCGCTCAGATCAATGAGGCAACAGATCTTGCACGGAAATGGAAGCCCAAAGGTGAAGAGGTTGCCCTTTAGACACATGTCCGACCGCCCTGCATTGAGATGAGAGTTGTCCCTTTTGTCCATATGCCGTGAGTGATTCCGGTCGTTAAGAGGCAAGGACTCTGGAAGACGTGACGTGATTAAAAGGATAGGCGTTAATCCCGCGACAACAATCTCTCCCTGTATTTGACTCCCTACCAGTGGAGTGCTACCCTGATTCACGGTGCAAGCGATGGTGGTTCTCCTGCCTTTCCTGCCTTTTCATTCCTGGGGGGATTGATCTCGAAGATCATTTCGTGAGGGAGTATGGCCTTCATTCCTCCTCGCTTGCCGTACCGTTCGACAGGACGGTGTGTGTTCTTTGTCATGATTCGCATGGTTCTTTAGACAGAAGGAGGCTTCTCATGAAGCTGACAATGAAGTGGGGTGGTAAGGTTAGAAATAGAAAAACATTCAAACCTGAACCGAAAATTCGTTGGGATCTCCTTGGCCTTGCTGATCCTTCTAAAGAAAAAATTCCCATGCCGATTGATGAGGTTCGCCGACAAGTTTTGATGATGTCGAGTCCTGGGTTCGATCAGGATAGCGCGACTCGCCTTGATGTGGTGCCTCAAAAAGTTTCCCGTTCCTCGACCTCAGGAAAGCCGTCCAAGGCACGCAGGGAGTCCACGTAACGCGGGTGTGCTGCTTGGCCGGACAAGAGAGTCGGCAGATTGAGATCCGTGAGGACCGGTGCCCCAAACAAGATAGTCAGGCAAATAGGCAGAGCCTAGGAAAGCCTTTCAGCTCATCAAATAATGAAGCCGGAGGCATGATACCCTATTCGAAAGGAGGAGGATAAATGGGACGACCGACAAAAGTAACCCAGGCCAAACGAAATCGTGAGATGGTCAAAAGGATGAAACAACAGGATAAGGAAGCCCGTCGTGAGCAACGCAAGTCGGAAAACGAAGAACCTCCTCGAGTGCTTGATGGGGAAGATCCCGATTTAGTTGGGATACGGCCAGGCCCGCAACCACCGCAATACTAGTGAGTCCTACAATTTCTCACTGATCGTCTGATCCAAATACCGGTTTTCTTCTTGGGATGCTCTTCCCAATCCAAGCGTGTTCTGTCAAGGTTGGCACTATTATCTGAAATAGCTGTCTCCCTCTTCGTTCCTGCAACCTCTGGTCCTTTCTGTATGGCATAAAAACTGGCATATCAGTCCACCAGCGTTATTTTACCCACATTGTAGTGGCCTCATTCCTAAACCATTTGAACCAGATTCTGGCTACAAGGAACGCGAAGAAGAGCCGGAATCCTTCCAGGCTATCTTATTGCCTAGCCCCATTGCCCGTACCTCCGTCCTGTTCCCGTCCATCTGAGGGTGGCATGCAACTACCAGAAGTTTATGTAGAGTGTTGGACCACTTCATGCTCCAAGGCATATTGTACTCGAGCCAACTCTTGCTGGAGAGCAGATAATTTGAGCCGGACCGTCTCAAACGATTCTTGACGATCGTGTTGCTCCAATGCCAAAGCCAACTCGGCCAATTTTTGCACTCCGACGTTTCGGCAGATTCCCTTGAGCCCATGGGCCGCCAGAGTTAAATCTTCCCAATTTTCTGTCGTGACTGCCTCATGAACCTGCGAGACGCATTCCAATGCTTCGCGAATAAAATTTTTCAGAATTTTGCACACAAATTCGTTCCCCCCCAAGGTACGCCATTCGGCCAACCTCTCAGCATCCAATGGTTGAGTTGCGCCAGACACGGTTTTGAGAGGATCGGAATTCGTGAGGGGCTTTCGAAGGCGTACGCCGTCGTCAATATAATGGAGTGAAAGGGCCGTTCGTTCCTCTCGTGGTAACCAGCGATGGAGCATGTCCCGGAGTTTATCCGGTTTAATGGGTTTGGTTAAGTAATCATCCATGCCGGCGGCAAGACATTTTTCTCGATCCCCGGACATGGCGTTGGCCGTCACCGCAATTATCGGGGTATGGCGGTGTTCTCCTTCCCAGGCTCGAATCGCTTTGGTGGTCGCATATCCATCCATATCCGGCATCTGACAATCCATCAGGATGAGGGCAAACGGCCTTTTCTGAAGAGTTTCAATCGCTGCCTTCCCATTTGATACCACTTCCACCTCATGCCCAAGTTTGTGTAATAAGAGTGAAGCCAGTTCCTGATTCACCGTATGATCATCTGCCACAAGGATGGTACTCGGTTGCTGATTCGAGGATATGTCTTTGAGAGAATGCAGAGTAACCAAATTTTCTTGATTCGCCATTTCTGTGGGTTGTTCGGGGGCCATCACAGCCACTAAGCTTTGTTGCAGTTGTGTCTTCCGGACCGGTTTGGTCAGGTAAGCCTGAAATCCAGCACGTTGCGCCTCTTTGGCATCACCGCGCCTTCCGAGCGAGGTTAAGAGGAGGCAGCGAACATTCTGAATTCTGGGGTCGGCCTTGATGGCTCTGACTAATTCCAGTCCGTCCATATTGGGCATATGCATATCGAGAATAGCCAGATCAAAGGGTTTCTCCCGGGCCACAGCGGCTCGAAGCACCGCTAAGGCTTCCATACCGGAAGAAGCGGAAGTCGCTCGCATTCCCCAATCCTCCGCATACTGGGCTAAGAGGTGCCGGTTGGTATCATTGTCATCCACGCAACAGACTCGAAGCCCTTCCAGAATTGTTTGATCGGTATCAACGTGAGACGGTAGGTCTTGCCAGTATTTTTGGAGACGGAGCGTAAACCAGAAGACACTTCCTTGTCCTAATTGACTCTCTACTCCTATGGTACCGCCGGATAACTCCACAATGCGTTTACAAATAGCCAGTCCCAGTCCTGTTCCCCCGTATTTCCTGGTCGTCGAGCTATCGGCTTGGCTAAAGGATTCAAATATTTTCTTCTGAGCTTCCGGGGAGATTCCCACGCCGGTATCGGAAACCTGAACGCGAATATCGATGTCATGCTCTCCGTCTTCCAGACGCAGGATCTGTACTCCAATCTCACCATGTTCGGTGAATTTGATGGCATTGCTCAGAAGGTTGAGTAAAACCTGACGAAATCGTCCGGGATCCCCCATGACGTTAGCATGGACATCGGGGAAGACCCATCCCACCAATTCCAGCCCTTTTTTCAGGGCTCGTTCCCCGACCAGTTCCAACGTCTCTTCCACGGCTTGACGAAGATCAAAAGGAATGGTTTCAAATTCGAGTTTTCCGGCTTCGATTTTCGAAAAATCCAAAATGTCGTTCAGGATTGTGAGCAGGGATTCTCCCGAATTCCGGACGGTGGTGGCATAGTATCGCTGATCCTTTGCCAACTCGGTGTCCAGTAATAAATCCGTCATGCCAATAATTCCATTCATCGGGGTACGGATTTCGTGGCTCATGGTCGCGAGAAACTCACTTTTTGCCTGGCTGGCTGCTTTGGCGTCCTCGGCCAAATGAAGCGCCTCATCTTTGGCCTGACTGAGCTCCTGGGTCCGTTGAGCAACTTTTTCTTCCAAGGATTGTTGATACGATTCCACTTCGCCCCGGTACTGGCGCAACCAATCAAACATTTGAGTGAACGACACGGCCAAATCATGAATTTCATCCTTCGTGTCGGTCGTGAATTCAAGCTGCTGGTCCAGATTGCCTTGGGTAATATCCCTTGCGACTTTGGCAAGTTTCTTGACAGGTGCGGTAATTTTCCGAACCAAAAGAATTGTAATGAGACTGGCCAGGAGGACGAACGATAAGGTGTACCAGGCAAGTGACTGGAGAAAGGTGGCTCGTTGCGCCTCTAATCTTTTGAGACTGAATCCAAATTGCACAAAGCCAATGACCTTCGCCTGAGGTGAGACGACTTTGCTTGCGGAAAATAAATCATCGGTTCGGGGTTGGGTGACGACGGGGGCCAGAAATTCCAAATAGGTTTGGCCGTCACCGTGATTGACCGCATTATAGGAGCGGATGAAAGCCGGGGATGCGGTTCTTTCCTGAAGATCGATCATGGGTATTTGTATAGATTCATGGATGGATTGGGATAGAAGAATGTTGGTCTGAGCATTACGCAACGCCACATAGGCGATGTCTGGATTCGTGTCTAGTTGAGCAATGACCTGGCGGAGAGCCTCCTGATTTTCGGTATACATCGCATACTCTCCCGCCTGCGCGACCATTGCGGCGACGGCCATTCCATGATGATGCAAGGCTTCCATTTGATGATTCTGTTGGACGAGAGCCACAATGAGGCCGATCCCTAAGGCCATGATGATTATCAAGGAGAGAATCAGGGTGTTGAATTTGGAGACGAGGTTAATCCGTAGACTTTTCATCCTATCTCCTGGTCGATTACTCAAACACGGGATGAGCACCCCTAAGCACTCCATCTGAAATGTTTAGGTGCATGTGGTTGATGGAATTGAGGTTGAGGGTATACAACACTTTTCGAGGTGATTGGGGTTTCAGAGTATGAATATGTACCCCCTTAAGGACTTGTTCTGCTAGTTCTCCGCATTGAACGCCAATATCAACGTAATCCCGATCCAACGCGTACACGGCTCCCGCTTTGACCCAAGACGTGGAAAGGCCGACAAATGGAATTCGATTCCGGAAGGAAAACAATAAAATACCTTTGACTGTTTCCGGGGAAAACACGACAGAATCCTTGAGACCCCACAGAACGTCGGCGTTGCCGGGCAGACTGTCCAGGGCATCGGGCAGGTCATGTGGGGTCTCTACCTTTTTGGCATAGAAGTTCAGGCCGGAGTCTTCAATAATTCGACGGGCCTGTTCAATGGTTCCGGTGTTTTCCCTGGAATTAAACAACGCCCCGATGGTTTTCCTATTAGGCAACAGCTTTTGGATCCAAGAAATATGTGTTTGCAGGGGAAATTCCAACACAATTCCTGTTGCGTTCTCTCCCTTTGTGAGTTCGGCTTCATTCATGATCATTCCGGCAATGATCGGAATGTTCTTCACCTCACGAATGACGGTTTCTGTCGCAGGGGACCCGAGGGTCAAGACCAGCGAAGGATTTGTCGCCTTCATGGCTTGCAGGACCGCGTCTGTTTCCTGGACAGGTCCTTCAAAGTTTCGAATATCATATTCCACGGCGATTCCCTGTTTGTCTAAATACTGTTGAAAACCCTTCCGGACATCATGGTAGGTACCGCTTTGCTGAGTCATGAGGATGCTGATTCGGGGTTCTGCTTGGCCGGGCACAACTGACCAAAAGAGAAGCACAGCCGTGAATAGGATCAGGTGAAAGGGTATCCGCCAGGAGGATCTCATCGAGTGTCTCGCGCTGTCATTCAAAGCTCCAAAGTCATGCTGATTCGGTACCTACGTCTATTCCAGGGAATGTGATTCCGGCGATGTCCCATTGGAGCTGGAGCGCCATAATACTGAACTGTGGTGGCGTAAAGCCCCCGTCGTTTGTTCTCCTTTCAGCGGAGAGACTGAGAAAATAGGCAATAACCTTGATGGAAATGGCCATTCCTTCACTTACACCTCAGGGCCCGCAGGAGCAGAAGGAAAATTCCCAATGGTTGCGGCCTTTTTTTCTGTGAATGAGGCTAGGGCATCTTCATCCCTTTCGGATTGGGATGGGTTCTTCTTTATATTTTTCAGGGAGTTGGGGATACGAAGTAACAACCGGGAATGAGGGGGAGTGGGGAGGGGTTGAACTTACAGGCCAATGAAGTGGGGCAAAATGCATCAGAGATTTGAGTGTAATAACCCTTTTAGTCACCCAAATTGCCAGAATTGAAAATGATGAGCAGAGATTAAAGTAAATAATTATGGAGGTTACCCTTAATTATAAAGGCCAAAAGGAGTGGGTCATCTCCAGCATATTTCCTCATACTGATAAAAACACAGACTCTCATTGAAGAGGCATGACCCTTGCTGTATTTCTTGTGAGATAATAAAGGGGGTATTGGTTTCCAATCAGTGGCCTTGAGGATCATTAAGGGAGCAGCCAAGGGTGAGATCAGCGGTGAGTGTGAGAAAGCGTCGACAATTCCCAGATTGTGAGAGGAGGGATAGATCATAGAGGGCCTCTCTTGAAAAAATTCCAAAAGAAAAAAAGGAAGAGGCGATTGTTTTACCACCAACCTGCCGCGCAGGTAGTCAGGACATGCTAGACCGAACGAATTTGAGAATGTGGCAAAAGTCAAAAGAGAAGCACGGACTGTGGAGGACCATCAGGTTCCCCTGTTCTTTACGTAGAATGTATTTCAATAGGTAGCTACGAAAAATTTTTCTTGGAGCAAACCGCGACTTTCCTTAACGAGTGAGATTCCCAAAATTGGTATGAAGGCCCTTCTGAAAACAAAACCGGAAAAAGGATTCACTCTCATGGACTGGCCGGATCCCCAACCAGGTCCTTCTGAAGTCCTGGTACGTGTGCAGGCAACTTCCTTGTGTGGAACGGATGCTCATATTTATAACTGGGATGAATGGGCGAGCCACCGTATCCATCTTCCCAGGATTATCGGGCATGAAATGTTCGGTGAAGTGGTGGAGGTGGGCCGTGAGGTGTCCTCGGTCAAAGTCGGGGATCGGGTGGCTGCGGAGTCTCATCTTACTTGTGGTGTGTGCTTTCAATGCCGAACCTGCCAGGCGCATGTTTGTAAAAACTATCGCATTTTAGGCATTGATTTCGATGGTTCCTATTCGGAATTCGTCTCTCTTCCCGAACGGGTCTTATGGAAAACAGCAGGTGATATCCCACCGGAGTTGGGTTGTCTGCATGAACCATTAGGCAATGCGGTCGATGCCGCCTTGGCGGAAGATTTAACCGGGCACACGGTTCTAGTGACTGGTTGTGGCCCAACCGGATTGTTCGCGATTGCCGTCTCCCGCCTTGCGGGAGCGGCACGTATCATCGCGACCGATATCAGTCACTTCCGACTGCAATTAGCCAAGCAGCTTGGTGCCGACCATGTGCTCAATGCCAACACGCTATCGCCCGAGGCCTTGGGTGCCTCCTTGTCCGATCTCTTGGGAGGGGAGGGTGTGGATGCCGCTTTGGAAATGTCGGGTGATCCGGTAGCCTTGCATCTGGCCTTTCAGACCGTGAAAAACGGGGGGCGCGTGACCTTGTTTGGGATTCCCAAGGGACAAGTGTGCTTTGATTTGCCCAATGAAATTATTTTCAAAGGCATACGGGTCTATGGTGTGACGGGCCGCCGGTTATTCGGGACGTGGTACCGGTTGGCCGGGTTGTTTAAGGCAGGGCTCAACATTCGACCCGTCGTAACCCATACCATTCCGATGGCTGACTTTGCCAAAGGGTTTGATCTCGTCAATGCAGGCCAATGCGGCAAGGTTGTGATGGTGCCCTAACGCGAAAAAGGAAATTCATCAAATGATGGATTTCCCCACATGTTCAAAGGTCAAAAATTCCTATGGCCTACCATTCCTTCCAACAATTACTCCAAGTCCAACTGGAAGAAATACGCTCCGCCGGTTTGTTCAAAGGCGAGAGGGAAATCCTTGGACCGCAAGGAGCACGCATCCGTGTAGCGCAGGGTGAGGTCATCAACCTGTGCGCCAACAACTATCTCGGGTTGGCCAACCATCCTCAGGTCATTCAGGCGGCAGGAGAAGGACTTTGCCATTATGGGTTTGGCATGGCCTCCGTTCGGTTTATTTGCGGGACACAGGATCAGCACAAACGATTGGAGGAAGGTATCAGTCGGTTTTTGGGTACTGATGACACCATCCTGTATACCTCCTGCTTCGATGCCAATACCGGCCTCTTTGAAACGATTTTGAATGAGGAGGATGCCATCATCAGTGATGCATTAAATCATGCGAGCCTGATCGATGGCATTCGACTCTCTAAGGCCAAGCGGTTCCGGTATGCCCATTCCGACATGCAGGAATTGGAATTAGCCCTGCAGAAGGCTGCCGGCTCACGGGTTCGTCTGATTGTCACCGACGGGGTCTTCTCGATGGATGGGGATTTGGCGAAGCTCGATCGCATTACCGAACTGGCTGAGCAATATGATGCCGTTGTCCTGGTTGATGACAGCCATGCCACAGGAGTGTTGGGAAGAAACGGGAAAGGCACTCCGGAACATTTTGGTGTGGCTGATCGTGTAGACATTCTTACCAGCACGCTGGGAAAGGCCCTGGGTGGAGGTGCCGGCGGTTTCACTTCCGGGCGGCGTGAAATCATCGCACTCCTGCGGCAACGTTCCCGGCCTTATCTGTTCTCCAATGCCTTGCCCCCGGTTATCACGGCTGCAGCCCTAAAAGCATTGGACATCGTGAGGGAAGGTGAGGATTTGCGGACGACTCTTAAGAACCATGCGCAGATGTTTCGAAGCCATCTGGAGGCTTTAGGCTTCCGCCTGGTTCCGGCGCACCATCCCATTATTCCTGTCATGCTGGGAGATGCGGAATTGGCGACACGGATGGCCGAACGGTTGCTTGAAGAGGGTATCTATGTCATCGGATTCAGTTTTCCGGTAGTGCCCAAGGGGCAGTCCCGCATTCGGGTGCAAATGTCAGCCGCCCACACCCAGGAACAGTTAGAACGGGCTCTTCAGGCTTTTGAGACCGTAGGACGGGAATTGGATGTCATCCCATAACCCATGACGGTATGACTGCCAACAAACGACACTGTTCCTATGTTCATCGGGGAGGAGAAACGCCTCTGCTTGGGGTGACCATCTGGAGTGTCTTCGAATAAACCGTCAAGACCTGTCCGCAGGCTGAATCGCTCGTTTCCATTCCACAGGGCAGGCGATTCTCCTATGCCGGTTTTCACCGGTCGGCCACGAAACTGGCAAAAGGGCTGATGGCGTTGAACGTCGGGCGTGGAGACCGTGTCGGGATCTGGTCGACCAATCGTCTTGAATGGGTGTTGCTCCAAATGGCCACGGCCCTCATTATGGGGAACAGGTCAAAGGGACGGAGGGCATGGATTCCAGGGCCTGAATGTTCGACGGTTTCCCGTATGTGGAACCGATGGTGATACGTAGAAAAGGAGTGCCGGCATGAAAGAAGCCTGTTGGAGTGTTGAAGAATATTGTGACGATCTGGGACCGGCGAAAATCGTGCATCTCTATGATCCGGCCAGTGGTATGCGGGGAATAGTGGCGATCGACAATATTGCTTGTGGTCCTGCGATCGGCGGGGTGCGTATGGCTGCGGATGTGTCCACGCGGGAAGTCTTTCGTCTGGCGAGAGCGATGACTTTTAAAAATGCCGCCGCCGGGCTGCCGCATGGCGGGGGCAAAGCCGGAATCCTGGCTGATCCTCGAACTCCTGATAAGGCACGCGTGATTCGCGCCTTTGCCCAAGCCATTCGCGATCTTGTGGAGTATATTCCCGGGCCGGATATGGGAACAGACGAGACCTGCATGGGCTGGATCCATGACAAAATTAAACGGGCCGTGGGTCTTCCGCGGGTGCTTGGGGGCATTCCACTTGATGAGATCGGGGCCACGGGGTTCGGGCTTGCCGAATGCGCCGAGGTGGCGGCAGCCTCATGCGGCCTCACGCTGGAAGGCGCAACCGTGGCCATCGAAGGCTTTGGGAATGTGGGGAAGCATGCCGCCCTCTTCCTGCAACACAAAGGCGCGAGACTCGTCGCCGCGAGTGATAGTCGGGGAACAATGTATGATCCGGCAGGGATCCCTGTGGCCGCTCTGGTCGAAGCCAAAGCGGTATCGGGTAGTGTTCTGGGTTATGCGAAAGGCAAGAAACTGAGTCAACAGGAAATTTTTTGTTTGCCCTGCGATATTCTTATTCCCGCTGCCCGTCCGGATGTCATTCACCTCAACAATGTCGATGCCATTCAAGCCAAATTGATTTTGCAGGGAGCCAATATTCCTGCTACGCCCGAGGCCGAAACCAGATTGCATCAACGGGGTATCCTGACTATTCCTGATTTTATCGCCAATGCTGGAGGTGTGATCTGTGCCTCCGTGGAATACCATGGCGGGAATGAGGCTCAAGCGTTTCAGGCCATTTCAGAAAAGATCCGACGCAATACGGATGAAGTGCTCATGCGCAGTCTGAAGAAAAAAATTGAACCCCGCAGGGCAGCTATGGATCTGTCCCGGGAACGAGTCCTGAAAGCGATGACCTTCCGGTCAAGTGAATAACGAAAGCCATCTCTGGTGGCAACCCTGGCGACGGACCAACGGGAGAGTCGGGCTGGTGGTCACTGGCGGGATGGTCTCCGGTATTGCACATGATGTGGTGTGATTCTTATCAGCATCGAATTCTGGACGTAGCTGATATGATGAACAGCGTACGCAAAGAGCATGGATCTCCCAGATTTGGCAGGGTTTCATGTGATACACAAAGACAACCGTTACCCTCTCAAAACGAAAGCGAGCAGGGACCTTGGAAGCGATGAAACGTATTCTCCTGGTCGATGACCATCAGATGGCCCGAGAAGCCCTCAAGCATTTCCTTGAGATGCAAGGGTATAGCATTGAAGAAGCGGAAAACGGGGCGGTAGGGTTGGCCTTGATCCAGCAAGGGAGGTCCTTCGATCTTGTGATTTCCGATAATCAGATGCCCGTAATGACGGGTCTGGAATTCATCCAACGACTGGCACAGCAATCTTATATCTCCACCCATCCCTTGATCATGTACTCTGGCCAGCTGACGCCTGAATTAGAACAACAGGTCCGTGCTTTAGGGGCTATGCGGTTCTCCAAAAACCCTACAATTTACAAGATCTGCTCGTTATCGTTCGTCAGGCTATTTCAGATTCTGACGCTTGAGCGCAAGAACGCGTTCCTACGTCAGTAGCCAGGATAAGACCGGTCCTTTCTTCCCATTGTTGTTCATATTGGCTATTTTCACATGTCAGCCGCAGGGTCGTTTCGCCCCAGACAAATGATCGAACATGCACGGAGGAATTCCTTATGAATGTGAAGTGGAAAACTCAGGATGGCGGATGGAGTCCCTACCTCGCTGGGGGATTAGTCGGTCTGTTGGCCATTGTTTCGGTGTATGCAACCACTCAGTTGACGGGAAAGACCACCTACTTGGGCGCGTCGACGACGTTTGTGCGTGCGGCCGGCATGCTTGAACAAACGGTGGTTCCAGAGCATGTCACCGTCAACGAGTATTTTACAAAAGAAAAGGTGCGTGTTGATTGGCAATTCATGTTGGTTCTCGGCATTTTCCTTGGGGCGCTGATCTCCTCAGCGACGGACCGAAGCTTTAAACTGGAGCGTCTCCCACCGACATGGGAGGAGCGCTTTGGGTCATCCCTGACGACACGGGCCATGGGGGCCCTTCTGGGAGGAGTCATCGCCATGATCGGTGTGCGAATGGCTGACGGTTGTCCCTCCGGGCATGGTTTGAGCGGCATGATGCAACTCTCGGTCAGTGGATTGGTCGCCATGGCCATGTTCTTCGGAGTCGGGGTGTTGGTGGCCGCCATCGTCTATGGGAGGAGGGTGTCATGAGTGTCGACCAGTGGCTGGGTCTCGTGACGGGAGTGTTGTTTGGATTTTTCTTGCAGAAAGGTCGAGTGTTGCGTTTCGAAAAACAAATTGGGGCCATGCTGTTAAAGGATATGACGATCCTGAAGTTTATGCTGTCTGCGATTCTTGTCGGCATGGTCGGAATAACCTTGCTGACGGATGCTGGGTTGGCCACTCTCCACCATAAGCCGATGAATGTCGGCGCGGTCCTGCTTGGAGGGGCTCTCTTCGGGGCCGGGTGGGCGGTGATGGGGTATTGTCCCGGCACGTCCATCGGCGCGTTGGGCGAAGGGCGCGGGCACGCCGTCTTTGCGGTAGCGGGGATGCTGCTAGGAGCGGCTCTCTATGCGGAACTCTATCCCTTCTTCACATCAACGGTTCTGGCATGGAAAGATTTTGGAAAGATCGGGCTGCCGGATGCGCTGGGTGTGTCGGCGTGGATCATCATTCCGATGTTTTGGGCCGGAGTCCTTTTCCTATTTCGTTGGTTCGAGAAAAAAGGACTCTAATCGTTCAGTGAAGAACGAAGCACCGGTTTCACCGGCCAATAGGAAACGCCCGGTGAGAGATAGCTGGTCAGCGTCGTTGATCCATAGAGAGCAAAGGGTTGGATTCAGATGAAGTGAAAGGTCGGGGAAGCTTGGTGTATTGAAGGACGATTATTCGGGACGTAAGGCGAAAATGAATGCGGTGGTGGCCGCGGCAATCAAGTGGGTTCGAAGACCCGCCCAAAGTCAGAACGTGTGACTGATTCGTCCCAGGTACACGACAGGCAGAAAAATGATGATCAAGGCCAGGACAAATGCCGATCCCAGCGAAGGAAGAGCTAGTGGCTTCAACAGTGGAGCTGCCCACAAGGGCAGCAGGATCACCAGTGAGATGGCCAAGGGAGCGATCCCATTTACGAAGGCAATGACGACCGGCAGGATTCGAGCGGCTCGTCCATGGGCTGATTGCCTCAAATCGGTCACCATGGCTTTTTCAAGCGCCCTGAGTTCTCTGCGCTTTTCCGCAGCCTCGCTAATATAGGCCCTACTGATGCCGCTCATCCCCAGGGCAATGGCCACCCCAAGGCAGGCACTGATGACCACAGGCAATTTGACTTCGTCGCTCACATAGAATCCCACCAACAAACCCAGCATCGTGAGTGCACCGTCGAATCCATTGACGACAAAGTACCGGCGTGCGATGAGATGGGAACGTGTGAGTGTGAGAAGCCAGGTAAGCTCTGCAATCAGGGACGCCATGGTTAAGCGGGTGCAGTATCGAGCGGTCCATTCTTCACATCGACTTCGTCGATACTGTGAATCGATCCTCCCAGAGAACTAATGGCTTCAGTGATGGCACTGAAAGGCACATGTTCTCCCTCAATCATCAGCAAGACTGTTTCTGTTTTTTCATCCATCGCTGCGACTGTTAATTTGATTCGACATCCAGGCACTTTTTCTGCAATAGCCGTGGTAAAGTCAAGGGCGTTAGGGTTATGGGGCTTGAGGACATCAAGGACAATGCGTTTGATCTGAACCATCGGGTATCGCGCTCCTGGATACATGAGAGCAACACAGCCGTGACATGATATCGCATTCCATAGGCAATGTAACCGCTCTTTTCTCTTAGGAATCGGAAAAGAGAGTGTAGCCGGATTATGCCGAACCGTGGTTCCGGCCTTGCAACTTGATGATGTTTCCCGGCAATTCATCTTGGGGTGGAAATAAAAAAGCCGTTTCAGGTACGCAGAGTTCTTCTTCTGCACGGCCATGATTCAAGAGGTCTCTCAATCCAGTTCATCTGGTATGATGGGTTGCCGGTCAGATCCCACACCCAAATTTATCCATCGGCTTATGATAGAGTATGACGATGAAGCTGAAAAATCTCATATGGTGTTTGGTGCTAGCTCTAGGGAGTGCCGGGGGATGCGCGTCCTCGCCCGTGGAGATACCGGAAATTCTTCAGAATCAGATTGATCCCACACTCACGTTTTCGGATGTGATTCAACATCCCGGGGACTATCAAGGAAAGATGCTCGTGCTTGGAGGGGAGGTTCTGTCGGCCAGGCGTCTTGCGGAAGGTACTCGGCTTGAGGTGTTGCAATTACCCTTGGATGAATACCAACGACCCGTGGCAACTCGCACCGACTCACAAGGCCGGTTTATTGCCATGGAGAAAGCCTTTCTTGACCCGGCCATGTTCCCGGTAAATACTCAGGTCACTCTTGTAGGAGAGGTGACGGGGACGGTTTCCGCCAAGCTTGATGAAATGGACTATCAGTTTCCCGCAGTGGTGATTAGGCACTTATATGTGTGGAAAGATCCAGCCTTGATTCAGGAAAGCCACTCTGGTCCCTGGTACAGCATCTTTGGTGGTGGCAGCACCGGAGGCCGGGTCGGTGGCGGGGTGGGGATGGG
>JBATLR010000442.1:0-15077 GCA_049289415.1 Nitrospirales bacterium
CCCATCATGTGCCACCACGTTTTATAGGTAAAGATTTCATCGTGTAATGGACTCCGGCTAGGGCCGCGGGCTTGGTAGATCACCACCATTTCGTCATGCTCACTGTGAGAAGGATCCTCGCCTAGAATGGACTTGGCCTGGGCATACAATTCCTCATAGCTAGGACTACTTTCCCATTTGGCCAATCGCTTTCTCTGTGTATCGGGGATGGCATAATGCGTCCCCTCAAGAATGAGCCCTTTGACATTAGGAACGTGGCGATTCCCGGCCCAGTGCAAAACCATACTGGCACCGAGGCTATAGCCTAAAATAAAAATATGATGAAATCCTTCTTGGGTCAGGAAGTGCACCGCGGCGTCTATATCATGGATCGTCTCATCGAAAATTCCTCTTCCGTTTATTTGCCCGGCGAATGCCAGCCTGGTGTTAATGGAAAACGACGAAATATCCCGCTCCCGGAGAGCCTGAGGAAGAAGGCGAGGAGTTCCTCGTGCCAGGAAGTTCCCTAACAAACCATGCACTTCAATGACAATTGGTGCCTTGAGGATATTCGTATCAGGATCATCTTCTTTGATGACCAGATGCCCACTCATCATAAAGCCATCGCGTGTTCGAAGCCGGAACAGTTTTTGGTGGGGGTGGATCATCGGAATCGTTGGTGGCTAGATTTTCGGACAGTCCCGTAGAAGGTAAGTCTTATTCAAATCGTTCCTGAATCCATTTCACCACCCCTTGTCCGAGTTCCTCATGCTTTCCAGAAAGATCGTGCCCGGCTTCAAGCTGGAGCATGGTCACATCCGGGTTTCCAGCTGTTTTGGCCACATTTCCCAGTGCGTCACCCTCCTGTTGATCGATCATCTCATCATATTTCCCGTGAACTAAAAGAACTGGCACCTTGATGCCCCCTATATGTTGGTAGGCTTTGGGACCATCTGCTTCAGGTCCTGCTAAGGCCCACCAGGTTTTCAACGTGTAGATTTCTGAATGCTCTGGTCGGAGTGTCGGACCATGCGCCCGTTTGACAACAATGGTTTCATCATCCGGTCGATCGTGCTCGGGCTGTGGATCATACAGTGTTTTGGCCTTTTCATAGACTTCCTGATAGGAAGGTTGACTGCCGAATCGTGTCCATCGTTTTCGGATCGTGTCGGGCAAAGAATACGCTGTGGCAATGGCAATAATTCCTTGAATGTCAGGAGATGGGAATTGTTGCTGTTGCAACGCGCCATAGCGTATCGCCATGGCTCCTCCCAATCCATGTCCTGCAATAATAATTTTCTGAAAGCCCATCTGTCGAAGATAGGTACACGCAGCATGGATTTGAGGCATCGCATCGTCGAAAATGCCAAATCCAAAAAATAGGCCCAGGTTGGCCATGATGGTATTGATGGTAATGGAGGAATACCCATACTTCGCCAGAATGTACGGAAGATCATGCTCGGTTTCATCCAGGAGATTCCCTAAGAGTCCATGGAGTCTCAGGAGGACAGGCTTGTTCCGGACATGTTCATCGTGTGTGACAAGATGATAATACAGCCCATCAATCTTGTGGTTTTGGAAAGGAATGGAAATGATGGTTCCCGACCAACTATCGACCTTCATGTTTCACCCCTCAATACTGCGATGGCCGTGTCTATTGTCTTTCACGTTACCAAAACCTGAATGCCCTGGCCATGCTTTCCATCAAAAAACCGAATGGGACTTTTCTGGAAATCGCAGAAACGGATTTGTTGAGGATTGAAGGGTGGGCCTCAACTGACGTTGTGGCATCATTCCCAAACACCACTTGTAGGAAAAACCCTGCTGTAGGATTTGTACGCATGGGCCGGAGTTGAACGGACCGAGAGGCCGAATGGGTTCACTTAGAGGGAGTGTTGAATAATAAGGATGTTCAAGGGCAAATTTGCGCAGGATTAGATTACTCATCAAAGGCTACGGTTCGGTTCAAAAAAGCATGCCCTGAGTCTTCCCGAAGGGTCCGTCCAGTCCTGTCCTGAGGCTTCTCGAAGGAAAGGCCGCAGCCGTTTTTACGCGCGGAGCGTACGCGTAGTACGTGAGCACGGGAAAATTGCGAGAACGCCGCTGGCGGCTTTTTTCAACAGACCCTTAGAGTCAATTCGAGTTGACTTTCCAGCTCCGGTTAGTAAGCTGACTATTGAACCATCCATGAGTGCTGAATCGAGTATGGCTTACATTTGTGAAGATGCACCTAACCTGCCCATACCGGAAGGAGGGCAGTCAACCGAAGGGGCTGAGTAGATCAAGGACTTCTTGTCGCATCGCCTCCGGGTTTTCCATGCAATCATGACCCGCGCGAGGAATTTCCTTGATAGACACGAATGGAAACGAGAATCCAAGAGGAAAGATACCTGGAATTTCCGATTCACCAATCACAAGCTCTTTCAATTCAGCAGCGGTGTCCTGAAGCTTTGGGCGCGGTTATGGTGGTAACCGGGCTGCTGGCCTATCATAGAATGTGATTATCCACGGAGAACTGGTTGCACTCAGGATATGAAGATTCTGTTGATTAGCGATTACAGCGTACCGAGAGGCGGCAACGAAATCGTCACGCTGGCACTGCGCGACGGTTTGCGGGCACGTGGCCACGACGTACGCCTATTTTCTAGCCGCGCGCATACCAATGGGGGCAGCGATCTGGCCGACTACCACTGTTTTGGGACAGCCTCACCCTTGCGCGCAGCGCTTTGGTGCGGCAACCCGTCTGCCTTCTTCAGTCTGCGTCGCGCATTGACAGAATTTAAACCCGACGTCGTGCATGTGCGATTATTTCTTTCTCAATTGTCGCCATTAATTCTGCGGTTGTTGCGGGACATTCCTGCCATCTATCACGACGGGTGGTACCGAACAGCTTGTCCGATTGGATCAAGAGTCTTGCCCGATGGGAGGGGATGCAATGAACCAGCCGGCTACGTCTGCTATCAAAACGGTTGTGTGCCACTCGTTGCCTGGCCGCTCCTGATGACACAACTTCGCCTGTGGCGCTACTGGCAAGGCGTATTTGATGTGGTCGTGGCGAACAGCCGATCAGTCGCAGGATGGCTGGAAGTATCCGGCAACACCCCCGTTGAGGTGATCCACAACGGCGTCGTGGCACGTACACGGCGGCCTCCGTTAGAGGATCCGCCGACCATCGCGTTCTCGGGTCGCTTGGCGCACGAGAAGGGAGTCGATATCCTGTTAGATGCTTTCAAGCTCGTCATTCAGTCTCTGCCACAGACGCAGCTCATCATTGCTGGAGAGGGACCGGAGAGTCGCCGATTGCGGGAGATCGCAAAACAGCTTGACGCGAAAATCAACTTTCTCGGACACCAGCCACGCGAGACCATCGAACGCCGTTTCGATGCCGCCTGGGTACAAGTCGTACCCTCGCGCGGCGCGGAGGCCTTCGGAAACGCAGCGGCTGAAGCGATGATGCGAGGCACGGCAGTCGTCGTAAGCGGAAGTGGCGGCTTCACTGAGTATGTGAAGCATGAACAGACAGGACTCCTCGTGCCTCCCGAGGACCCTGCAACCCTCGGCAGAGCGCTACTAAAAATTGTCAGCAATCGGGATTACGCCGAATCTCTCGGACTCGCCGCCCGGCGCTTCGCGCTCAAGGCATTCGACCAGAACCTATTTCTCGATCGTTTTGAGGCCATCTATGAGCAGCTGACCAGGAACCGACCCACAGAATCAAAAACCAGTCCCCGCCATTAATATTCGGTGACGTTCCCGTTTCCGTTCTCCAGGACCGGTGCGATCGCATCGGCGCAATCGGCAATGCACACCGGTCGGCGTGCACTGGCCGACTGAGTCACCGCAAGGGCCACCCGAGTTGCCTCCCGACCATCGGCAAAACTCGCACCTGCCGGTATTCCGCTTTCAATAGCGTTCAGAAAGCCAATCCATTGATCGCGGTAAGCGTGAGCATAATACCCCCCCAGAGGAATCGCTCGTGCCGCACGGAGCAATCGACCGGGCACCGACTGTGCCTTCGGCCATATTTTCTTTAACCCCTTGTACCCCGCCGGATCAAAGACCAGCCCGTCTAGAGCATATCCGGAGATCCGCAACCGGCCGGCGGACCCATAGATATCAATCTCCAGATTATCAACCGTGCCCTGACAAAAACCCGCGGTCGCCACAATGCCGTTCCGCAGACGCGCGGTCACAACTGCGGTAACATCATCGTGTTCGGCGGAGCGGCTCATGACTTGTACCTCATCCACCTCGCACCCGGTGAGGAACCGCCAGAGGTCATAGTAGTGAACGCCCGATTCGATGAGCACGCCACCGCCTGCATGTCTGCGTGTACGCCAGGCTGGCAGCTTCGCACGCCAGCGAATACCACTGGTAAACACCGTGCGGATCAATTCGACCCTGCCAAGCCGGCCATCGGCGATCCACTCATGCGCCTCACGAACCAGTCGATGCCAACGAAGGTGGAACCCGACCGAGGTCGTCACGGGCGAGGATTCCGCCGCTTGCACCAAACGGGCGCATTGCTCCAGCGAGAGGGCCATCGGCTTCTCCATGAAAACGTGCTTGTTGGCTGCTATGGCTGCCAGCCCGATGACTTCGTGCAGTTCCGGTGGAACGCAGATAGCAACCGCATCGACCGATGGATCGCGTAATAGATCCCGGTAGTCGTGGTATCGGCCGGGAATGGCGTAGCGATCGGCGACTGCAGTAAGAGCTTCGCGCGTTGTGCCGGCGATAGCCGTCACCCGGGCACCCGGTAGACGTCTCAGCGCGGGAAGGTGAAGCCGTGACGCAACTCCAGAGTACCCGATCACACCTACACCGATAGACATGATGCCTTCCTGTCGAGATCGTCCGCTATTCCCAATCCTTCGACTGACGTCGCTCGCGTTAGTATTTTTGGGATGGCTGCTGCTATCATCAATGCTTTCTTCACTACGATTATTCTATCCCTCTTGGGATCTATGGGGCGTTACGCATGAACCAGCAACGTGAACACGGACCACTCGTCGTTCTCGCATTGGACGCCGGCGACGCCGGGTTGATCGAGCAATGGGCTGATGAGGGGCACTTGCCAACCATTAAGAGATTGCTTGACGGTGGGGTGCAAAGCCGACTCACCGGCCCCGAGCTTATCAGCGAAAACGGGATCTGGGTCTCCCTGTTCTCCGGCCTGTCGCGGGCCCAACACGGATACTACTACTGGCGTCCGCTCAAGCCGGGAACCTATGAGCTGGAACTCTCCAACCAGCGGGTCGACAGCGCAGTGCCCTTCTGGGGACACTTGCGCCATACAGCAATGCGGGTTGCCGTCGTCGATGTGCCGGAAACGCATTGTACAGCAGGAGTGGCCGGCGTACAGGTAGCCAACTGGGCACCACACAACGCACGCTTCGGGGGGTATTCGGTCCCGGCGTCGTTGTTCGCTGATCTGAAGACCAGATTCGGATCGCCCCTCGGTGTGGAAGAACAAGTCGGAAGCACGTTCGATGAGGATGTACAAATCTACAAGGGCCTGTTGAAGCAGATCGAACAGAAAGCGGGTATCTGTCATCATCTGCTGTCCCGCGATCGATTTGATCTGGTTGTCCTCGGGTTTCACGAATCACACATTGCCGGTCATCAATTCTGGAAGTATTCCGATCGATCCAGCGTGCCTGTGAACAGTGGAGGTCGTCTGACGCATGCGACGCGCGAAGTCTATCAAGCGATCGACAGGGTATTTGGTGACCTGCTTGAACAATTACCCAAGAATAGCACGGTCGTCGTCGTGTCGAACATGGGGTTACAGGAGGACTACCCCAACCTCGAACTGACGCAGGCATTCTGCCGCCAACTCGGTTACCACCGGATGCAACAGCATTCGAACTCATGGCCCGCAATTCCTCGACTAGCCCGGCGCATGATACCGCAATCCTGGCAACAAGCCATCAGCTCCATGCTGCCGGACGCCTTTCATGGCCGAATGCTGTCCCGGGAATGGCTCGGGGGTACCGACTGGTCAGCAACGACTGTGTTCCCGATCCCGTCCTATTTTCTCGGATTCCTGCGTGTCAATCTTCGCGGTCGGGAACCGCAGGGCGTCGTCGAGCCAGGCCCGGAGTATCGACAATTGTTGGAGCGAATCGAAGCGGACCTGAAGCGTCTGATCGATCCGGAAACTGGCAGGCCTGCAATCGGGTATATTGCCCGCACAGTCGATCACTACAATACCGGGCCGCATGAATCCCTGCCGGATATTTTCTTCGACTGGGCACCCACACCCTACCCGAAACGGCGCATCGAGCATCCACGCACGACCCTCGAACAGAACGACATGTTCTTTAATCGGGACACCCGGCACAACCTCTGTGGATTTTTCGCAGCCGCTGGACCAGGCATTACCCGCCAGGGACGGGCTCTCAACTTGTCCGTGCTTGATGTCGCACCGACCTGTCTGCGCCTGATGGGCCAGATGGTTCCCGAGTCCATGCAGGGCACCGTTGCTTCGGACATACTCGCCTAGGTGCCTACCGCCTTCCGGCTTAGAATAAAAGAGTCAGCACCCTCGCCATACATCCGATCCTTTCATCAATAGCAGTAGGAGCGCTCCCATGATCGGTGGTCGTCAGCACCGCTACACCAGACGAGCTACAGGCCATTGGTGACATCAACTTCCATCGAAAAGTGTCTTCAAATCCCAAGGATGAATTCTCAGACAGAACAATTCCTCTCGCTACACCAATTCGGTTCCGTGCATGCGCGCGAAGAGTTCCCAATCAAAGGGCTTGGGTGCCACGGCATGCAGAGGAATGGGCTGAATGGTTCCGGGATCGCGGTAGGCTAACATGCAGCCGACAACCTGTTCCGGTTGTTCGATCAACCGCCGGATGGCTTCGTAGGCAAAGAGTTGAGCCATAGTTTTGTCGGCGGGAGTCGGGAAGGCTCCTCGCAAAGTATGGCCAAGAATAGTGGCCTTGGTCGCCACCGAGAGAGGGTAGTGCCCGGATCGGGTTTGCAGATGCGTCCATTGGGAAATCCTACTCCCGAAATAATCCACCAGGCCATGGACTCCGCCCTCAAGATGATACTGGTGCGGGGTGCGTTCGGCCACGATAATAATATGGCTTTTGTTCCGGACGCCCAACGTCTGCTTCAGTGTGCCCAGAACCACCTCCTCGATATAGGCATTCGGATCAGGATGTTCATTGACCAACAGGCCTTCAGCTCGTGCCTGGTACGCACACATGAGCGCCAGGTGCCCGGATCCTGCCCCCATGACCTCCACAAAAAACACACTGCCCATGGCCGCGCTGGTTGCTTTCAGCGACTCGATGGATTGGTTGGCCAGGGCGACAGCCGATTGGACGCCGAGTGAGGTGGTTCCGGCGATATTGTCGTCGATCGAACCGGGAATCCCTACGACCTGGATGCCGAACCGTTCATAGATGGCGCGAGCCCCACGCATGCTGCCGTCACCTCCCATCACGATGAGCGCCCCATCCTTCATATATGGCTTGAGATGATGAATGGCAGCCAGTTGAACCTCCTCATCTTTAAAATCTTCAAACCGGCTGCTGCCGATCGGGCTGCTGGCATGATTGCTCATGCCACGTGTGTCCTGTTCCGTCACCAACTCAATCCAATTATTTGCCAACCCCAGAAATCCGTGTTGCACGAAATAGACTTCCAGGCCTAATCGATTCCCTGTCACACGGAGTTCCTTCAATGCCGCACCGGCTCCGGCAAAATCCCCACCTGAGACCAGGGCGACAATTCGCCGAATTTGCCGTGGCTTCAGCGTCACCTTCTCCCGGCGGCTCTGTTCCACGGTCATCCAGGCCTCGCGGACGGCCTTTTCCCGTTCTGAAAGACCGACGGCCGTGGAGTAGCCAGACAATTGCCCATGCTCATAGGTGAGGAGGACGACGTTGTCCTGTCCTTCCTTATAGGCTCCAAATTCGGAAAAGGCTTCACTGAACGGCCGCGGGTCGAGAAATATTAAGAGCGCTCGCAGCGTTGAGCTGTGCGTATAGAGACACAACACTTTTCCCTGATGACTCTGGCCTAATTGATGAAACCCATCGACCAACTCCACATACAGTTCAAAGAAGGAATGGCCGCCCGGATAACTGTAGAGCGGATGCTTAATCAGACGCTGGGCCGTCTTCGTGTCGACCCCAAAGGCTTTGGCGGCTTCTTCAATTTCAATCGTTTTCTCAATCCCGGTGGCCCATCCAAAGTCTTGTGATTCCAACGCCCATTCCGTAATGGGCTCGGTGGTCCCGGCTGTCTCGGGAGACAGGATGGAGACGACCCGTTCGAAAAGCTGTCGGGTATTGGGGCTCTGACTCACCATGTGGACAAATGATTTCGCATCCAGGTAGTTATCGAGCTGAAGGAAATCCAGTTGTTTTCCGACCAGGCCTAAGGTCCGGACAAGGGCGGTTCCGATGGCGTCAGCCTTGGGAATGCCCCGCTCGGCGTCAAGGACATTCTTCAACCGCCGCCCCACACGGAACTTCTTACTATCCATCTGAGAGACGCCGTGCCGCATCGTGAAAAACAGCGTGCGGGCACTTAAATCCCTCGGCATCAACCAATAGCGGTCATTGCCGATATCAAGGACAATCCGACCCTCAGCCAGATTGGGCGTCATATGCTCACGCGGGACGATCGCCACGGGTCGACGTCGGATGGGTTTATTCGTGGCCCCGATTGGTGCCCGGAATAACGGAGAAAGCTCGCCCTGGGCGAGCAGTTGATTCCACGCAGCGAAAAACACCAACTCATCTCCACCGCAGGCCTGCTGAATCAGCGCCTGTCTTGCCTCTCTGTAGGCCGCAGCATTGGCAAACCCTTTTTGGGCATCCCGGACAAACAGTCGTAGGGCGGCCATGGCCTCCAACACCCGTTGCGGACGATCTTCCAAGGAAGCTAACGGGGGATGAGGCTCTGCTCCCTCTACCGGCGGTCGCCTCGCAATGACTTCGCCATAGGTTAGCAGCCCATTAATTGTGACAAATTCCAGAGTCTCGGCTTCCGCTTTCATCTATTCACCTCTTCCAATCCTTCAGCGAATCTTGATCTCATATACATCTTGCCTCATCATCATAATATTATCCCACCTGATCGACAACACAAGTCCTCGCCATGAACCTCTGATCTGTCTCCTACCGATACGATCAATCTCTGCATAAGGTTACTCACAGTTGGTGGGAAAGGCCCCTTGTTCCACGTACCAGGTGTGGAGAACCCACCTCACCCGCCCCTGGTCAGTGATCAACCCTGCTAGAGTTTGATACAAAAGTGGGCTACACTTCATGAGAACCCACAGGGAGGTGGGATATCGTCTCCACGAAACAGCACTCCGGCAACACGGGTACCTCTAATCCTATCGAACTCAAACAGGAGTTGGACGCCTCCCCATTTCCTTGGACGCCTGCGTCTGATGCCGCTCTCACAGGAGGCACCCCTGCCATGGGGTCCAACTGACGAATTGGAAGATGATGGAATTGTTTTCACCATTGACGATTATTGACAACTGATAGGGACACCTTCATGCAAAAGACCAAAATCATCTGCACGATCGGACCGGTGACCGAATCGTATGAGATGCTGCGCAAAATGTATGACGCCGGCATGAACATCGTGCGGTTGAATATGTCACATGGCACCCACGAATCCCATGCCAAAGTGATCAAACACATTAAGACGCTCAATACCAAAGTCCCCTTTCCTATTCCGATTCTTTTAGATACCCAAGGCCCTGAAATCCGGACAGGAGATTTATCGATTGATCTCAATCTCAAGGAAGGCACGATCGTTTCGATTTCTGCGCGGGGGCCGATGGATGTGGAGGAAAGCTCCATTCACATCAACTATGCCGATTTAATGGAATCCGTGAATGTCGGCGATAAGATTACCGTGGACAATGGGTTGATCAATTTTGAGGTCCTTGAAAAACAGGATCGCCTCATGCAGTGCCGGGTCCTTGATGGGGGGGTCTTGAAAAGCAAACGCCATGTCAATTTACCGGGGATCCGCGTCAATCTCCCTGCGATTACGCAAAAGGACGAAAAAGATATTGCCTTTGGTTTGGCCGCCGATGTGGATTTCATTGCTCTGTCCTTTGTTCGGGAAGCGAATGATATCCAACAATTGAAACAGTTGATGGGACACAAAGTGGGGCGAGTGAAAATTATTGCCAAGATTGAAGATCAGGAAGGGGTTCGCAATCTGGAAGATATCATCCGGGAATCGGATGGCATTATGGTGGCTCGGGGAGATTTGGGGGCAGAAATCAACCTGGAGGATCTGCCGAATGTGCAGCGCAGAATTGTGCGACTCTGCGCGGAATCCGGCAAACGCGTGATTGTGGCGACCCATCTCCTGGAATCGATGATCCATAATCCCATCCCCACGCGTGCCGAGGTCACTGATGTGGCGAATGCCATCTATGAGGAGGTCGACGGGGTGATGTTATCGGGAGAAACCACGGTCGGAAAATATCCGCTGAAATGCATCGAGTATCTGCGAAAAATCTCCATCAAAACCGAAGCCATTCCAGGTTTGCAGTTTGCGAAACAGTTAAAGCTGACGACAGACAAACAACAATTAGCCACCGCTGCCGTCCAGCTCGCGGAAGGACTCCACGCCAAAGGGATTGTCGTGATCACCCGACGAGGTATCATGGCGGATTTGGTCTCGAATTGTCGTCCATTTTCCACGAACATTTATGCTTTCACGAACGGGAGTCAATCCCGTCGAACGATGACGCTCAATCGAGGCGTCTATCCCTTTCGGATCGACTTTAGTTCAGACCCGGAGAAGACGTTGCAAACCGCATTTCGAATTTTAAAAACCCGTGAACATTTCCAAATAGGAGACAAGGTCGTGATTATCTCAGACGTGTTGGCTCAAGAGCGGGTCGATGGGATTCAAATCCGAGCCATTCCCTAAGGCAGGCCCTTTGGTCAGCCCAGCCAACCGTCAGGAATATCTATTCATGGGGTGCCCCTCCCTGACACGTTCCTGTTGGGAAGGCTTCAAAGAAGAGCCAAGACTTTTTTTCTGAACCGGGCCGGGAGAGAGGAGTTAGATTCTTCGGATAGCCAGAAGAATCATGGAAATAAGCCAGGCGAAAAAGACGATATTGATGAAGAATCCTTCCATACTATTCTTATCGGCTTATCAGCTCCTAAAGTTAAGTTTTTTCTTGTTCTCTGAGATTCTTGCTTCATTTTTCACTCATTTTCGCCATCTTAACCCAATAATCCATCAGGACCCTTGCCCCTTCACCACACAAGGGATGCCCTTTGGCTTTGGAGACGTCGCTCCATCTCAATGGAAAAGGGTGAGGAAACACCCCATCGGGTGAGCACAAACTATGACGTCGGTGAGGACAGCGTCTTCTGTCTGAAAGGCTGAACTGGAAGGGACACGATACGCTCTAGGAGCGCATCCGCAAGCTGTCGTTTCGGCATTCGCGGGATGTGATGCGGGGCAGCACCCGGCGTGAGCACATACACCTCATTGGTATCATTTCCAAAAGCAGACTGCTCTCCGCCAACGTGATTCACAATCAGCATATCCAGCTGTTTGTTGGCAAGCTTGGCCTGTCCATGCTCAATAAGATGATCTGTTTCAGCCGCAAAGCCAATCAGGCGTTGGTGTGTACGCTGAGCGGAGAGTGCCATTAAAATATCCGGCGTCCGCTCCAAATCCAACCTTTCGCCCTGCCATTGGTCTTTTTTTACTTTCTGTGCATGCGCCTGTTTAGGGCGAAAATCTCCCACCGCAGCCGTCATCAAGAGCGTGGTCGCCCATTCAAATCGTGCCGTGAGGGCCTGTAACATGTCTTCTGCGGTGACCACCGGAATCACGGTCACGTTCTTCGGAGCCATTAACTGGGTGGGACCCGTCACTAGGACGACCTCGGCCCCACGTGCGGCGGCTGCCTCGGCCAAGGCAAATCCCATTTTGCCTGATGACCCGTTACTGATAAATCGCACAGGATCAATGGGCTCCTGGGTGGGACCTGCCGATATCAAGACACGCTCCGCTTGCCAATCCATTCGGCGACGCAACAGGTTAACCGCGGTCGACATAATGCTTTCCTCCGCAGCTAAACGCCCCTGTCCCCATTCTCCGGAGGCCAACGCCCCGACTTCCGGCTCGACCAGAACGACCCCTCGATGACGAAGGGTCTGCGCATGGGCTTGGACCGCCGGATGGGCCCACATTTCTCCATCCATCGCTGGACAAATCATCACCGGACATTGAACGGTGAGCGAAAGGGTTCCGAGCAAATTGTCGGCTACCCCCAGAGCCAATTTGGCTAACGTGTTCGCGGTACAGGGAGCCACGACCAACAAATCGGCTTGTTCCGTTAAGGACAGATGCTTCATGTCCTGATGGCCGGCAAAGACATCACTCGCCACCGGATTCTGGGACAGCACTTCAAACGTCAGAGGGGCGATAAACCGGATGGCTGAATCCGTCATGACCACATGCACGCTGGCACCGGCTTGCGTCAACAGACGTAGGAGCCCGACCGCCTTATAGGCCGCAATACTTCCCGTTACCCCCAGGATAATCCGCTTGCCCGCTAACCCGGTGCTCATCTTCTGCATTCTTTCGCCAAGTGATTTCAGCTATGCTTCTTCAGGTTCGACCACCGTGCCAAGATGTTGAGCCGTGTCATCTATATACACACTCAATTCTTTTTTGATCTCTTGAGCGTTTTCATCCGGCTGTGCGTAAAGAGCCGGATCAATGGGGCGTTCATTCGCGCGTTTGGCATTTTTAATGGCCTCTTTGGCTTCCTGGCCAATTAAATACGGAACCTGCCCGTTGAGCACTTCTTCCAAGGCTCTTGAAGTGGCTTTCGAAAATTTACTGGCTCCATACGGCTCTCCACCCCGAATCAATTGTTTGGCCCGCTGAGCGGCAATCAGCACAATCCGATACCGCGAATCAAATTCTTTTTGGTGATGTTGGGGTAGTAACGATAATGCATCCATTGAATATCCTCTTTCCTTTCTGTGAAAAACACACGTTCAGAGTGATTAGTCTACACAAAATAACCCCATCAATGCAGCAATTATCGAAACACATGCGCGGCATCGATATGGGTGGTTCGAACACGTTCGGCCATAATGACGGATTGGAGTTCCTCGATGGCCTGCTCCAAGGTTTCATTGCGAATCGTATATTGGTATTCCGAATAGCTCCGCATTTCATCCTGGGACTTCTGAAACCGACGCTCCTGCTCGTCCGTTGTATCCGTCGCTCGTTCAACCAGACGGGCCCGAAGCACTTCTAAGGAAGGGGGCAGAATAAACACGGTCACGGCTTTTTGGAGCGTTTTCATAACCTGTCGCGCACCCTGGACATCGATGTCCAACAAGATATCCGTGTTCGAACCGGACTCCTGCTCCAACTCCTTCCAGGGTGTTCCGTATAATCGTCCATAGACTTCAGCATATTCCGCAAACGCGTGCTCGGAAATTTTTGTGTGAAACTCCGTTTCCGAAATAAACTTGTACTCCTTGCCATCCGTTTCGCCTGACCGGGGCTTCCGCGTGGTGTACGAAACCGAAAGGCGAATGTCGGGAATCGTCTTCAAAATATGACGGCAGAGCGTTGACTTCCCCACTCCAGAAGGACCTGAAACGACAAATAACAATTTTTTTCCCGTGACTCCCACCGTTCCTCCGACGTTATGACATAGATTGATTATTCAATATTTTGGACCTGTTCACGGATTTTTTCTAATTCACTCTTTAACTCCACAACCTGCCCGGAGATCTCGGAGTCGCTCGCCTTTGATCCAATGGTATTGACTTCCCTTCCCATTTCTTGGAGAAGAAAATCAAGGCGCTTGCCCACCGGCCCTTTGGATTTGAGTGTGGAACGAAATTGTGTCACGTGACTTTCCAATCGTGTTAATTCTTCCGTCACGTCTGATCGTTCTGCCAACATGGCTATTTCTTGAGCAATTCGATCGTCGTTTATCCGCTCCCCCTCTAATAACTTGGCAACACGAGCTTTCAAACGATCCGCGGACACCTCCAGTGCAGAAGGAATGCGTTGCTGAACCACCTGAAGCCGTTCCTCGACTATCTGAACCCGCTGCAAGAGATCTTTTAGTAAGACAGAGCCTTCTTTCTTGCGCATTTTTTCTAAATCGGCCAAGGCACGCTGGACTAACCCCTCAACGACCTTCGGCACATCCTTGATCACCAGAGGCTCCTCACTGGTGGAAAATAGATCACGAAATCCTGCCACCACATTCACATCCACCGTTCCACTCAGTTTGAATTCCCGTTGCAATTCCCGCAACCCTTGAATATATCGCTTCGCCATGGCGCGATCTAATTGGACAATCTTCGTGGCTCCAGACCCTCCACCATTCATGGTCACGGTTAACTCAACGCGACCACGCTCGCAGGTACGCTTGACTTGCTCTTTCAGTTCCAACTCCATATGAGACAGCGACTTAGGCAGACGCACCATCAACTCGCAAAACCGATGATTCACAGATCGTACTTCAACCCCCACCATGGTTCCCTGACAAAGCGATTCTCGTTTTCCAAAACCGGTCATACTTTTCATGTTGGCTTTCGTTTTCCTTCCCATCCACAGTCTGAATCAAGCACACAATGAGCACACTTTGGCGTTCTGGCCAGACACACATATCGCCCATGAAGCAGGAGGCGTTGAGCCCCGTTCGTCCATTGCGATTTGGGTATGAGGCGTTGAAGATCCTCTTCAATTTTGGTCGGATCCTGGCTTCTGGTCAATCCGAGGCGATTGGCTACCCGCTTCACATGAGTATCGACCACCACGGCAGGCTCCCCCACAGAGCTCCCCAAAATAACATTGGCTGTTTTTCGTCCAACGCCGGGCAGAGTAGTTAAATCCTTCATCGTTCCGGGGACCATTCCGTCAAAACGCTGCACCAGAGCTTGGCCACAGCCAATGAGATGACGCGCTTTATTTTTGTAAAATCCCGTTGTTCGAATAAGCGCTTCTAATTCGGCTGGATCCGCACTGGCATAATCCTGTGCCGTGCGATAGCGGGCAAACAGGTTCGGGGTCACCTGGTTGAC
>JBATLR010000443.1:0-35057 GCA_049289415.1 Nitrospirales bacterium
TTCCCATACACGCCATATCCCCCTGCCATTCCCTAAAAATTTACACCACCCATTACATGTATCTGATGGGATACATTCTGTATCCATTTAGATACCTAGTGATTCCTCCTCCCCCTCTGCCCTTGCGTAAGCTTCAAATTTTTTTAGCACAGTATATTGCTTAATAATTGTTGGCATTTACTTCCTAGGATTTATTCAAGTTCTTCAGGCACTTCTCTTGCTTGAATCTCTAGTTACCACCGGGAAACGTAATTGCGATGGAAAGTGAACAATCCTGAAGACTTAAGGGCACCTCACCACCGCTTTTATTTTAAGAAAGGGATCCACATGATGAAATCCATTCTCCAACAAAGAACCAATTCATCGACGAATAACCCAGCCACCACGCACAGAAAAATTCGCCGACGCCATACTCGTATCCATTTGGAATCCCTTAGACCCGATCCCTCGGCCTACTGTGCCGACACACTCGCTCAATGTCCAAAATGCCAAGGCCTTGTGCATCAAGAGGGTGGAGAAACTTCGAATGAAATCGTGGTCCGCTGTCTTAATTGTGGATGGCAACCGCATTACCAGACTCCCATAATTCGTGAAACGGCAGAATCCAAATTGATTCGCTCACTTACCGCCCAGTTTGTCTCAGAATACGAGTGGCATCGGGTACCATAAAGTTTTTACCGCCACATTCATTCGATGCCAGAGTGGTCTTGGGAATAGTTGCGAACGCCGCGGTATTTTCTCCAATACGCTAAAGAGACTTTCCCATTCCATCTGAGTATCCATCCTAGACGGTTTCCGGTCTTGCTCGCTTCCTAGGCCCCCATCCACTTAAATTCCTGCTCATTTCTGACCAGGAAATTTCCCGACATTTTGTGACGAGTTTTCCCTCGGTACTACCCTTGCTTCTTTCCAATATTTGGGTGAGACTCCAGGGTGAAAGTTGCGTTTGCGCCTCAACCCGGGAAACTTTGAGGGAAAATAAGATCGCACCTGATGAGAGATCACCGCATATACGGTTGATGAATGGAATCCCTGATTCTTTCCCGCACAATAAGCAAAGAAGATTAAGGAAGAATCTCTATGACCAGACACTCGGCAATGTAACCACTTATTCATCGTTTCGAATGAATCAACAATCAACCATTTCCTGACCATATGGTAGAACGAATAACCTCATAAACGTCCTTGAGACACGATGAACCATTTGAGGGCTTTTTGCCACCGATCAGCCTATTGGAGGAAACTTGTCCGGGTGATCGTGTGTGTGGGACTTTTCCTCGACCTGTCCACTGTCACCTCTGCGGAGGAAGTCGCCATCCTGAAGTCCGCAGACATCAGCGCCTATTCGGAAGCCATTACCGCATTTAAATCCGCACTCCCTCCCTCTTTCCACGTCACCTCGGAATATGACCTCAAGGATGACATAGCAGAAGGCCGGAACTTAGCCCGCCGCATTCGCGCATCCAATGCCAAAGTCGTGTTGGCCGTGGGGTTAAAAGCGGCTGTGACCGCCAAACTCCAAATTCAGAAAATCCCCGTCATATTTTGCTTGGTTATTGACCCGAAAAAATATGGCTTACCGACAGACAACATGGTCGGCCTCTCTTTTCATATCCCGTTTCACCAACGCCTGCAAACCTTACAAACCCTGGTTCCCAGTGTCTCACGCATCGGCGTGCTCTTCGATCCAGAAAAAACGAAAGGGATGTGGAGCCAGCTTCTGCAAGACGCGGAGGCGTCGGGATTCAGGATCGTCACGGAGGAAGTATCTGCCGAAAAAGATGTCTCGAAAGCACTCAATGCCATCAAGAATCGCATCGACGTCTTGTGGCTCCTGCCAGACAGTACCATCCTCACCGAAAACACCCTGGACTTTTTGCTAAGTACGACATTGGAAGCCAAGGTCCCCCTCCTCGGCTTCTCTGCGGATTTAGTCCGCAGCGGCGCCGTCGTTGGAACGTACTTCCGTTATGCGGACATTGGCAAACTGGCAGCTCAGCTATCTCACCAGTTGGCCCAGCAGGCTACTCCGTCTCTATTGGGAACAATCATATCACCCGGACGTGTTCGGCGTTCCATCAATCTAAGGTCCGCAAGGCATTTGGGCTTATCCATCACTTTTGACCTCCTAAGGCAATTCGATGAGCAATTTTAACCCGCCACACGCCCATCCATCGCCGCCCCTCCCAACTGAACCGACTGGATTGGAGCCAGGGTATCTCACCTTGCGAACAAAATTTTCCTTGTTCGTCAGCCTGGTTATTGTTCTCGCCTGCTCAAGTCTCAGTGGATATCTCATCCAACAGGAAGCCGAGGTCATGGAAACCTCCTTGCTCAATACGGGCAAGGTTCTGGTTAAAACACTGCAGAATATAAGCCTCAATCGATTAATCAACCAGGATTTGCACTATCTGGAGAGAATGCTTGATGGCGCAATATCCCTATCGGAAGTCGTCTACGCCATCGCAAGAGACCAGGACGGCAAGGTGTTAGTCGAAAAATCAAAAGGGAGGTTAGTGGATATCACGGAGTTACGTCGTGACGAAACGCAGCCCTTATTTCCGGATGATTCCCTCACGGAATCACTCATCACAGCGGCTTCCAAAATTTCCAAAATCGAACCGCTCATGACGGTCTTATATTCCTCACCTCTCAAAAAAGGACTCCTGCCTAAAAGATCCGTGGAAAAGAAGTCTGCAGAGGGATTCATGTTTGGATCAGAAACCATTTATGACTTCGCCCTTCCCGTTTACCGAAAACATGAACTAGCCTCGACTTTAGAACTGCTGTCCTCAGAAAACCTTCAAGACAGTCCCAAGGTTTCCTCGGGACAATCCAGCCTCATCGGCATCATTCAAATCGGCATAACCACTGCACCCATGCAACAATCCCTCAACGAAACAGTATGGAATATCGGTCTGCTCACCCTGGGAATCATCTTTGTAGGTATTCTTCTCACCATTCTGTTAGCCAATCGCATCGTCACGCCTCTTCGGCGTTTGGCGGAAATGTCTCATAAAATCGCTGAAGGAGATTTGTCCGTGACGGTCACTGCAGACACGCAGGATGAAGTGGGACAACTCACCACCAGCATCGATCGGATGGCGCGAGCCCTCCAACAACGTGAAGAAGCCATCTCTCATTATGTTCACACCATCACGAAGCAGGTCACACAACTCAGTACCTTGCATCAAACCGGAATTGTGATTACCTCGACACTTGATGTCCAAAAACTGTTTTCCACTGTCCTGAAGCTTCTTCGAAAAAATCTGGGATTCCAACGCATGATCCTGGTTCTCCAGAACCCTGGAGGCACCAAGGCCATGGTCTCCGATGTGTCAGGGGTGCCTCTGGAAATAGAGAAGCAAATTCGACACCTTGAATTTCCCATTTCTCCAGGAAGCATAGATGAGACCCTTTTGCTCCACGGACGTCCGGTCTTGGCGTACGATCTGGAGGAAATCGCTCATCAGGTGAGCCCTCTCATCCTTCCCATCTGTCGACAAATGGAAGTGATCTCTTTTGTGTGCGCCCCGCTGCTGAGTCATCAACGCGTGCTGGGATATCTGGGAGCCGATCGGGGCCATCAACGCTGCACCCAGGAAGATCTGGATTTGCTTTTGACCATAGCCAGTCACGTAGCGGTGGCCATCGACAACGCACAAACTTATGAGGAAGTCGAAAAGCTCGCTCAAACTCTCGAAGAACGAGTCAAAGAACGCACGCAAGATTTGCAGTCCGCCAATGAACGTCTTCAGGAATTAGACCGGTTGAAGTCCTCCTTCGTGTCCATTGTCTCACATGAACTTCGCACCCCGATGACCTCTATTAAAGGGTTGGTGGAAAACATGTTGGATGGCTTGGTCGGCGATCTGAATGACCGACAATCCTTCTATCTCGAACGGATGAAATACAACATCGAACGACTCACTCGGATGATAAATGATCTCTTGGACCTTTCCCGCATCGAAGCAGGCCGCATGGACTTGCACCGGAGCCCCGTCAACATGGGCAGCCTCGCCAGAGAGGTCGTGGAAACGTTACAATCTATCGCGCAGGAACGTTCGCTCATTCTCAAAGCCCATATTTCCGATCCCATCGGATTCATCCAGGGCGATAGGGATAAACTCATTCAGATTTTTACCAACCTCATCAACAACGCCCTCAAATTTACAGAATCTCCCGGAACCGTGACAGTGGAAGTCAACCAGCGGGACGACGGCATGATTCAAACATGCGTCATTGATAGCGGCTGCGGCATTCCTCTCGAGGAACAACAGACGATTTTTGAACGGTTTTACCGTGGGCAATCCTCTGAAATGAAAAATCGCGGAGCTGGCCTCGGCCTGGCTATTACGAAGAGTTTGGTCGAGCTGCACGGTGGATCGATTTGGGTGGAAAGTACCCCCGGAGAGGGTAGTCGCTTCTGTGTTATCTTACCCGTAACACCATCGACCACACCCTCCTAAGAATCACCAATACGATCTGTCAAACATGTATCCGTTTCGATACAACCGGTATCGGAACAGATACATTATTAATTTTGGCAATTCCCTCTTTCCTCGAAAAACAAACATTTACGCAAGCCTATAAATTGCAGAGCTTTTTGAATGGCTGGAGGAAAGTAGGGATATTTCTAGGTGACCTTGCCTGCCAAAATTTTACAATCCTCTGATTCGCCTCCAAAGAAAGGAAACATGTCAACCTTGTCCACGAAGCCGCGCATTTTGCTCGTGGATGACGACACCGACATTCTTCTTGCCCTTTCTGACTACCTTCGCCAGGAAGGCTTTGAGGTGGATTCCGTGGAGACCGGAGGGGCCGCCCTCAAAAAAAGTACGACATCGTCGTATGATATCGTGCTTCTTGATGTCGGACTTCCAGATCGGGATGGCATTGAAGTGCTCAACGAACTCTCTCAAACGCATCCACATCTGCCCGTCATTCTCTTGACCGCCTTTACCTCCTTACGAAGGACTGCCCATCCGGACATCCTCGATAAAGCCTTTGCTTACCTCACCAAACCGTACCAACGGCAGGAAGTTAAATCCGCCATTCATCGAGCCTGTTTGGCACGAAACATCGCGATCGCAGGGCGGCAAGGCTCTTTCGCACCCACCCATCCCATTGCCACCTTCCCTTCCCTTCTTCAACCAAGCTCAACCGGGGCTTCCCTTCATGACGCAACGCAGCACCCATTGAACCTCACCGCATATGAGCAGCTGGCAGAGTACGCTCAACTTATGCAATTCGCTTTTGATCATGTACCCAATGGAATCATGGTGGCGGATTCGGATAAACGCTTACGTTTTGCCAATCAGGCGGCTTGCGACTCCTTAGGATATACACAGGAAGAACTCAAAACACTTCGAATTCCCGACATTGCCCCCTACCATGACAATGAAAAATTCCAACAATGCCTGGAAAGCTTGAGGAAGGGTCAACCTTTATCCTACCCATCGATCCACCGCACCAAAAATGGCCAGGAATTCCCTATTGAGATTTCAGTGTACCTGCTCAATTTTCAAGGCCAGGAATTTACCTGCGCGGTGACCCGTCCTGCATTGGAGAAATCACCTAAGGCCTAAAATTTTGTTCGGCACCCAGGTCCTCATACCACTCCTTACACGGCCGGGTCTGAAACCATGAAACCCGTTTACGAAGCTCACATGACTGAGAATCTGTCCGCAGAAAAAAGATAGCAAGTCGGAGGAATTGAATACGACTACCCAGGAAGGAGCGAAAAAGCACTAGGGACTTTTGAGTTTAGCTGAGGAAATTCGTGGGGTTAAGCAAGGTGCAACCCTCAATGATCAAGCTGGCATTCAGAGTGCCTTTCAAAGCCTACACGATTATCGGGATATGGCTGTGTCTGTTTTTTAGCCTTCCTCTGCTCGCCGGCGGATCTGAAACTCCATTTCTTCCTCAATGACCGAAGCAACCGACCACTTGGCATTCTTTCAAAAGAAGAAAAGTCTCCAGCCTTTTGATATTGGAGAACTTCTTGCCCCCCTCACCCAACCCCGACCCACCACCACGGTTTTTACAGGCTCGGCACAAGGTATTTCAGTTGCCAAGGGCTTATAATGTTTACCATGTCTAACCTGACTGATACCCACTATGCCCACAAATAGGCTTTCCGGAACCCAGCAGGCGGTTTTTCATGGGGATATCAGTACGAATGCCAGCATTCGGACCGATTCCAAATAGGACAATAGGTCATCATTCCCCTTTACCAGTAAACCATTGGTCGTTTGAACCTTGGGGAGTCTTTTCCCGGTTCCTCGAAATCCAAAAATGATCAGGAACTCTCAGTCCCTTGCTGAATGCCTTTTTGTTTGAGGAGGCGAGAGAGGTAAGTGCGTTGAAGTCCAAGGAGTTCTGAGGCTTTGGTTTGGCTCCAGTTGCTTCGACGCATGGCCTGCTCCAGAATGCGGGTACCGAACCGGTCCAGGGATTCATGGTAGGGGAGATTGTCGATCTCATCGAGTTCATCTTTTCCTCCCCCCAATCCCAAGAGGTCTGGAGAAATTTCTTCCTCTACTCCCAACACCACGGCTCGAGCAATCGCATTGTCCAGCTCCCGAATATTGCCGGGCCATGCGTAGCATCGCATCGTTTGAATGGCAGACTTGGAAAAATTCCGCTTCCGTTTTTTCATTTCCCGCATGTGGCGGGCTAAAAAATGTTCGGCAAGAGGAATGATATCTTCGGGACGATCCCGCAATGGAGGCAATAACAAGTTCACGACATTCAGCCGGAAATACAGGTCTTCCCGAAAGGTCCTCTCTTTAACCGCTCGCTTCAGATCCTTGTTGGTGGCCGCAATCACCCGAATGTTGACGCGGACCAATCGCGTCCCACCCACCCGGGGAAACTCATGATCCTGAAGCACCCGAAGTAATTTAGCCTGAAGCCCCAGCGGCATGTCGCCAATTTCATCCAGGAAAACGGTTCCCCCATCCGCGGCTTCGATTTTCCCTTTCTGGAGAGAGTCTGCACCGGTAAACGCCCCCTTTTCATGCCCAAAGAGTTCGTTCTCCAAGAGGGTTTCCGTGAGAGCTACGCAATTGATGATACTGAACGGCATGTCCCGCCGGTCGCTCCATTGGTGAATTGACCGGGCAAACAATTCCTTTCCCGTCCCGCTTTCTCCCAGCAGCAACACAGTGGCATCGGCTTCCGCGGCCCGTTTTGCCAACTCCACCATTGAATGCACCTGAGAGCTATTCCCCACGATTTGGCTATACCGGCTTTCCACCTCCGTGCGCAACGAGGCAACCTGCCGCCCTAATGCTTCCCGTGTTAGAACCTTTTTGAGGACAATGGCCAGATGGTCCAGCTCAATAGGCTTCGTGAGAAAGTCATACGCTCCGGCTTTCATGGCTTCAACGGCTTTGGAAATTGTGCCATGAGCCGTCATGACCACTACAGGCAAGGGGAGGCACTCTCCTCCGCCAAATGTCTGAGAATCAGCCTCTCCATTTTTTTTCACACTCATTTTGGCTAATTGGTGCAACACTTCCATGCCGGCCATCTGTGGCATTTCCAAATCCAACAGCATGAGGTGAGGAAAGTCCTGCTCATATTTCTCCAACGCTTCTTGGCCATTGCCAGCGGAAATCGTGTCATATCCCAGGGCCTCTAAGCGGTCTGTAAGCATGAGGACAATGTCGGGATGATCATCGACGATGAGAATTTTCTTTTTCATGAGGGTTCTCCTCCTTAAGCCCGCACCTGATTATCCCCTGTCCATAATTTCGCAGTCACCTGAGAATGCCTCACCTACCCAGCGCCTCCAGCACGGCTGCGGCCAAAAGCGGAACCATCAATTCATGATGGCCGGTCAACGCATACCCTTTTCCACCTTTTTGCGTTGGCCGTTTGACGACGTTGGTCATCGGCCGGTAATGGGGAAGAAAATCCATATTCACCGTCGTGATCTGTTTTAAGGCTCGTCCCAGATTCCGCCCCAACGTCACGGTTTTGAGAAAGACTTCCGGCATCATGACCGCTGATCCCAAATTGATATACACGCCCCCTTCCATCTTCGACACCACTGCGGCCAGCTTGCGAAAATCCAATAACGAGCCGCCACCAATCGCTTCGCCGTTTGCCTGGGGATGCATGTGAATAATATCGGTCCCGATCGCCACATGCACCGTGACGGGAAGACCAAGTTGCACACCGGCCGCCAGCAAACTCCTTCGCCGATGTGGAAATTGCTTGGGATACTTCAAAAGATACCGGCCGACCGCTTCTCCAATGCCCAAACCCTGTTGCCATCCCTGCACAATCGCCTCATTTAAAATGCGTCCCGTGTCTTCTGCCATGCCAAATCGTCCGGAATCAATTTCGGCTTCGACCTCCTCCGAGGTTTGCCCAAGATAGGCTATCTCAAAATCGTGAATAATGACGGCTCCATTCATGGCCACGGCAGTAATCACACCCTTGCGCATCAGGTCCACGATAATGGGATTAAGACCGACCTTGGTCGGATGGGCGCCCATGCCGAGGATCACCGGTTTTCCCCGTCGTCTGGCATCAACGATCGCCGACACCACAGCTCTGAAAGTTTTGCCCGCTAAAATATCCGGTAAGGTTTTAAGGAAGGCTTGAAAGGAACCAGCACGCTGCCAGGGTGAAGCAAAATCCGCCATTTTCACTTTGGAATGGCGGGTTTGAAGCGGGTAGGTGCGAAGCCGGGCGAGATTCAGCTTCGGAGACGTACCGGTCGGCAATGATTTAGCCCTGGTCACCAAAAAGACGCTCTTCAATAAATTCGCACAACACGTGACCCAGCGTAATATGACATTCTTGAATACGTGCCGTCACCGAAGAAGGGACCCGAAAACAATAATCGACGAGATCTCCGACTTTACCCCCGGTGGCGCCTGTCCAGGCCACGGTGACAAGGCCACTGTCCGTGGCCGCTTCCACACCACGGATCACGTTCAGGGAGTTCCCGCTGGTGCTAATGGCAATAGCCACATCCCCCTTGCGGCCATGCGCCTTTATTTGCCGGGAGAAAATATCTGTATAGTCATAATCATTCGCAATACAGGTAATGGCAGCCATATCGCAGGCCAACGCCAGGGCAGGAAGGGGATCTCGATCGCGTCGATACCGGCCCACAAACTCCGCGGCAAGATGCGAGGCATCCGTCGCACTCCCACCATTCCCAAAGAGCAAGACCTTTCGGCCTTCACGAAATGCCCGGATCAGCAATTGACCAATTTCCACGACGCGTTCCGCGTGGGTCCGGATAAATTCATTTTTGACATCGGCACTGGTTTCAAAGGCCTGGATGACCGCATCAATATTCATCGTGGCCGATTCTATCAGGATAGGAAACAAATTTCACACTGTGAGAAGAGAAATACCGGGATTCCCGGTTGAGAGCATAATATCCAGCATCGGTTTTCTTGCCGGGCTCCTCAACCGATGATATAGTCGACCCATTGTGAGTGCCCATATCCCTACCAAAGCACTCCTACTCGCCATTCAAGCCGACCCTACGTCCGCCATCGCCATTGTCCGGCACTTGAATCCTGACATGGTGTGTTTTTTTCTGCACGAGTCCCATAAACAGGTCGTAGAATCTCAGATCCCTCCGGCCTTGTCACGCATGCCACAGCGTTGGGACTGGATCTTCACCCCTTCCCCTGAAAGTTTTTCTGCATGCCAGAAAGCCCTGGCTCATGGGCTTGGCCCTCTGTTAACGACCTGGAACGTGATGCCCGGGGAACTGGTGATTGATATTACCAGCGCGACCGTTGGCATGGCTTCCGCCATGGTGCTGACAGGATTTCCCTTTTCCACCAAAGTGCTGTCGTTTCCCGGCCATCCTTTTCCATCTGCAGACCAGGCCGTTGTAGCGATCACCAAATTGTTGTCGCAATCTGAAGCCTCTGCCAATCCTTGGGACGAAGAGGCGCCGCATCTGCGACACGACACTTGTTACCATTTCAATCATGGTTCTTATGATGCGGCCGTTAAAGGGTTTCACACGTTGGAACATCGAATCAGCGGCGGACTGAAACCCTTTTATCGAGCCCTGGCCGATGTGGCACAGGGCTATGGCCTGTGGGATCAACTCCTGTATCGTCCTGCCTGGGAAAAATTAAAAGGCGGGATCAAAGCCTTGGAGCTGGCCTCCGTGTGGGGCGGCCCTCCAGGCATGGATCGCCTCATTCACCTCCTCAAAGCAAATCTCACGTTCCTTGAACGAATCGTGCTGGATTCGAAAGATATTAAGCCGGCGGTGGCTCTCGACTTATTGGCATGGGCAAAACGCCGCGGAGATCACGGACGGGATCTGGAAGTTGCCACTCACGTCCTGCTTCGAGCCTTGGAAGCCTTTGCTCAATCCCGTTTGTATACCCAGTATCACCTGAAAAGTTGGGATGTGAACCTCGAGCAACTCCCGGAGGACTTGCGAGAAACCTGTCGCAGACAATATCTCAATGAAATTGATGGGAAATATCGCCTTCCTTTGCAGGCACAATTTCAGGCGTTGGCTGCGTTTGGAGATCCCATGGGGCAACGCTTTGTCACGGATTGGTCTAAAATGAAATCCTTATTTGATGCCGCTGATCATGCGCTACTGGGCTACGGATTTGAACCCATTAAACCCGAACGCTACCACCAGCTTTACGACCTGGTGATAAAATTAAGTGGCGTGGCCCCCACCGACCTTCCAGAATTTCCAACCATGAATGTGTAGGGGAAGCGACCGGCCGGAATGGAGGTACGGATCTATTATGAAGATACAGATTGTGGAGGAGTCGTCTACTACGCCAACTATCTAAAATACTTTGAACGAGCCCGAACGCATTACTTCGATAGCCATGGCCTGTCGGTTGCCGCATTAATACAAGAAGGAACTGAATTTCGCGTGATACGCGCTGAACTTTCCTATCGATCAGCCGCCACCTATGGAGACATCCTGGAGGTCGAGACGACGGTAGCGGCCGATCGACGAACCTCTCTCACGTTTTCCCATGTCATCAAAGATCGCACCAGCAAAAGATTGGTCGTGGAAGGATCAGCAACCCTTGTGGCCGTGGATACCAACGGCAAAATCAAACGCCTCCCACCCCCTATCCTGAAAGTCCTGGGCCTCCCCTTAGGGTTCACTTCCTCCTGAGATCGCATTCCTATGGCTCTCGTCGATTCTCGACAACCGGGAATGGTGCTGACGTTTCCTCGGCTACTCTATGCGGAAGCCTTGGAGCTTCAACAGTCTCTGGTTGCCCAACGTCTCGAGGACCGTCGGCCCGACACATTGGTATTGACCGAACATGAACCTGTCATCACATTGGGACGAACAACTAAGTCTGAACATTGGGAGCCTCGCTGGACCGAACTGCAGCACATGGGGATCCACCTTCATCAGACCGGGCGGGGCGGATCTGTGACCTATCATGGCCCCGGACAGATAATTGGATATCCGATTTTACGACTTCGAAATTTCTGTCCTGGTCCAAAAATTTATGTCCAGCAATTGGAGGAGGTCCTGATTCGCACGTTAGCGGAATGGGGGATTGCCGGATGTCGTCATGAATCGTTTCGGGGGGTGTGGGTGAAAACATCCGCCAGGTGCATGGAAAAAATTGCCTCCATCGGCGTACGAATTTCCCGTGGGGTGACCATGCACGGATTTGCCTTAAACGTGAACATCGATCTCCAACCGTTCACCCTCTTGGCGCCATGTGGGATTGAAGGCTGTACGATGGTTTCCATGGCAAAGAACCTTGGGAGACCAATAGATTCACACAGGGTGCGGACACAAATCGCCCACCACTTTGGGGAGATTTTTGGAATCACCTGGATGGAAAAAAACGGCCCCGGGTACGAGCAAGAAGCGGGACGAGAGGCAAGATCTTGAAAGACGCTCTCCCGTTTGTCTAGCATGGCACAAGGAGGGTAAGTCTTGAGAAAGCCTGCATTCTGTTCTTTGATGACAGCTTCGAGGCTTCAGACTCCCCAGCCGCCGCTCACGTGCAGATTGGCTCCCGTCACATAGCGAGCCTCGTCAGAGAGGAAATAACGAACGGCTTGAACGGTATCTTCGATTTCCCCGATATAACCGGCCGGAATTTTTTTTGCTATCCCGTCCAGTTCTCCCGGTGGCGCGCTACCGGAATCGATAAATCCCGGTGAAATCGCATTCACGGTAATGCCATCAGGGGCCAACATTTTCGCCAGGGTCCTGGTCAGAATGAGCACGCCGGCTTTAGCTATATAATGGGCGGTCACATGCGGTTGGGCTTCCATTTTGTCCGCGTTGGCCATGCTGAACGAAATAATACGGCCAGATTTTCTGGCTTTCATTCCCGGCGCCACGGCCTTCGCGAGGTAAAAGATCGGGTGGAGATTATTTGTGAACATGTCCGACCATCCCTCAACAGTTTCCTCAAACAGTGAGATGCGATGGTAGGGCCCGGCCCCGTTGATCAGCGCATCAATCTTGCCCCAGGCACCTTCCACATGCCGAACAAGCTGTGTGGCCGCAACAGGATCGGAGACATCACATTGAATGGCCAAGGCCTTTCCACCCCGTCCCTCGATGCCACGTTTGACTTCCTCAGCTTCCTGCTGACTGGTACGATAGCAAAGAGCCACCCTCCAACCCTTGTCCGCCAAGTCCAGCGCGATACCCCTTCCAATTCCTCTGGCCCCGCCAGTGATCAACGCCACACGGTCAATCATTTCTCATTTCTCCCGTGGTACTCGTGTAGACACTCCCGTCATTCAAAAAGAATGATTATTTCCTTATTCGCGGTTGGTCAATCGCTTGGCCAACTCCTGCAACACATTTTTGGTGCGAGAAGAAAACATCTGATTCTGCCGATCTTTCGAATCCCGGATACACATGTGAAGATCCTCCACCGTATCAAGATCACGGAGTTTCGGTAGGATTTTTAACGATAGGCCCAGCATTTTTACCTTCTGCTCTGTAAGGGCATATACCTGCTCCGTGGACCACGGTATGTTCTCAAACAGTTCCGGCACGGGGTTGCGCAGCCCGATTAAATAATACCCGCCATCCATGGTGGGACCTAACACGACATCATGATCCTGAAGACTGTCGAGTGCCGTTGTGAGAATCGGCCCATTTATGCCGGGAATGTCCGTTCCAATGACCACAACCGAACGATATGGGGAACCGAGCGCTTGCTTGAATGCTGCTGCCATGCGAGTTCCCAGATCGTCCCCTATTTGATCCCAGACGGGAATCTTAAATCGAGCCTCCATGGCCCGAAAGAAGGGATGATGGGGAGAGGGCGTTCCGGCCAGGATGCAATCATAGCCCCTGAGAGATTGGCATCGCTCCAGGATATCTAAGACGAGACTTCCGTGGAGACTGGCTGCCTCATCAGGCGTGAGAGGCGGACACAGGCGTGTTTTGACTTGACCGGCAACCGGTGCCTTCGCAAAAACAATAATCGCCGATGTCTCAGGCGGGAGAGATCGACGTCTCCCACCCTGGCTCTGGTGTGAGGGACGTGATCGACGGAGAGCTGGGTCGTTACCGGACGGTGTCATAATACTGCTGAAGACGACGCGGATCCCATCCTAGCCAATACCACGCGCGGAGCATCCACATGCGCACGATTGTGCGGAGAGGGCCCTGCTGTTCCCACCGTCGAAACGAGGTAATGACCTTCGCTCGCAGAGGCGCGATCGTGCCAACTCGCTTCAACCGGCGGCTGAATTCAATATCTTCCATAAGAGGAATATTCGCAAAGCCCCCCAACTCTTCAAACACGGAACGTCGCACAAACATGGTTTGATCGCCAGTGAAGATCCCCGACCAGCGTGAGCGCAGACTCATGAGCCGGCTCACCATCCATGCATAACCAGTGTCCCGTGGAAATCGTACATCAAACCGTCCACCGACACACTGCGGATCATCCATGGCGTCTGCTATCACTTGCCTGGCATTGTCCGGCAATTGGGTGTCAGCATGCAAAAATACCAAAATTTCGGAGTTGGCCAGAGCTGCCCCGGCGTTCATTTGGGAAGCCCGCCCACATGGACCGGAAATGATCCGATAGCGGGAGTCGGATGCCGATTCCAACATCTTTCTGGCGCCATCCACCGTGCCATCCCGGCTTCCTCCATCTACCACAATAATTTCCTCAAACCCCAGTGGTATCAAGACGGGCAACAAATCCGGCAAGGCCTTCTGTTCATTTAAGACCGGAATGATCACGGCGATGCCCATGGAAAACCTAATGGCTGCCACACAATAGGAAAGACTAAGGATTAAGAACGTTGGCCTACGAGCCGGCGGGTTTCTTGGGATTTTTGAACATAAAAAACACGACGACCCCGATCGTGCCCCAGTAAATCAGATACTTATGCCAAAATAACACTTCCCCAAAATGCATAAATGCCATCGCGCAAAGCAGAGACAACGCCATCACCGTATAACGGACGGTGAGGTTGTCCACGGAGGAATAGGCCCACATGGCCATTCCTGAAAAATAAATAATCATGGGGAAGATGCTGATTTCGGCACCGGTACTGGCGGACAGAAAAACCTGCAAAAACCCGATAAAGACCATGGCGGATCCCACCATACGCATGGCTACCTGCATCTGCAGATTCTCTTGATCCTCCTGGTCCTCATCCCTGACTGGCGGGCGGGGAGGCACTGGCTTGGGAGCAACAGGGTCGGTCGACTGAGGTTGTTCGGTTTCTGTACTCATAGTTACCACTTAAAATGTTTGCTGAGTGTGAGCCCCTGCTGGTAATAGGAAGACCCTAAGGCCGATCCATATAACTGCGTGGGGATATCCCGCATCTTCTCATAGACGACCTTAAAAAACGTCTGTCCGTCATGAATACGGAAAGGCACATCGTGAGGACGGACCTCCAATACCACCTGGGTGCCTTTCCGGTTTGGGTTGGCATAGCCAAACCCCGGATCGAAGAACCCGGCATAATGGGTTCGTAATTCCCCGCAGGCGGCTTCATACGCCACCATTTCCGATGAATAGCCAGGTGGAACCTGGATACGTTCCTTGGAGGCGAGGATATAAAACTCTTCCGGCTCCAATAGCATCGTGGCCGTGGCATTGCGTTTGAGCGGTTCCCAAAAATCGGTGGCGGCATAGTGGCCCACCAGACTGAGATCAATTACATGACTGTTCTTTTTTGCCCGGTACCCCACAATCGCCTCGGAATGGTCACTCGATCCTTGCAGATCGACACTTAAAAACAACCCGTTATTCACCCGGAGTTCCTTGGCCGATAAGGGCAGATCCGTTTTGCCAGAATCTCCATTATGAAACAGCAAGGGAGTCTTGCGATGAACGGTCCGCAAGCCTGAATCCGAGACCATGGGCTTGCCGGACATTAATCGCAATTGATTGAGAGCCAATCCAGCCTGCACTCGTATAGTAAACGACCGCGGCACGATTTCCAAAAATAACGGGCCTTCATACCCAGAGCGGATTTCATCAAAGCCCATATGGAGATCCGTCACCACGCGGGTAAAAATATCCAACCTTCCCGTGGAACTTTTTGGGTTGGTTCGACCGCGGATATCTTTGGGCAGCTTCAACCTCTCCATCAAGGGGACGAGGTAGACATGGCCTTTTTCCAGAATCGCCCCATTAGTCAGATCCATATCGTACATCACCATATCGGACCGGTAGAGGTCCTCAATCGTAAACTGGGATTGCTGATCCGAGGGCTCTGGCAGAAAACTGCTCAGGAGACGGTAGGCCTTCGTTCCCAGTCGTAAATCGAGACTGGCCGGTTGAATTTGCCGGGAGGCAATGGGCACATCGGCCCGTATTACCTTCTGACGAACCAGCGCACGAAGGTGTTGAAAGGACAGAATGCCCGTCTTCTTAGAATCGACCATTAATAGTCATCCATGGCGCCGGCACCGCACATATCCTGGGATGCAGGGGCGCCGACCATGGGGAGTTCACGCCCGTTTCCCGATGTCGGCTGAGGATAATGATAGGTTTTATTTTCGTAATTTTTTAATACGGCCCCGTTCTCATCCAAATTCAATAAATAATCGTTAGGCAACAGCGGGATCTTTCCGCCACCTCCGGGCGCATCAATGACAAAGTGGGGAACGGCCATGCCACTCGTATGCCCCTGAAGGGATTGAATTATTTTCAACCCCGTTTCTACCGTGGTCCGGAAGTGATTCGTCCCCTTGGTGAGATCGGCTTGATACAGGTAATAGGGTTTTACTCTGGCCAACAACAGTTGATGCATCAGCCGTTTCATGATTTCCGGGTCATCATTGACACCTTTCAGCAAAACGGTTTGGGCTCCCAAGGGCACCCCGGCATCCGCCAATCGACCACAAGCCTCCTTGACCTCCGGCGTCAACTCATCCGGATGGTTGAAATGCAAATTCATATAAATGGGATGGAAGCGCTTCACGATCTCACACAATTCTGGAGTAATGCGTTGAGGGAGGGTTCCTGGCACGCGGGTCCCAAACCGAATCAATTCTAAATGCGGGATGGAACGAAGGCCTTTCAGAATTCTCTCAATGAGACGATCAGGCAACAACAACGGGTCACCGCCGGACAGGATGACATCCCGTACTTCCGTATGCTCTCTGAGGTACGCCACCGCTCGATCCAGCTCACCCTTTTTGAGAAACCCCGGTTTCCCCACCAGTCGCTTTCTCGTGCAAAACCGACAATAGATTGGACATTGGTTGGTCACCATCAACAATACGCGATCAGGATATCGGTGGACCAAATGAGGAACCGGGCTGTCCGTATCTTCTTCCAAGGGATCGTCGGGGGCATCAATATCATCCAATTCGATGGCCTCGGGTACTACCTGCTTCCAGATCGCATCCCCTTTACTTTTAATCGTGGCCAGCACTGTCGGGGTAATTCGCATTGGATAGGGCCCGACGACGGCTTCCACCTCCTTGGGATCGACCCCCAGATACTTGGCTAAATCCTTGGGTTTGGTGATACTTGCGGCGAGGACCTTTTTCCAATCATCCATAGCTTAATGATTCCTTTCATCAAGGTTGCTGGAGGGTGGCTTGGTGGCTTCCCCGGAGGGAGTCCCATGGTCTTCGTAGTCGTCCAGATATGCCAAGATATCGGATGTCTCCGTCAACACCGTTTCTCCATGAACCAACACCGGGACATAATTCTGTCCCGAGACTTCATACAAATTTTTCCGGAAAGGTCGAACATCGGGCACAACTTCATCTTCGTAGGACAGACCCAACTCAGCCAACCTCTCGCGGACGACTTGGCATTCCGGGCACCATTCTGTGTGATACAGTTTCATACGGTTAAGAGTATCAGACATGTCAACTAGGGGTCTTCCCCATGAGAGGAAAATTACACTAGGACCGAAAGAACCAGGCGCCCTGGGCCTTATGAGCTTAGGTGACTAGCCATGATGGAACAGGGAGCCATTACCGCATCCCGCATTCCATGAATAATTTTTTTATCTTTGGGACACACCGTCGCCAGGACACCGCCCAACTGGGCCTGTCCCTCATTCACGAAATAATACGGAGATAAGCGCGCCCGTCCTTCCATACTGACGACGTCACCGGAATGGCTGTCGTAATATTCAACCACAACCAGTCGCCCTTTGTGAAATGTTTGTAGAATCGATGGGCTCGTCTCAAATTGATCCAGAGCGTGGGACACGACCTCTTTCCATTGGACTTGCGACATATCATGCCCGATCGAAACGCCCCGGCTCCCCCAAGCCTGGTCGGAAAATCCTGACACTTTGATGACATACTGACGTTCTTTTTGGGTGGCTTCTCCCAACCACTGCCAATCCGACACCGCACGATTTCCATGACGTAAGCCGGGAATCACCGCAGAAGGCGGAAGGGGTCTGGGATCCAAAATCCAGGTCTCGGGAATGATGGCACGAAGACAGTCAAACGTGTCGGATTTCAATTCGTGCTCCCAAAATTTCTCCAGCATCGGATGGTGGAACAACGCTAAGGCCAGCTTTTCCTCCATCCAGGGCTTATACGGCGGGGTGACCACAACCCGGCCTTTTTTGGCACTGTAGACAATCAATTCCCCTTTGGGAATATTTTTCAAATCGAACAATTCGTAGAACCGGTAAACCATCGAAAGAGGCTGCTCCTGTCCCTCATGGTGAATCAAAAGACTCTCTTCCGTAAATCGAATATCACGGGGATGCCCGCAATAGGCCTCCCAACCTTCCTGCCGGAGTTGTGTCACCACCCATTGCATTTCGGCGCGATAGGCCTCAGCTTCATCCGAGACGACAATGGCCACCCGAGGAGGCTGCCCGTGCAACGCCCCTCGTAACATACGGGAAAACCCTTGAACCAACCCGTCGGCCTGCGGCCACACAGGAAAGCCCTGCTGGGCATACATCCGACTCAGACTGCCGGTTAAGCCAATCCCTCCAGGGACGGAATCAAGTTCCGTCAGGGCCATGCCGGCGTTGGTGGGAATAAGATCGGGACGAATGACACCGGGAAGGTGATTTTTGAATCGATTCATCCGTGCAAGGGCCAGAAGATCCTCCGGCTTGCCGATATCCAAATATTCATGAACCCACGCAGGTTGCAGACCTTTCAGGCTGTCAAGATACAACCGGTTCAAGGCCTGGTAAAACACCAACAGATGCTGCCCTAATGCTTCAAAAAACTTGGCTTCCTCGGTGGAAAGCGAAAAGGGTCCGCATGCCACTCGCCAATGATCATCCTGCCCGTTCACAAATAATCCGTCCTTGATCAGCCTCTCCCGAAATAGAGGATAGGGGCTGTCAGATGTCGACGGACTCAATGGCAGAATGGGGCCGGATTGTTCTACGTGGGAAGAAATAACCGATCCTGGGTTAATCGTGGAAGACGGGTGTAACGGACCAGGCACCCTGACGTCCTTCACTCGTCGATCACAAGAGGTTGGACCTGCACAAAATACTTCAATTCGGACCTAACATGAAAAGCTTGGACCTTGATGACGGCCCTTTTGCTAGAATAGGGGAGATCGTAGCACGCTCTCTTGAAACCAGACAAGGCACGCACCCGATGGAAATGGCGGGCCAAGTCGCCATGAAAGTTATACGCCTATGCCTCAGGCCATCCCCGTCATTCCTGGTCCACAGGTCGTTCCCTCCGCCGTCTGTTTTCGATGCGACGTGTGCTGTCGTTTCCCCGAACACGACAGTTTTCTCAGACCCTACTTTACGGAAGAGGAAATTCGACAGGCCGTCACACACGGCATCTCTCCCGCTTCCTTTCCTGATCATCGAGGTAGCCAGATTGAAGTCGTCCGACATCCCAAGGAGGAAGGATTTCTCTGCCCGGCATTTGATCCCATCACCCAACACTGTCGCATTTATGAGGTTCGTCCTCTGGATTGCCAATTGTATCCCTTCGCGCTCATGTGGAATGCCCAACACGAGAGGGTCGTGCTTGGTTGGGATACGTTGTGCCCGTTTCTTCTCGAGCAAGCCGGGGAAGAAAACCCTCTCAGAAGAGCTGGCCTAGAACCTTTAGCACTGACCCTTCCAAAGTTGTTCATGGAACAGGCCCAAAGAGTTGCGAACTATCTGGAATCTGATCACGTTCTCAATTCCCTTGCCGTTCATCCTCGATTAGTGACTCCGTTTCAACCGGACGTCGTCGTGTTGCATACCCTCGACCGCCTGACCGCGACTCTCCGGTCCTCCAATACGCACGACATGCGGTGACGGCCATGCACTCGCTCTTTTTCCATAGATCCTTCATCCCGTATAACGATCTTTCATGTCCATCCATCTCAGTCCCTTGACTATCAAGGATCAGGCTCGTCTGAACCAGGCCCTTGCCTCAACAGGTATCGGGGGGAAAACTCCCTTGAGCACCTGGTCATTTCCACCGCATTATATCTGGAAAGATCTGTTTACCTTTTCCTGGACGGACATTGACGGCTGGCTGTGCCTCTTCGCGGAATATTCCGATGGGATATTTATGCCTCTGCCCCCTATCGGACCCTATTCTGCAATCGGATCCTCTTCCCGCAGCCCTCTCAAAGACGTGCTGAATCAAGTGACTGCATACATGGTGACCCGGAATCGTGGATCCAGCGTGACGCGAATTGAAAACATTCCCGCTGATTTAAAAGAAGAAATTCAACAATGGGGATACACCCTCCTACCAAAGGACTCCGATTACCTCTATCGCACTGCCGATCTCATCCAACTAAAAGGAAATCCCTACAAATCCCAACGCGCCGCGTGCAATCGCTTTATTCGCGGGCACCGCATCCGGATTGCCCACTACCAGATTATCGATCGTGATGAGTGCTTCGCCCTTTTTCACCGTTGGATCCATCAAAAGGAAGATATCCCAATTTCCCGAATAGGACCCAACGAGGATGTGGCTCGCCTGATGCTTCGTGATGCCGCCAATGCCCATCGAATAACACTCCAGGAGTATCGTGAACTCGGTCTCACCGGGCGAATCGTCCGGGTGGATGGAGCTGTTAAAGCGTATACGTTCGGGTTCCCACGCTCCCCGGAGGTTTTTTGCGTCTTGCTGGAGGTGGCCGATCGATCAGTCTACGGTTTAGCCCAGTATCTTTTCCGTGAATTCTGTCGCGAGTTTCAGGCATATCCATTCGTGAATACCATGGATGATTCAGGGCTACCGAATTTAGCAAGGACAAAACTGGCCTATCATCCCTGTCAATTAGTACCCAACTACATTGCCCAGCCCTCATGAGTGATCAGGATCTCCCCCTGGTGAGCGTTGAATAAGTCCGCCGGCGGCGTGGTCGTCTCTTGGTCATGCTCACGTATTCACCTGTACGCTCCGCTTGCGAACACGCGGTTACGTCTACCGGACGTCGCAAGCAATATGGGCCTGTTGAAAAAAGCCGCCAGCGGCGTTCTCGCCATTTTTCCGTGCTCACGTACTGGAAGTACGCTCTGCGCGCAAAAATGACTGCGGCCTTGCTGGACGAACTTTTTTGAACCGCCCCGAGGCCCCTAATATGCAACGTACGTGTGGGTCAATATGCCCTTGGAAATTGGTTTTATTCAACACTCCCAATATTGCGGACTTCCCTTCGGCATGACTGATGGCGGGACTGGATGGTCTCTTTGAACCCTCCTTTCTTGCTTTCGATTGCTCCGTCATAAAAGGGTCAGGAGGTGAACCCGTGAAAATTTTGAATTATTCAACAGTCTCCCATGGAAATGCATCGATCGCACTTGCAGGTTGTCCTCCCTGAAATGACACCCGTATAATGCTCCCTTAGCCGTCCATGTGTTTGGCTGTTTCATTCCTTAATTTGGATGAGTTGTTATGAAGGGTCTTGAATTCGGTATTGAACAATTCCGGGTCACCGAGGAGCCGTTCTATCAAGAAGTGAACGGGGAAATCGATCTGTTCACCGTGGGTGCCAAAAACAAAATACCCGTGATGTTGAAAGGCCCCACTGGATGCGGGAAAACCCGGTTTGTCCAGCATATGGCGCATCGACTCAATCGGCCACTGATTACCGTTGCGTGCCATGAAGATCTGACCGCCTCAGATTTGATCGGACGCTACCTGTTGAAAGGGGAAGAAACCGTATGGGTGGATGGCCCGCTCACCCTGGGAGTCAAGCATGGCGCCCTTGTCTATCTGGATGAAGTGGTTGAAGCCCGAAAAGATACCACCGTGCTGATCCATCCCTTGAGTGATGACCGACGGTTTTTACCCATCGAGAAAAAAGGGCAGATGATTCAGGCCGTGGATGATTTTTTGCTGGTGATCTCTTATAACCCCGGGTACCAAAGTGTCTTAAAAGAATTAAAGCAGAGCACCAAGCAACGTTTCATGGCCATTGAGTTTGGTTATCCTCCCAAAGATATCGAGACTAGGATCGTGGAGCATGAAGCAAAGGTTTCCAGGGACGTTGCCATCCGGTTAGTCAAATTGGGTGAAAAGGTACGAAATCTCCGGAACCATGGCCTGGAAGAAGGTGTCAGTACCCGACTGTTGATTTACGCAGGGACCTTGATGCAACAAGGCGTGGCCCCCGACCGGGCTTGCGATGCCGCCATTACCCGCCCGATTACGGACGACACCGATATGCAACGCAGCATTCAGGAACTCGTCAAGGCAATTTTTTAATCCGAACTATCCAACAAGGGATAATCCCCGCCTGCGGACAGGCCGTGACGCTCAAACAAGAAATATAGACGGCGTATTCCAGACTCAGGAATGTTAAAAAAGACCCCTCTCCCAGGACCGGCCAGTTGGATCTCTTTTTACCAAGAATCCAGGAACTTCCTACCGCCTTGCTAGCCATCTCCAACTAAATTCGCGATGACCAGGAGTCCCCTGTTTGTCGGTTTGGGAGTAAAATCCCTTCTACTTCCTGACCTGACCTGATTCGACTGGACCCCCTGAGGCGCTACCGGTATAGGCCGAAAAATGGCCTTAACGCTCTTCATTCCAGGCTTCGGTCAACCGATACGGTCAATGGATTACCGACACACATCACCCTCAGATGACCTCAACAGAACCAGAGATCGCGGTATGAAGCCAAAAATGACCAACCACCCCATGTATACCCTGCTTCGAGAGGGAAAAATTACTGAATTCAATGCGCGGTTCAAGACTGGTGAGAAACCCGATCTCAGTAATTGCGATTTCCGAAGTGTGGATCTGCGCGGCATTGAAGTGGCGGGGATGGATTTCCGGGGAAGTTATTTCCGGCAGGCCGATCTTCGAGGAGTAGATCTTTCTCAATGCAATTTAGAAGGGGCCAGCATTCACGGCACCAAGATCTCCGGCACGCTTTTTCCCAAAGAACTCAGTGCTCAGGAAATTCTTCTTTCGAACCAGCAGGGCACGCGTATGCGCTACGGCGTATAAATGCTTGTTCTGCTCCGCCTATCGCACAGCATCATTTCCTCTACGACAGCATCCCACAAACGAAAAAGGCCTCCAGGCCCCTGTTCCCTCGCACAGGCTCATTCGTTGACACCTTTCGCTCCCCAACTTACACTGCTTTTCCCAAGAATCGGGAAGGGAAGCCTCATGAATCAACCCCAGAACATTATCGCTATCGTCTATGACTTCGATCATACGCTGAGTCCGCATTACATGCAGGATCACACGATTTTACGGCATGCCGAACTTGACCCGTCCACATTTTGGAAAAGCTGCACGGCTCTGATCGAAGCCCGGGATTACGATCAGGAGCTGGCCTATATGAAACGGATGCTTGAAGAACCCCGCATCCGGACGCTTTCGAATCAGGACCTGCGTGGCATGGGCAATCAATTGTCCTTTTTCCCGGGTGTTCCCTCATTTTTTGAAGAACTCAACGAGATCTTAAAAAAACCAAAATATGAAGAGGTGCCCATCCGCTTGGAACATTATGTAGTCAGTTCCGGACTCAAGGCTATCTTGGAGGGAAGCGTGGTCGCCAGCAAGGTCCGAGCCATTTTTGGCTGTGAGTTCGACGAAGAAGATGGGCACATCAGTTTCCCCAAACGCACCATCAGCCACACACAGAAAACCCAATTCCTGTTTCGGGTCAACAAAGGACTGACGGATTTAAAAGAAGATGTGAACGACCATATGCCCGAAGAAAGCCGTCGGGTGCCGTTCCGACAAATGATCTATGTAGGCGATGGACCGACAGATGTCCCCTGCTTTACCGTCATGAAGAAAAATGGCGGGTTCGCCTTGGCGGTCTATAATCCGGAAGATCAGACCCGTCGGTCCTTTGAAAAATGTTATCAATTGACTTTCCACGCGGACCGGGTCCATTTCATGGCTCCCGCGGATTATCGGCCTGGCAGCCATCTCCGCCTCATTCTGGAAAAACACATTGCCGAGGTTGCCGATAGAATTGTCGATAGTCGCCGGCAAGGGATTGAAGGTTCCCGGGTGCCTGCTCCTCTGCCTTAATCGCTCTTCCATTTTCTCAACATTCTTTCCTTCCCGGTCGTAACTGTCTCCTGATTGCGCAACACTTGTGGGTCAAGTATTGTAAAATGAGAAAAATGGATTAGACAGAGAAGGCCTTCCCACCAGGAGGTGGACTATGCACATTGTCGAAAGTTTTTTTATGAAATTGTTTCGTAAGTCTGTCGGCGATTCCTGCTTCGTTCGCACTGCGACGGCCCTTGTTCTTATTGGCCTGTTCAGCAGTATCAGTTGGGCGGACGATCCGTTTGGCAGCTCGACCCTGGCTCCCAACAAAAACGATATGCTCAAAAACATGGCGTTTGATCAGGTCAACTGGAAACGCCCACAAGGCGTCTTTACCTGGATTACCATGGCGACGGGATACGACACACCTTGGGATTCCCTTGGACGGCCAGGATGGATGACAACGGGGGATGCCTATGTTGAGCCCGTTAACCCTGGCGTTTCGGAATTCCCCCTAGACACGCAAATGTTTTACATCGTTTTCGAAGCACAACCGTTAGATGCCCCTGGCCAGTTCGCGGTTGCCTGGTTTCAAATGAACGATGGACAAGTGACGTCGAATACGCCCGTCGGAAAAGACGTGATCGAACTGGAAATGAATCAGCGATCCGGATACTTTCAAATTTCAAAGCCGGCAGAGGGGTGGAAACCCGGGAAGTATCAGGTTAAGATTTTTTATGGTTCTCCAGGCCAAGCGCTGCATGCCGTCAACGTTATCGGCACCATGGAATTTACGATCAAAGGGTAAACCCTGGACCCTCAGAACGTTCCAATGTGTTACGTGGGTATTCATATGATTACCTCCTCCCTCCGTTTGTAGCAGACTCTTTTCCACCCATAATCGGCCATGAAGATGGGGGATCTAGCCTAATCCTCCTGCTGACCTGTCGGTTTCGCACTCTACAAATTTACAGAAGGGGAGTGTTGAATAATAAGGATGTTCAAAAGTAAATTTGCCCAGTATTAGATTACTCATCAAAGGCTCCGGGTCGGTTCAAAATAGCATGCCCTGAGTCTTCCCGAAGGGTCCGTCCAGCAAGGCCGCAGCCGTTTTTACGCGCGGAGCGTACGCTTAGTACGTGAGCACGGGAAAATGGCGAGAACGCCGCTGGCGGCTTTTTTCAACAGACCCAGAAGAATCAACGAGAGGGATTGGGTGCGGGGGCAGGAGAAAGCGGCTGGGAATCGGATGGGCGGCGGGAACGGAGGATTTCTTCCAAAGTCAAAAGGGCATCACGCCCGGAATTGGTTTCAAATCCTTTCGATAGACTGGTGTCCGCATAGGTGTGCCCCTGCTGTTGCGTGGCGCTCTGGCTCAAGCTGCCTGACCAGGGGCGGGGATCTTGCGACCCATGCTTTCGACCCCAGGCCGCCAGACAAGCCTTGGCGATGATCTTGTTAAGCGGCGCCGGATTGTACAGCATCTTTTTGATATTCCAGGGCGTCAAACTGAGCGGGTTGTAGCCCTTCGATAAATACCCTTCCGACAATAATCGTTGCTCCAAATCCGTATTGGGCTGGATACCTAAGAAAAACATCAAGGGAAACACCCGGTCTTCTCCCAATATCGAGGCCACTATTTTGTACGACTCGATACTTTGGAGGAGCGTCTCTTCTGTTTCGTCCGGGGAATTCAAGGAATAATTGAGAATGACCCGCCCGTTGAATCCCGCTTCCTTGAGATACCGGCATCCGTCATACAAATGTTCAAGCTTGAAGCCCATATGCATGCTGTTCAAAACTTTTTGCGAGCCCGCCGTGATCGCGACCTCTAAATCTCCCACTCCGGATTGCACCATCAGCTTGGCCAAGGTTGGATTAATCAGGGAGGTCCGGACGTATCCCGACCATTCAATATGTAATTGTTGAGAGATGATCCGTTCCAGGATTTCCGTACATTGGGGGTAGGCATCTTTGCCGGTGATGAACTGTGCGTCGGTAAACCAAAACCGTCTGGCTCCCCATTGATGGTAATACTGAGCTATGTCCTTCACCACATTTTCCGCCGGGCGATAGCGCACACGCTTGCCTTCAATATAGGGATAGAGACAAAAAGCACAATCATACGGGCAGCCGCGTTTGCTCTGCACGCCGATACATTCGCCGATATATTCACGGTATTGTGGAAAGATTGACGTGAGATAAGGAATATCCACGGAGAGCGCATCCAACAGGGCCGGCGTATTTTTGGTGCCCTTGGTGACCCGTCCCTGCTCTTTGATGATGAACCGTTCTTCACCAAGAGGCTCGCCGTTCAGGACTTTGAGAATCGCGTCCTCCCCTTCTCCCAGAATACCAATGATGCCTTCCGGCAATTTTTCAATAAGCTGATCCGCAAAGGCCGTGAACGCTCCGCCGCCGATCATCATTCCGATTGCGGGAAATTCCTTCTGAACCAGCCAGGGATACGAAAGATTACTCCGGATATCCGTGTAATAGCGGTACAGGTTCTGCAGGCCTTGGAAGGAGGCCACCACTCGCTTCAGGGGATTGCTCGCGTAATAAAAATTAAACGCATGCTCGAGCGAGGCATCGCCTTCATGCGGGGAGAAAATCTGGATATCCCGCCATGAGAAACACACCAATTCGGGCTTAAAAGCCTTGGTCACTTCCCGTAATTGTGCTTGACGTTGATCCGGAGGAAATAAGGAAAGATCCAGAATCTGTTGACGCACATCCGGCCGGCGCCGGTGGATAAAATCAGCCAGGTAGGTAATCCCGGTGGGATAGACCTTTTTACAGGGGAGAAAGACGTAGAGGACGGAGTTCATCGAGCTATTTTACCGCCACATGAATGGCAACAATTCCACCGGTCAGATTGTGATAGTCCACTGATTGAAACCCGGCTTCCTTCAGTAATTGGGCGAGCCGGCCTTGGTCCGGGAAATTGCGTATTGACGCCGGCAAATATTCATATACCCCCGTACCATCACGAGCCACCTTGGTGCCGATCCAGGGGAGCAAATGAAAGGAGTACCAGTCGTAAAGCTTGCGCAGGCCGGCTGAAACAGGCCGGGAAAATTCCAAGCACACAAAGCGGCCCCCAGGTTGCAATACCCGGAAGATTTCCGAAAGAGCTTGGGGAAGATTCCCGACGTTGCGAATACAAAATCCGGCCGTCACCGTATCAAATGTGGCGGGCGGAAAGGTGAGATGCTCGGCATTCATCTGCAAACAGGTAATACGCTTGGCCAAGCTCTGGGACCGGACTTTATCCTGGCCCACACGCAACATGGCTAAATTCAAATCCGCTGCGATAATTTGGCTCGTATAGCGGAGATGTTGATCCACTAAGATGGCCAGATCGCAGGTTCCCGCACCCAAATCCAAAGCTCGTGTCCCAGGGATGTCAGGAATGTAGGAAATCGCCTTGCGTTTCCAGGAATGGTGCAGTCCAAAACTCAGGAGAGAATTATTCAGGTCATAAAATTTGGCAATGGCCGTGAACATTCGCTGGACGGCCTGCTCCCGAGCCGGACCGGTCCATGTGGACGCCGCTTTGCCAGGGATGTCGATTTTATTCATGACAGGAACCACCCCAAGGACCTAGCACCCGATCTTAAGTTTTGTCAAGAATTAAACCCTTCAGAAAACTGGAGTGAACGATCAAAGCCTGCAACGCACTGCAGGGAAAAACCGGAGAGGGAATTAAATAAACAGGGTGGTTTCCGCACCGGAGCAGGCAGAAATAATTGCAGGCAAGCCCATTACTTCATCAACCCCTTGAGTGACTGCTTTGGCATCGACTCCCATATACTCAAGTCCCGCGCTACAGGCGACTAATTTGAACTGGCCGACCTGACGGGCTTCCTCGAACATGTCCGAAATGAGCGGAACTTTGCGTTCACGGATCAACCGGGCTACTTCGGGGGCTTGGGCGGCATATTCCGGAGGAAAATCCAATTCATTTAACCGGCCTTCAGCCAACTTTTTGATGGTCCAGAACAATAGCACCACCATCACGTCTTTCCCCATCGCGGAAGCCGTTAATCCCAGCGTGGCCACTTGATGGAGCTTATCGTAGGTCGCATTATGGGCATAAATGACGAATCGTGGCTTACCCCCCATGGCGCGTCATTTCTCCACTCATAAGGGAAACCATCCCGGCTTGCGGATGTGGCTCAGCAGCCCCTGACTCACAACCAACGTTTTTGACCAACATAGTATTACCGTCTTGTGGGACGAATTAAGGGCTGTGGTTTGCGTCGAGTGAGGGTCCAACCCTCTTCCTCATATAACAAGCAGCATTTCATCCGACCACAGACCCCGATCCGATGGCTATCCATGCCATTCATGGGTGCATCAGCTCGACCACGAGGATAAACGGGCTTAAAATCGGTTAAAAAGCTGGAGCAACAGAGCACCAAACCGCAGGTATCAACGCCACTCAGTCGAGCGGCTTCCTCCCGGCTTGAAATTTGGCGCATCTCAATCCGACATCCAAATCGCCTAGCCAGATCCTTGACCAGTTGGCGAAAATCGATCCGATCATCGGCCGTATAGGTGAAGGTGAGTGATCGCTGGGCAAATGAACCAAACACTTCCACTAACGTCATACCGAGCCCCAATTCGGCAATCCGTTCCTGGCAAAATTCCTCACCCTCCTGGGCCAAACGCAGCTGGCGCGCAATCTGGCGTTCATCTTCTTCAGTGGCTTTTCGGATAATCTGCCGCATCACCCGCATCGGCGGGGTAAACGGGAGGAATTGAGGAGGGAGGTAGACTTTGCCAAAGGTATGGTCGTTGTCTAAATCCAACAAGACCCAATCACCGACCTTCACGGTATGATCATCCGTCCGGGTTTTTTTCACCTCTCCCAGATCCCGTACTTTGACGCCGACCACCGCCACTTCTTCTGTATATTCTCTTTGGTCTTCGGATTCCTGCACCATGAATCGTTGCCTCCCTTTGCTACCAAGGATTACTGTAGGCGTGAGGGTCAATCATACCGGACTTACCGGAAGAGGCCAAGCAGGAATCCTGGAGGCTCAAACTTGAGTACCCTAACCCGTTCCCGACTCACACCGGCTAACGATGTTTTCGCAGAAAGGGAGGAGGGGCATGATCCAACTGGTATAAACCGATCGGTGTCAGTTGATCCGCCAGATGAGACACCTGGGTTTCCCCGTTGGGTGCGGCTCCAAACACATCAAACGCCTGGCCGAAATGATAGCGACAGCCAAATGGTTCCAGTTCCTGCCTAAGACCTTCAGGAGGATCCCAATTCGCGGTGAGCAAGGCCGTACGGGCCGGGTTACGCCCACTGAACATAAATGATAAATGATCGGGATACCAATCGGCACCCCCTGTCGCATAGGAGACAAAGAGTTTGGCTTGAGCCGTTCGACACAACTCAGCTAAATAGGCATTGGTCAAAAAGCCGTTTTCTCCCACCTCCAACCAGGTTCCCGGCGGAGAGAGACAGGCATAGGCCGCATAACTCCGGACTTCTTTGAGTTGCTGTTGAGAGGCAAAGACCAAGGGAATCGGACCGTACTTTGACACGAGATTGGCCATGACCTTGTCTTGCAAAGCCGAGCGGCCATCATTGGTCGGTCCGCTATCGGCATGCACCAGCGTGTTCCGCCCCCGGTCCGCCACCAAATAACAATTTCGCGGAAGTTCCACATCACATGGATCTTCACCGAAAAACGGCACGGATACGACCTGGGCGTCCCCTATACGCCAACTTTCCCCATGAGCCAGCTCTCTGACCTGCGAAAAACCTAACTCTCTCAGAAGGGACAGATAATCATAATGCAGCGCTTTCCGGTTGCGTCGACTCGGCACAAAGATCGGCACATCTTTGGGCAAATGGTACAAAGTGCGAGGATCGACATGGTCGTCATGGTCATGGGTGAGAAAAATTCCAGCCGGGCGCGGAAGGAGGTTGGCCCACAGAGACGGCACAGGCGACTCCGCAAACCATGGCATGAGCCAGGGATCAAACCATAAAAAATTATCCTGGTGTCGATACATCAAAGCCGCATGCCCCAGATGCACGACATCCTGATCCCGCGTGACTTTACGCCAATGCGCCTCAAGGGAGGTGTTAGGAGCGATGGCCAGACAATCATGGTCTTTCAATAAGGAAAAGAGCTGCGCCAATTGCCGTTCAAGATCTCGCCCGCCGGCCTGGGCCACCGTTTGAATCTCCCCCATCGTATGCCGGCCAGTGAGAAAACCAAGGAAATGCCCCACTTGCGGCCCGATTGGCCGCTCAAACCCGAAGGGGATCGCTTGCCGCGTGACAGAGTTAAAAATCCGCAACCCTCCATACGTCATCTTGGCCGAGGCGGTGGGATTTTTGGGATAGTCCCAGTGAAAGGTCGCATCGGATTTCCGTCCGCACTGAATATGTCGTTGTAGGGAAGGACGAGATTGCACCACTTCCGCATAAGCATCCTCCAAACGACGGGATAATTGAGGGTCATCCACGGAAGCACGTTTGGCCATGATGTCGCTGATGGCGGTCTCGATACCGCTCATCATGATCTCATGCACCTGATGAAGACTACTGACGACCTCCGGGTCCACCCCGCCCAAAAACGGGAAAGGTCCGGGCGGTTCGGTACTCTCCAACTGAACCCAGACCCACGGGTTCAGTCCAACATGCTGCGTGGGATCAATGGTCGTCCAAGGATTCATGGCAAGATGAGAGGGAGAGAGAACTGTCTCGTATGCTGCGAAAGGAAGGGACCACGAGGGTTCGACCCTGCTCTATCGCAATTGGATTGAGGGTTCAAACAACACCTGAATCGTATTCTGATCCGGATCCGAAAGATAAAACGAATAACTGCCGTCGCGATGTTGCTTCAGAGGTTTCACAATCGTGAGGCCCTGTGTTGTGGCTTCCGAAAATAGCGCGTCCACACTTGCCGGAGAATCCATTAAAAAGCCCAAATGATCTAACGGGTGAACCTGGGAGAGGTTAAATTGACTCAACTCTTCAGAAGTCACTTGATGCAGTGCGAGATTATCATAGCCCGTACTGAGGTAGACATTCCCGGGATCAGGCTGCCACACAACTTTCATATCAAAAAGTCGTTCATAAAACCGCTGGGATACCTGAACATCCCGCACCCGTAAGGCCAAATGTCGAAGTCCGAGGGTTTTTCGTTTTTCCTGCATCTCAATTCCGTCAATGGATGAAGAGTGAGACCCCATTGCCACCGAGTATTTTCGGAGAAAGGCATCATACCCAGGACCCCGGGATGGAGCAAGTTGCCGAACGAACGTCAAAGATTCCAAGGTCTCTTGAAAATCTCCCCTTAATCTGTATTTCTTTAGGATCCCACCTCCCGACTCAACGGTTCACGATGAAAACAGGAGGAATAGTCAACGGCTCCTTCTGGTGACGCCCAAGCAGACCCTGTGGAGTCTAAGTGTGGCCTCATGATTCAACTTTCCCCCCGAAACCTTTGACCTATCATTCATGATCAACCGGAATTATGGTATTTTAATAATCGCATCATTAAAAAATTGTTGGATTGCCAGAAAAATTTGGAGGGGAAAATGGTAGGAAGGATGTGGAATCGACGGGTAGGGTGTGTTGGGATATGGGCGGGCCTACTACTTATCGCTGCAGTTTCCAGCACGGTTAGCGCTTCTGAGCCTCCTCAGGAAATTGTGGGAAAAGACGGCGCTCCGATGGTCTTGATTCCTGAGGGAGTCTTTCCCATGGGTGTGCCCAAGGCGGCCCGGGATGGGGGACTTGACGAACGGCCGAATCATGATGTGTTTGTGAATAGTTTTTATATGGATAAGTACGAACTCACCAATGGGCGGTATCTTCAATTCGTGACTGAAACCGGTCACCGGACTCCCCAACATCCCACGGATCCAAAGAAAGGACTGTGGAAAGGTAATATGATGCCCGAGTCGGTCACCGACCTTCCGGTCATCAACGTGGACTGGAAGGATGCCGAAGCCTATTGCCACTGGGCCGGGAAACGCCTTCCTACCGAAGCCGAGTGGGAAAAAGCAGCAAAAGGACCTAACGACTGGCGTTTTCCTTGGGGTGACGTCGAACCCACGCTGGAACATTTGAACTTCAATCAATCGTGGCGGGGAGAGGCCACGTTAACCCAGGTGGGTATTTATGAAAAAGGCAAAAGCCCCTATGGCATCTACGATGTGGCGGGTAATGTCTGGGAATGGGTGGCCGACTGGTACGAAGCGGACTATTATTCCAAAAGCCCTGCCCGGAATCCCCCAGGACCCGCAACCGGCCAATTTAAAGTATTGCGGAGTTCAGGCTGGCAGGGGGAAACCCCCCAGGTCCGAATTTTTACGAGGATCAAAAGTCTTCCAACAGACCGCAATAATTCCACTGGATTTCGATGCGCCCAGGATGTGCCTGCTCCATCGGGCCAATAAATCTTTCACCCCTCTGTAAGGTCCCACGATGAGCGGTGAACAAACCAATGTCGGCTTTCAAGGACTCCGGGTGGGGGCTCTTGAAAGCCGAATGGCCACGGAAATGGAACGGCTGATTATCCGGCACGGAGGCGCTCCTATTGTCGCCCCGTCAATGAGGGAACTCCCACTAACGGACAATCCTCAGGCCCTGGAATGTGGCGATGCCTTGATGGCAGGTCAGGTCGACCTATTGGTCCTGCTCACCGGTGTAGGATTACGGACTCTGCTGGATGTTGTTCAAACCCGGCATACTCGTGAGGCGATCATTGCCGCCTTGCGCAACACGGTGCTCGTCGTGCGAGGTCCCAAACCAGCCCTGGTATTAAAGGAGCTTGGACTTCAGCCGAACATTCTGGTCCCTGAACCCAATACATGGAAAGATACTCTCGTCGCTCTTGATGCATCCTACCCGGATGGGCTCCAGGGCTTACGGATCGCGGTGCAGGAATATGGGGTCAGTAACCCGAAATTTCTCGAAGGCCTGAGGGAACGGGGAGCAAAAGTTCGACCGGTACCGGTCTATCGGTGGACCTTACCTGAGGATCTGGCACCCCTGAAACATCTGCTTCAGGAAGTCATGGATGGGGTCATACCGGTTTTGTTGATCACCAACGCCATTCAAGTGGAACATCTCGTCAAGGTGTTGGAAAAGGACGAAAAGATTAACCTTTTTAGAAAAGCGCTTCATCGCATGATGGTCGCCTCTATTGGCCATCTGGCAAGCGAACGGTTACGCCACTATGGCTTCCCCGTCGACCTTGAACCTTCCCACCCCAAAATGGGGATCCTGGTCAAAGAGGCCTCCCAAGCCGCTCACACCATTCTGACCACGAAGAATCCCCCGCCAATGAGAGATAAACCCTCACCCTGATCCTCGGTAAACAGATCAGACCCTCACTCTTATAACTGTTATAGGAATTCCCATTAACTTCTGAATGTTTCGGAGAGAAAAACACCATAATTCCAAGCAAATTTACCAACTGGAATTTTTTAAAATTTATGATATGCCGTGTTTCGGCCCGGCAGCCGAGGTCCTTTTGTTTCGGCAAAAGGACCCAAAACCAGTGACGCCCCGTCCGGTCTCAGCAGATGGGACGGACGCGAGCCCTAGGAGGGCGGCCTAACTCGCTGCGCTCAAACAAAGTCCGCCGGGTCATGAGAGCGTCCGACTCAATGACCGGACGGCAGTCGGCATTTAACAAGGAGGGGCCGCACAGACAAAACAAGATTTTGGAAATTAATTGGGATTACTATAATTCATGAAGCCGGCTCAGGTGTGTTGAGCAGTTTGGGATCGAAATACGGCGATCTGGTCCCATAGGAAGACCCGCAGAATCCAGTTGTTATGAGAAAAAAATGAGGAACGGCCTGGAAACCGATGTTAAGCGGTCAGTTCGTGATAAAGAGCCCATCCCTCAGGCCAGTCCCCAAGACCACTTTCTGAGTTGATGTGCCCTGCTGGCCCAATATTCACAAAACGACTACCCCACCCCGACGCACAAGCACGGGCAAACTCAAGTCTCCCAAACGGATCGTTGGAACTGGCCACCACGATGCTTGGAAATTCAAACGAACTTAGAGGCACCGGAGAAAATCCAATGGCCTCTGAAGGGAAACCGCGATCTTCTGGATTAGGTGGTGCCACCAGTAAGGCCCCTTTGATCTTGAGACTCGTACGTGCCGCCCAATGCGCCACGCAGAGACACCCTAAACTATGTGCAACGAGAACGGGATTTTCACCGATTTTTGCCACAGCTTGCTCAAGAACATTCACCCACTCATGGCAGACAGGGGTTTTCCAATCTCGTTGCTGCACACGAACAAATTCCGTGTTCGCGGACTCCCAACGCGTTTGCCAATGGTCCTGGTCAGAGTTGCCGATTCCCGGCACGATGAGAGTGTGGGCATTCACGCTAGTGTTCGTTGGGGACATTTCTGATGCGAACGAAGCAGCCCCCTTGCCGAGAGGGAGGAACCAAAAGGGTTCTATCGCGAATCGGTAAACACTGAAAAAAGCTTTTCCATGTAGAAATTCTTTTTCCGCTTGAAAGAAAAAGGTCAAATAGGTGTTGGGGCGGTCAAGCACATCAGCTCAATGAAGGCGCTCCCGCCATTTTTCAGGATCGCGCGCAGTGTGAAACACGCTGTAGACCGTTACTCGGTCTTCGATACACTCATAAAAGATCGCATACGGAAAGCGTCGCACCAACCCACGACGATAGTTCTCGAAGACCGTGGTATACATCTGGGGTGTCCGGCAGATCGCTTCAATACATGCATCGACGCAATTCAAAAATTCTTCCCCTAAACCGATCCGCCGTCTCTCATACCAGGAGTGCGCTTCTGCGACGTCTTGCTCGGCCTCCGGGGCAACGATCAACTCAGCGGCCATAACGACTTCGGACTCTTCGTTTGACTTCTTCCCATGTGAGTCCGGATGCCGGGTTTGTCATCAGGCGGGCCCTTCTCCTGGCCAGCTCTTCTTTTTGCCAGTCATGAACGGGTACAGCTTCGGGAGTGGCCGCAAGATCATCCCACAAATCTTCGACAAGCTGAAGTTTTTCTGACGGACTCAGATCAAAAATCGAGGTATTGTTTGGGTTCATCTGAAATCCTCCTGCAATGGAGTTCACGCATAACGAATCCTATATAAATAGTTACTCAGTAATCGGCACCCAATCTCAATGGGGAAGTTGACCAC
>JBATLR010000444.1:0-37053 GCA_049289415.1 Nitrospirales bacterium
ATCAAATACTCCCGACCGTAGGGGAGACGGTTAATGAGGCCATGTCAGGCCGGTATTCCTCAGGATGGGTTACTGATCACAGGATCAACACTTCAATCGGCTTATGTGGCTTCAAGGTCTGACGTAAGGAAGGGATCTTGGATCATACCGAATACATGGTTCCGTATTCTCTCATCTGTCTCTCTGTCATGCTCGTTTTCCAAGATCCGACGCCTGCTGTCCGGCCCTCTTGATGAACGCTCTTATGATCCGGCGAGCCTTGTTTGAGCGCAACGAGTTGGCTCGCCCTCCTATATCTTGCGTCCATCTCCTCTCATGAGGCCGGACGGGGCGTCACTGGTTTTGGGTACTTTTGCCGAAACAAAAGTACCTCGGCTGCCGGGGCGAACCCCGGCAACACAGAAAAGGATGATGATTTGAGCGTTTGACAAAATCATGAGCGCCATGATGAAACAACCAAAGCCTATCAAGTGGAACACCTGAAGAGACATTCCAATACACATGATATGGCGGTCAGGCCAGAACCCTAAATTCCATATGATCTGGGATTTTGAGGCTCCACGCCGTCGCTATTTACCGCGAGATGTGAAGAATTAATTAGAGGGTGAGTTTTAATTTGTGAGAGAGGAGCTCGTCGAGAACCAGACTGAGGTTATCGGCCGAAGTGTCGATGACCAGGTATATGCGGTCAAGCACCACGACCGGCGCCATATCCAACCCGATCTTCAAGGCATGCCCCAGCTGTTGTTCCACTCGATCTTTGGCTCGTCCGGACTGGAGATGCTCATTCATTCGCTCACCATCGAGTCCTAATGTTTGATACAACGCTTCTCTGATCTCGATCGATTGAATCGACCGGCGCTTAATTTGCAGCGTTTCAAAGAGCAGGTGCGCCATTTCCTCTCCTTTACCCTCAAGCCGTGCGGCTTCGTGGATTTCAAAGGCCAAGGTAGAGGCATTTTCAACCACGGGCAGTCCGATATATTGGATGTTGAGAAGGGGGCCAAATTTTTCTTTCAGTGCGGGAAGGATCGTGGTGACGAAGTCATGGCAATGGGGGCAGTAAAAATCGATATAAATGTCCATCGCGATCCGCTTGGGCTGAAGGTTTTCTTGACCTGGGACTGAAATGGGGTGGGGGGCCGTGCCCCCTGCCAATCCGGGGATCATGGTGGCAACTGTCGCCATGCAGACGAAAAGCCACAGGTTCATCAGCCCAATGGTTCTATGAACGTGCATGACCAGGGTGATCCGAATTTCAGAATTGAAGGGGTTCTGTTAAGAGGTTGTTTATTGCGGAGACATTGTTGATTCGGCGAAATGCACACTGCGAATTCACGCATCCGCATGGAAACAGTTCTTTCCGGGTGTCGTTCCATAGAAGGACCAGCTCTGTTTCGGAGAGATTCTTGACCTGTTTCCAGCGTGCTTGAAGAGCACGGATCCTGGTTTGAGTTTCCATGAGGACTTGTTCCTCATGAAATGGGCCAGGGGCTTTGAACTCCATGCTGAGCTGAGTGATTGTGTCGGTGTCGAGCGGTTGAAGCGATGGTGTCATGCTTTCCCCCTTTTATTTGTCTCACGATAGAAAAGTTTGAGGTGTGAGTCTACGGATGGTTACTGATTGATGCCACATTCTCTCCACATTTGCAGCGTGAAATCTTGGTTGCCGGTGATCAGGATAGGGGCAGGCCGGCGGCAGATTCGGTTGAGAAAAAAATACGAAATCATTGAATGAGATGACTAGGTTGTCTCACGAAAGGAAAGTAGGAACACTTGGGAGGTTGGAAGGCTCAATCGGGGGGTTCCAGATGAAGCGAAATGGATAGGACAGGGATCCTATCTGCCGTTTCGTTTCAGGCCGAGAAGGGGCTGTGGTCTTTCAGTCGATGGTTCTGAGTCATTGGATGTCGGAGCAGAGAGCGCCTAGCCTGTATTCAATTGGGCGCTGCTGAACTGTGTTGAGGAAGGAAGAGGTGGGGTGCGCATAGAAGTAGGGTGAAGGTCTAGGAGGCTGCAGATGTGCAAACCACCTTCACCCTACTTATCCAAGGTTGGAGGCCGGTCCGTCCCTGGATGTTCTATGCCGATTCGTTCTGCCCGTAACCAGGAAACGATGAACGGGCTTGGTTAATGAGCCGTCTGCATTCGTTTCTCAAAATATTCATCATACCGGTGCACAAAGTCTTTGGATGCTCCCAGGGGTAAATGACACCCCCGGCAGGTCGTATAATCGACATCCAACCGTTCGCCATTCGCCTTGAACGCTGAATAAATCCAGTCGCCGTGTTTTATATTCTCCGGCGCGCCTTTTCCCCATCCGGCTTCTTTTTGCATGACAAAGACCTTGGCTAAATCCGCCTTCACCAGATTTCCATCCGCCCCTTTTTCGAGTGTCCCTTGGGCGTTTTTCTTGGCGTTGTAGATTTCCATGACGAGGATGCTGCCATTGGCAAACGGTTGGCCCGCTTCTGCGCTCGCCCCGGTGGGGTTGATATAGAGGTCTCGGACGGCGTCCGGTTTTTGAATCCCGTGGAGAAAGTCGGCATAGGATTTGTAATCGGCCGGAAAGACTAATTCGCCGTCTTTCGGTGTGGAGCCGGATTGGGCCGCAAGAGGCATGGTGGTGGATGCACACCCTAAAACTACCAAAGCCAGAAACGTGATTCTCATTCTCTCCATGTTTCTTCCCCTCCTTTGTTGATATCTCGTCCGGTTGACGGAACCGACACATTGTGACAAGTCACATTCAGAATGTTGACACGGCAGCTCCAGCATACGATGGACCCTATTGTCCGTCTACAGATGGGTACTACTTGTTGCTACAGCGAGATGGTCCGTATTGTATACCGGCCTCATTTCCAGAATGTTTTGGGTTAGGGATATTTCGAAGGCACATAAAAATTTAATGGATTCATCGCCTGGTAGCTGACGTTTGTGCCCATTCCCGCATCGGGATCGATAAATCCATCGGACATCCCGGTTTCGTGCCAGGTGAATGCAGACGATGCGGTCGGATTACTATTGAATTGATGGACCCGTTGGGCGAATGTCCGCCTGGCGGCTTCAATCCGGTCAATTTCCTCGTCCGTACCATATACGACAAATGGTGGATACGAACGGCAGGAATCGATGGCCGCGTAGAGAACCTGACGGAGGTGTAAAAACGTATTAAGGGCGGCGTTCCCTATTCCTTGTTGTGGTTCGGGGAGTGAGCTGAGAAATTTGCTTCGTGCTACGCCGTCGGGATGCTCCGCTGTAAAGATCACGGCATAATTCCGATCAAAGGCAATCGCTCCCTGGCTGACGACTCCGTCGGTTAAATCCGGCAATCTGATGAAATGGACATACTGTTTGATTCTGGCTTCACCTGACTCAGAAGGGATAAATTGTCCGGGAACCCGGCGAATGACGAGATCCCGATATTTTGCCACTTGAATCCTGATGGATTTGTCATGGCCGCTGCTTTGACAGAGGGCCGGGCTGAAGGGGCGTGGGTCGAGTCGAAGGGGAAGTATGTCCTGATTATTCGCGAACCCCTGGCCTGGACAGACCATGAGAAGGACGATCCACAGCATGAAACGGAAGGGGAGTCGGGAAAGGTTAACGTATCCATACCACATGTGTGAGTGCCTCCATTGCCTATGCACAAAGAGTGCATAGAAGAAATGAGCGGGTCTCTGAGTCTGTTCGAGACACACAATTGGATTGAGACCATGCGAGAACCGTAACTTCCTCTTTCACCAAAGAGGAGCGGTTATGGATCAGACGACAAATCTAGGCGGAGAAAAAACGGGGAGGAGCACGAGAAGGGCTATGGTGATGACGGAAGAGATCCGGTGCGGTTGGTTTGAAGAGCGGCAGAGCGCCCAACAGCGAAAACGTACGGGGAATGTCAGCTGACAGCGTCTGAAGGCCTTGCCCGGCTTGACACGTCCAGCTACACCAACTGTTCCCATGAGTCTCCTGATCATGATGACCGTGGTGTATGTGGAGCGGAGTCGTATAGGCAAGGCCTCCGGTTACGAGCAGGAAGCACATGCTGAGCATGCACGCGGCAAGCGACTGTGTGGGAGTGGTTTTCCTCATCGTGGGTGCTGTCAGCATGAATGTCGATGACCTTTCCCGTCAGGCTAGCTCTTCATATGCAGGGTGTCTACGGACGGGTACTCATCGATGCAACATTTTCCTCCAGGCTCATTGGCATTCTGTGATCGCGAATTCCCAATGGTCTTTTCGATTTTGTTGAATCAAGGTATCAATAGAATCCCGAAATATGCGTAAGCTGCCTTTTCCGATTTTTGTGGCCTTCAGGCGATCCTCTTCAACCCATCGGTAAATAGTCCATCGGCTGACATTCAGGGTTTGAGCGGCTTCACCGACACGCAACAGTTGTTTGTCCATGGGTTCTCCTTCCACAGCATATATGCTGTGTCATACGATTAACGTTATGTATTCGTGTCCGGTTGTTGGCGGAGGAGTCCGGCACGAAATGGTTTCAATCGGGCTTGAGCGTGGTTTCTTCTGGAGCGCCGGACACTGACTCAATGGGGATGGAGATCATTCCACCATCAACCATTCTGCTCAAGGCGAAACGCTGCTCTTGAGGTATGTGTTCAAGGATGGACTGGTTGAGAGTCCCAATCTATCCATGAAGCCACAAACGAACGGGCGGGCCGCGAGGAGAGAAGGTGTATACGGGGGAGGTTCGAGGAAAGCTGAATGCCGGTGTCAGAGACCAGAGCAGAAGGGGAAGAAATGGTGCCGACCATTGAGGAATCGAACCGGCACCTGAAGCAATTTGGGCGACATGACAGGCCCATGAGCAAAGAAGAGAGAGGGATTCGGCCGAGTGGGAATGATGGGTGGGATTGGGATCAAGGGACCTTGAAGCACAGAAGGCCCCCGCCCCCAGGAGCACAACGTGTAATCCAATCAACAGCACGATCAGGCCAGGTGCCAATCGAGAGTATAGATTGGTGAGTGGGATTGATGAGGGGTGCTTCATGGGATCCGGGCGTTTAGGGTTCCGAATTGGGTTTTGTGGCAATTGCCATGTTGGGAATGCCGGCCAATCGAATGATATCCATCACCTTAATAACCTGGCCATGGGGGACCTGTTCATCGGCGTTAATAACGACCGAGGGGTCCGAGTCGGTTTGCCGAAGGCTTGTCAGCCGGATTTCCAGTTCCGAGAGTTCAATGCGGTCCTTATTATAGTACAGCGTTCCTTCATGGGTCAGTGTGAGGGAAATTTGATCGGGAACCTTATCCGTTGCCGAGTCGGCCGTCGGTAAATTCACCGGCATCCCATGTTGAATGGTCATGGATAGTGTCGCGATCATAAAAAACACCAGGAGAAAGAACATCGTGTCAATCATCGGAATGATTTCGATGCGGGCTTTCTTCTTTGTGGCGGCAGATAGTCTCATGAAAATCTCAATGCCAGTTCGTTGTGATGAACAGGTTATTAGGGCGAATGGGAAATTAAAAAAATCGTCTTACCTTCAGTTGTTGGCCTATTGAGCGTCACACCTAGAATAACGAACTAGGTGTGACAACCTCAATATTCCCTATACGTGCACGATGGTGTCTAGAATGAATCAATTAATTGAATTTCCATTCGATTCCCCCAAACCCGCTGATCCCCTGACCGGGATTGAAATAGCGGCCCAGACTGTCATTGACGACGACAGCACCCGCATAAGTTTGATTGGACAGGTTTCGTCCCTCTGCGAAAATGGACAGATTCTTACTGTAATTATAGCCTGCTTTCAGATTGACGATAAAATAGGCCGAGTTCTTGGCAGTGTTTAAGCTGTCCACGTAGTATCCAGCGATGATCCATTCAAAATTCGGCGCGATAAAAAATCCCACCGGATGGTCATAGCGTATTTCCCCGGCAAGTTGGTGCTCGGGCGCGCCGGGAACCCGATTGCCGTCCTTGGCCACCAAGAACTTTGGAGTGCCATCTCCTCCGCCGTACACATCATCTGTGAATTTAAATAACGACCACGTATAGGCGGTTCGAACGGTGATCGTGTCGCTTTGGTTTTTGGGACCCTGAGCCAGCAATCCGTGGGCCACCACCATGCTGCCTCCTGCTTCAATTCCTGTGTGTCGCGTTCCTTTGGCATTTTGATAGGTGGGTTGGTTATTGACATTAAACGTCAGGATTTCCTTTTGCATTTCCAGATTATAGAAGGTGAGGTCCCAGGTATAGCGGTTATCCGCCGTGCTGCCTCGTGTGCCGATTTCAAACTGCCAGGTCCGTTGCGCATCCAGGTTGATGAAGGGGCTGGTAGGGACTGAACCGTCGGGGTTGATCGATGAGGTTAATTCGACATTAACCGGGGGTTCATACCCACGGCTGACGTTTCCGTAAATTTGCGACGTCGGGGTGGTTTGGTACACAAGCCCCATCTTGGGGATAAGAGCATTGAAATGACGTACGCCGGTATCGTTGGTAGTTAAATCCCCTGTAAAGGGACTGTAGAGTTGGTTTCTGCCCTGTCGGATCCCATATTCCCAGCGTCCGCCTGCAATGAAAAGGAATTCCTTGGTGACGTTGAACTGGTTTTCAAGATAGGTGCTGAGATTGGTCGTCTCCAATGTGAGATTTTGTGTCTGATTTCCGCGTTTCCCCAAATTATTGACAAAACGCCGTTGATTGGTGTCCCCATATCGTGGCTGATTGCCGATGAGGAACTTATTTTCATGTCCGAAAATAGGATGTGAATTGACGTATCGAATTTCCCCTCCCACATTATAATTGTCCTGGACGATCGTTTGAAAAATAGGATGATCCAGGTACTGGTAGGAATAGTAGGGGATAATTTCAAAAAATTGGTGGGCGGCGAATTCGTTGCGATAGGCGGCTCCGACCCGGATATAACTATAGTATCGCCCCCATTTGCATGCCTCGTTTGGACCGCAGGAGAACGGATTGATTCCCCCCAAGGTGTTCGCCTGTCTTCGATTGGAATCCAATTGCGCCTGGGTGATCGACCCGGGGAGTGCTTCTGACACCTCGGCTCCCAGGATATAGGCACGCACTTCCTGGTGATCACCGATCTGAAATCCGAAGTTGGCATTTAACCGTCCGCGTGCCTGCTGGCTATTATCCTGGAAGCCGTCCTGGTGATTGCCCGACGCGCTGATATAGTAATCGGCTGTGGTATCCATGGTGCCGATCTTAAATGGTTTGGTCACCTGGCCGCTGGAGACCTGTCCGGAATAGAGTCCGAAACTCCCGGCCATTCCACGCGTCTGGAAAAGGGAGGCATTGTAACCCGTCCGGGGCACAAAATTGATGGCTCCTCCCAGGGTATTGGCTCCATACCGGAGGGCGTTGGACCCTTTATACACCTCAATACGTTCATAGGCCATCAAGTCTATGGATTCGAAATCGGAGAATCCGTCCGCATCGCCGAAATAGATCCCGTTGATGAGAATATTAATGCCACGATGATGAAAGTTGTTCCTGAGGGAAGTTCCCCGGATTTGGAATTGTCCCTCGTCGGCACCGAACCGGGATTGAAATCGCACGCCCGGGGCAAATTGAAGGACGTCGGTTAAATTAAACGCACGGGATTCCTTGATTTCTTTTTCGGGGATCAGGATGGTGCTGGCAGGCCGACGAGCCAGTTCTTCTTTGACCGCATCGATGTTCTCGATCCGTTTTCCTTCCACGGTGAGTGTCGGCAGTGTTTCAATTTGCTCGTCAGCCCTGCTGAATGGAGGTTGGATCAGAAGCAACCCCGTCAACGTAAAAATCATCACGCTTATGATTATATGAGGAAATATCATACATTTGTGGTTGTTCATCGGTGCATAAATCCTTTCCGGAACCTATGAATTATGGTCAGAGCAAACAAAGCCCTAGGCCTGATGGAGAAAAATTATGGATTGGTTGTGAAACGCGGGACTTTGGTTAAACGGGAGGGCCGCGAGCGAGAGTGGGATTCAGGGTCGCCTGCGTCGGGATGACGAAACAGAGGTAGACGACTCCGACAATGAATAGGGTGAGGGTAAGAAATGCCGTGTGAGTCGTGTCAGCCGAGTTCGCCTTCGAACTGACCTGACAGGCCCATGAGCAGAGCGAGGAATGGGAACTGGCGTTTTTGGAATGATGATTGATTGGAGAATGTTGGATCTCATGAGATGCCACGCAATATGTGGCTATGCTCACCAGCGCGAGATACACCACTGCCAAGATGATGGAGGGCAGTCTAAGTTGACGCGGCATCATGGGAAGGCTCGATGGCTTGTTAGGCATGTGAAAGCTTTTATGTCTTGTGCCTGAAAAAATCCTGGTTATCTCAGAACGACTCGAAGGTTAAAGCGTTTGTTTGCCTGTGGCATCTGCATTCTGAGGTCCGCTCCATGAAAGAGGGGAACCTTGCTTGAGACGAAAGATAATGTTTCGAACCTGTGTGAAGTCCTCAAGCGGATTGCCCTGTAAAACAAGAAAGCTGGCTTCATATCCCTCGTCTAATCGTCCAATTTTCCTGGAAGGAAAAATCGTCTGAGGAGTGGTCTCACTCCACATTTTCAGTAAGGTCAGATTGTCAAATATACCCATTTGATGAAGGTGCAGGGCTTCCGATAGGGCCGTTTCCGCATGGTCGCTTCCGATGGCAATGGTGACCCCGGCTTGCTGCAGTAACCTGAGATTATCCGTCTGAATTGCACGGGCAACCTCACGGATATTTTCGATTGATTGCCCTTTGTGGTTGCCGGTATTCGCAGGCGAGGGGGAATGTGCCTCCGAATCAGACTGATGGTGCCCTGGCGGATGAAAGTGCTCTGCGACGGTCGTCGTGATGATCACGGTCCGGTGTGCGGCGGCTAGTTGGGCATCCTCTTGAGTTAACAGCACGGCCGATAGTTGAGCGGGTGTAGGGAGATACCACCCGGGAAGATGGGCGATCTCATCGACCTGTCCCTGGATGGCTATCCGAAAGTCAGCGGCTGTTTCAATGTGTGCGGAAACTCGTAAGCCTTGCTGGTGCGCATGTGCGACAATCGGGCCGATAAGCTGAGGATCCAGCCCTTTCCGAAACCCATGCGTAACGGGATGGGGTTCGGTTCCGAAATGTTCTGAGTCGGCAAGATACAGCTTCAGGAAATCCGGCTTGGTGGCCATGATCGTCGGCCACTGCTCTTCGAAATTCTTCAGTGAAGAGATAGGGAAGTAGGCCCGACCGTTGAACCAACCTTTTTCACGTTTACCAATGACCGGTTCATATCGATGGGTGCGAAGCATGTTTTCGTAAAGATCGATGGGATGACCGTTAGGCCCGGTGAGGCCGGCATGAGCAAAGACGACATCAATGGTCGTTGGAGTGTTGAGTTTACCGCGGATTTGTTCCACAAATTCAGAAATGTCATTTGGATTTTTCACATAAAAAATACCATCCCGCACATAATGATTGATGACCTGGTCGATGTTCCAGGCTCCTTCGACATTATGGGTGTGGGCTTCACCAAATGGCGGCACGACAAAACCGCCTTTCAGATCGATGGTCTGTTCAACGGACTCGGGCCGGAAGCGGGTGAGTGAGCCCTGCACGGCATACCATGTGTCCCGACTAAAGCCTTGCCCATCAAACCACTGCCCATTGATAAATGCATAGGTCTTGGCCGTATTCCCGTTGTGTACTGATTCGAGACTTGGAGTTGGTGGCGGATGAGTGGTCGTGCTGCATCCCACCAATCCTAGTCCAACAATAAGGAACAGGGTGGTCATATACAACACGGCATGAGCCGCCTGCTTGCTGAGATCCCATTGTCTTTCAGGCTCAACGATTGCGCCTCGGTTGGTTTCAGGCATGAGAATTGAGTTTGAGTGAACCTTCCGGTGGTCGACCGCGATCCTGCTGCGTTGTGGTCCCGGGTTTATCATGACCGTACGTCTTCTGAATATGGGTCTGTTGAAAAAAGCCGCCAGCGGCGTTCTCGCTATTTTTCCGTGCTCACGTACTAAGCGTACCTCCGTGCGTAAAAACGGCTGCGACCTTGCTGGAGGGACCCTTCGGGAAGACTCAGGGCATGCTTTTTTGAACCGACCCGGAGCCTTTGATGAGTAATCTGATCCTGGGAAAATTTGCCCTTGAAAATCTGTATTATTCAACACTTCCAATCTGAGAGTTAGGAATGTCCCAGGAACGACTGGAGTTTTGTGGCATATTGTTCAATACGCTCGGTTTCACGCTCGACCAGGGACAGAAAAAAGTTGTAAGGAATGAGCGTAATGACGGCAACCCCAATTCCTGCCGCGGTACAAATGAGTGCTTCAGCCACTCCCCCTGTGACCGCGTGGGGATTGCCTAGTCCTGTTTTGGACATGATGCCGAATGAATCGATCATTCCAATGATGGTCCCTAGCAGTCCCAGTAAGGGCCCCAACGTAATGACCGTATCCAGGACGGATAACCCGCGCTTCAATCGAGAGATCTCGGCGATTCCCGTGGCTTCCATGGCTTTGTCAGGCTGTTGGTCTCGATGGAATATCCCTGCCGCAAGCACGCGGAGTGTAGGGCTTTGACGCTGTTCCGCCAAGGCCAGCGCATCGGTCCATTTTCCCTGTTCGACCAGTTTTATCATCCGGTCCGCCAACCGGCTAAAGCGCAACGAGCGGAATTGGAATCCCCGTTCGATGCTGATGGTCAGCGCTAACAATGAGCAGCCTAAGATGGGGATCATCATCCATCCGCCACCCATGAGTAATTGAATCATGCCTCGGTTCCCTTCTTCTCGCGTCGCTTAACTATTCAGGTCAAATTTAATCGGGATGTCGACCCATTTGGCGATGGGGATGTTCCCGTCTTTCGCTGGCAGAAATTTCCAGTTTTTAATGGCTTCTTGCGCAGCCAGATCTAAGGCTTCATGACCGCAGCTCTTTCGAATTTCTACTTGGCTCGGAGCGCCATCGGCGGTAATCAATGTTCTGACAATAACCGTGCCCTCCCAACCAGACTCCCGCGCCACACGCGGATACAATGGCTTGGATGAGGCCACGATTTTCGGCTTTGAAGTTGAGGACCCGGCCGCCATTGGTGGCGGAGTTTTTAATGCGGGACGAGCTGCCGGGCTTGGCGGTGGCGGCAGTGTGTGTTGGGCTCTTGGTTCGCGATTATTCATTGGGAAGGGAGTCCTGGCCGTGGGTTGTTCCTGCTGCGGTGGCGCTGTTGAAAGCGGGGGCCTTTGCTGGTGTTGAGAAGGCACTGCCATTTTCATCATTTGACGACTCTTCATGGCCTGCTCTGTTCGCGTGTCTTTGAGCATTGGCTGTGCCTGTGGAAGAGGCGGCGGAGGCGCCAGAGGTTTGGATGGGGTCTGTTTGATGGATGCCCGCATCGGTGGCGCCGGCTTTGACGGCGTAGGCTGGGACTGGGGAGACGGTGGCGTCGGTTGCGCAAAATCTGGTTTGGTTGGCGTGAGAGGTTTCGTGATCGGTTGTGGGGTGGGACTGATCTCTTGGAGAGCAGGAACCAAAGTTACCTGAACCGTTGGCGTGGGGTCCTTGAATGTGGGAGGACTTGGAATATAGGCCAGGGCAGCAAGAATTGCCGCATGAAGAAGGGCGCTGCCCAGGGCGCTCAGGAGAAAAACCCGATTATTCACATCGGAAGAGGAATCTTCAAATGTGGAGTTCACGATTTGCTCCGTTGTAATAATGTTTGAATTCGTTCGTCCTGTCCCCCGAGCTTCAAGAATTCTTCGTAGTGTTTGAGAGCCTTTTGGGGAGCATTACGATGAAACTCATACAACATGCCAAGATTATAGTGAGCTTCGGCCAACTGCTCATTCAAGGACAAGGCTGTTTGATATTCCTTCTCTGCTTGATCAATTTTTGATAAGGCTGCATAGACGACTCCCAGATTGACGTGCGCCTCCGAATTGTTGGGATCGAGTTTGGTGACCTGTTCAAACGCTTGCGCCGCTTCCTTGAAGGCTTCCTTTTGCTGGTAAAGGATGCCTAAGTTGAAATAGGCGCTGACTAAATCATGGTTTAATTTGACGGCATGTTGGTAGGCCTGAATGGCATTGTCCACGTGATCGGATTGTTGAGCGAGTGATCCGGCCATTAACCATCCATTGACATACGTGGGATGGAGGGAGACCAGTTGGTCGACGTACTGTTGGGCTTCATCAGGCTTTTGTTCCTGGGCCAGCCAAAACGCGATGCCGTATAACGAATCGACGCGATGAGGTTCGAGTTCCAAGACGGCCTGATGGGCCTTGATGGCCTGCTGCGCTTGTTGTTGTTGATCATAAAAGGCTGCCAACGCGATGCGGGCCTCCGCAAACTTGGGATAAGCCTTTAAGGCAAGATTGAAAGATTGCTCGGCTTTTGGAAATTGGGCTTGTTGCTGGTAAATGGAACCGAGATCGATATAGGCCTGAGCAAATTGGGGATAGGCCTCCACCGCCCGTTGCAACTCCATAATGGCCTTAGCAGGCTGATCAAGATTATTGAGAATTAATCCCAACAGATGGTGGGCTTCGGCGTATCCCGGGTACAAGGTCAGCGCGCGCTCCAAGGGGGCAATGGCCGCAGTCCATTGTTGGTGTTCATAGGATGAAAAAGCCTGAGCCAAAAGGTCATGTGCTTCTCCAGCCTGACTTAAGGGGCTGCCCATGCCGATATGGGTCAGGAAGAGAAAAACCGCGATGAGTCTGATTTTTGGGAAAAGAGGTGTCATGGGCTAACCTTAATAATAGTGGCAATATTCCACAGGTTTATTGAAGCAAATCAAATCGAATGGGTAAATCCACGGTGGACGCAACCGCGAATTCTCCATTTTTTGCTGGTTCAAACAACCAGCTTTTTACCGCTTGCATGGCACTCTCATCCAGGAGAGAAAATCCCGAACTTTCCTGAACGGCGGCATTCTTGACTAGGCCATCGGCGGTTATCTGCGTTCGTAGCACCACCTTCCCCTGCCAGCCTTGCTCTCTGGCCATTCGCGGATAGAGGGGACGTCCGGTTTTCAGGGGTTTGACACTTGTCATTCGCCCGCGTGTTGTTCCGATCTGGTCCAGGAGAATACGGGGCATGGGCTGCTGTGGCAGGTTGACGAAATGGAGATCGGGAACAGCAAGGTGATGAAAGGCCGTGGGTGTCCATGAGTGGTTGAAAGAGGGCAACGGAAATGAATAGGTTATACTGGCTTTGGTCACGGTTGTCCCAGTCACTTCAATGACCTCTAATGTTTCAATAGGTTCTGAGCTTTCAGGTGGGTTTCCTGCCAAAGAAATTGGGTTAGAGGTCAGCGTGCACCAAAGCAAAGAAATAATATAGAACATCAGATTGTGCCGACGTATCATAAGACCTCTTCCCCTTAAGTGCCTTGACGCCCAGTCCTTCTGCTTTATTTCCACGGTTTGTCTTTTGATTGTTTCGGGTAACGGCATTTCGGAAATAGAACCGGCTGGCGTTTTTGCCGGTAAAAAATTCACTCTCCCCTTAAGAAGTTTACCTCCTGTTCGGTTTCTCCTGATCAGGAAGGGGGACGAAGCCACCTCATCTGATCGCGCTCTGTGAAACCGTTCTCTAATTGGTTTGGGCGAAAGCGGTTTAGGAGCCAAACTTAATCTGATTTACCGGGGGGAGCTCTGGTTGAAAGAAAATGAGGGGAAATGAGAGAAGGGACTGGAGGAAAGGGCCATTCCATGATGGTAAGGAGTTGAAAACTTGGGGAAACATCCAGGTTGTCTCCGGAAATGGTTTGTGCGGCCGCGCACATCCAGGAACAGACTCCCGTGCTGTGGGTGGTTGGTGTGTGGTGATGGGTGTGGTCCGTAATATGCGAAGCGTAGGTCCGATGCATGCTCCCCATGATCAGGAAGAGCATCAGAATAAAAACTATGGTGAGACTTTTTCGATAGGTCATGGTATCTACAGACCAGAAACGTCTAAAACCCTAAATAATAAAGGAAGCTTATGCTAGGGAAATACCAAAGATTCTGTCAAGCAAAAGGCTGTCCTCCGCATCGTATCGTCGTTTGTCATATGATGAGCCGTTGCCGCCATAAATCACTTTCTCTTGAGTTGATTCCCACCGGTAATTCGGTATACTAAGAAAACTGTACGGCTTGGAAAGGTGTGTCTAGTCCTCTATCCCTATCCATCGTGAGTTTCTCCAACCCTATTTCTGTACCCGAGGTGTAAGGTCGATATGTTTGTTCGTCTATTAAATATCCTGTTTGGAAGCAAAAATGATCGAGAGCTAAAGCGGCTTAAGCCACTGGTGGTTCGAGCCAATGAAATTGAGGGTTCGTTGCAACCCCTTGATGACGCGGGATTAGCGGCAAAGACTTCAATTTTTAAAAAAAGACTGGAAGCCGGAGAGACCTTAGACGATTTGCTCCCCGAGGCGTTTGCCGTGTGCCGGGAAATGTCCAGGCGCCGCCTTGGCATGCGCCACTTTGATGTGCAGTTGTTAGGGGGTATGGTCTTGCACCAGGGACGCATTGCTGAAATGCGCACAGGTGAAGGAAAAACCCTCGTCGCGACCCTTCCCGTCTATTTGAATGCGTTGGAGGGAAAAGGGGTTCATCTGGTTACTGTCAACGATTATCTGGCCAAGCGGGATGCCCAGTGGATGGGACCGCTCTACCATGGCTTGGGCTTATCAGTCGGAACCATTCAACATGACGCCTCGTTTTTATTCGATCCGACCTATGATGCGCCGGATAAACGGTTGCAATTCCTTCGGCCGTGCTCTCGACGTGAGGCTTACGGGGCCGATATTACCTACGGGACCAATAATGAATTTGGCTTTGATTATCTGCGGGATAATCTCGTGGTCACGGATTTGAGTCAGGGCGTTCAACGGGAGTTGAACTTTGCCATTGTTGACGAAGTTGACAGTATTCTCATCGACGAAGCTCGAACGCCGCTGATTATTTCCGGACCCGCCGAACAAAGCACAGATCTCTATTTCCAAGTGGATCGGATCATTCCTCACCTCAAACGGGAAGAGGATTATACGGTTGAGGAGAAAACCAAAACGGTGTCGTTGACCGAGGAAGGCAATGCGCATGTTGAGAAACTCTTAGGTGTCGATAATCTCTATGACTTAAAGCACCTGAGTTTGGTGCATCACGTCATTAAGGCTCTCCAGGCCCATGTGCTCTATCACCGGGATGTCGAGTATGTGGTGAAAGATGGCGAGGTGATGATTGTGGATGAGTTTACCGGTCGATTGATGCCGGGACGGCGCTGGAGTGATGGGCTTCATCAGGCTGTGGAGGCCAAAGAAGGGGTGAAAATTGCCAACGAAAACCAGACTCTGGCATCCGTGACGTTCCAGAATTATTTTCGTATGTACAATAAGCTGGCGGGCATGACCGGGACAGCGGACACCGAAGCTGCGGAATTCGCAAAAATTTACAACCTCGAAGTGAATGTGGTGCCCACCAATAGCACCATGATTCGAATTGATAATCCGGATGTGGTCTACCGGACGGAAAAGGAAAAATTCGAAGCCATTGCCGACGAGATCAAAGAGTATCATGAGAAAGGTCAGCCGGTTCTGATTGGCACGATTTCCATTGAAAAATCCGAGCGTCTTGCGGCCTTATTGAAGCATCGGGGCGTGAAGCATCATGTCTTGAATGCCAAGTTTCATGAAAAAGAAGCCGAAATTATTGCCCAGGCCGGGCAAAAGGGCGCGGTGACGATCGCGACCAACATGGCCGGCCGAGGCACCGATATCTTATTGGGAGGCAATGCTGAAGCGCTTTTCAAACAACAGGTTATTTATCGTGGGGAAGATCTGACGGAAGAGGAGCAACAAAAGGCCTACGCCACGATTAAAACCGCTTGTGATCAGAATAAAAAGGAAGTTCTGGCTGCTGGAGGGTTACATATCGTCGGGACCGAGCGTCATGAGAGCCGTCGGATCGACAATCAGTTGAGAGGCCGGGCGGGTCGGCAGGGAGATCCTGGATCCTCGCGGTTTTTCCTGTCCTTGGAAGATGACTTGCTTCGTATCTTTGCATCTGAACGGGTCTCAAACCTCATGCTCAAGCTCGGTATGGAGGAGGGGGTGCCCATTGAGCACAGGATGGTCACCAAATCCATTGAAAACGCCCAAAAGAAAGTCGAAGGCCATAACTTTGAAATTCGCAAACACCTTCTTGAATATGATGATGTGATGAGTAAGCAGCGGGAGGTTATCTATAAGCATCGACAGAATGTGTTACACGCCACCGATGTGACAGAAGACGTTTTCGGTATGATCGAGGAAGTGGGCGAGCGCTTCGTCGATATCTATTGTCCTGAGGAGCAATATGCCGAGGAATGGAATATTGCGGGATTAGTCGAATCGGTGCAGGGACAATTCGGCGTGGATGTGATTCAAGCGGATGAGATCAAAGACGTCGGTCGAGACGCGCTCAAGGAAGAAATTCCGGGAAAATTAAAGCAGGCCTATCGGAACAAAGTCCAAGCCTTAATTCATGAGCATGGCGCCACCGAGGATTTAGTGCATTATGTGGAGCGCACGATTCTGCTTCAAATGATTGACCATCATTGGAAAGATCACTTGTGGGGAATGGACCAATTGAAGGATGGAATCGGCCTGCGCGGGTATGGGCAAAAGGATCCCCTCGCCGAATATAAGCGTGAAGGCTATGACATGTTCGCAGGGATGATGGAACGGATTAAAAATGATACCTTAGAACGGCTCTTTAAATTTCAATTGGTTCGCGGGGAACGGCCTGAGCCTGAGCGGGAAGCGCCCCGCCCGGCACAATTAAGTTTGAACCGCGGAGGTGAATCCGCTGCCACTCCTCAACAACGCACCGTTCAACGTGCCGAAGAGAAAGTCGGACGGAACGATCCCTGCCCATGTGGGAGCGGGAAAAAATACAAGAAATGCCATGGGACCTAACACCTGAAAGGCCCTCCTTGCTCTGCTCCTTGATGCCGGTCTTGTTGTGACGGCACTCCCTTTCTGTTTACCACTACTCTTCCTTTCTCTCCTGACCAGGCTCGTGTCCATAACATATTGAATTTATTGTTTTTTATTGCCTTAAAAAGTACGAAATTGCTTGACTTGGCTGAAGGTAGGCCGTTATCGTAACCGATTCTCAATAGGCATATTGAAGGAGTGACCATAGTCCATTCGTGCCATCCGAACCACAGAAAATACAGAGTAAGCCAGACCTTATCGAGAAGATTGTGTCTGAAATTGGCCTTCATGGGCCAATGAGTTTTGCGCGTTTCATGGAATTGGCCCTCTACGATGTTCCACACGGATATTATATGACCAAAAAAGTTGAACCTGACCTCTCCTCCTCAGACCGAATCGGATGGAGTGGTGATTATTTTACCGCACCCGAACTCTCACCCATTTTGGCGAAAACATTGGTTCGCCAGATTTTGGCTATCGATGACCAGTTAGGCCATCCCCCTCGGTTTACTTTTATGGAGATTGGTGCAGGGAACGGAACCTTTGCCTTTGATTTCATTCAAGAATGCCGAAGGATCGCTTCTGATTTCTTTCACCGCCTCTCTTATCAAATCATCGAGCGGAGCTCCCATCTCCAATCGCGTCAGGCAGCCAGGCTCAGCACCTTAGGGGGGGACTGGGGTGAAAGTCACCTGAGTTGGAAATCTGCCATAGAGGAGGTTGACTCGGATTCTATAACCGGAGTTGTCTTTTCCAACGAATTAGTTGATGCGTTACCTGTCCACCGGGTCCGAATGGCTGACCAACGCCTTCATGAAATATGCGTGGCCTATAAAAGCGGGCGTTTTGTTGAATGTCTGGATCATCGTCTGTCTTCGGAATTGCTCGAATACATCGAGACGCATAAGGTAGCCTTGAGTGAAGGGCAAACCTCCGAACTCCATCTTGCCGCTGAGCTTTGGATGAAGCAAGTGGCTCGCCTTCTCCACCGCGGTATCGTCGTGACCGTCGACTATGGTCATACGCATCGAGATTATTATCGGTCCGACCGAAAGGACGGGACCTTCTTATGTTATCATCGCCATGCCATTTCGACCGATCCGTATGTAAGGGTTGGAGAGCAGGATATGACGGCTCACGTCAACTTTTCCGCGTTGGCAAGCGTGGGGATGACCAATGGGTTGGACCTCGTCGGATTGACGACTATGGCCAATTGGCTGATCGGGTTAGGAGTCGAAGAATTGGTGCGAGACCAGGATCAGGAGTCTGATGATGTAAGGGCATTAGCGCATTTATTACGTCCGCATGGTATGGGGACAACGTTTAAGGTTCTTGTTCAGCGAAAAGGGATGGAGGCTTTCGCCCTTCAAGGGTTGCGTTATCCGGCTTTTTTTGATGACGTGGTGTTCTCGAATTGAAGAAGGCGGAGAAGAAAGATAGTAAGCGGAGTTAGGGTAGTGAGTATGACTCATTTTGGAATGAGAGTGATCTATGGGTAGTGAACCGGTTCCTTTTAATTATCTCCCCATCATCATCTTCATGGTTATTGGGGCACTGTTTGGAGTCGGGTCCTTGGTCGTGGGGTGGTTTGTCCGTCCGAGCCGGCCCTATCGGGCGAAACTGCTTCCTTACGAAAGTGGCGCTCCGTTGTTTATGGACGCCAGGGTGCAGTTTCCGATGCGCTACTACATCATTGCCATGCTCTTTGTCATATTTGATATTGAGGTCGTGTTCTTGTTTCCTTGGGCGGTGGTGTTTAAGAAGCTTGGCCTTCTCGGACTTGTTGAAATGGGAGTGTTTCTGGCCATTCTCATTGTGGGGTTCTGGTATGCCTGGAAAAAAGGTGCGTTAGATTGGGATTAAGAAAATAGTTCTTTTCTCCTGGAAAAAACCGGAGTCCACCCAGTACAATGGCACCCCCATCTTTTGGGGGTAGGCAACGAGCTTCATACAGAACATTGAGGTACCCACGGTAATCTTATGGGGATGCTTGAACGACAGCTTGAACCGAATATTATTACGACCAACCTGGACTATTGTATTGCCTGGTGTCGGAAATCAGCACTTTGGCCGATGACCTTTGGGTTAGCCTGTTGTGCGATTGAAATGATCGCCTCGGTGTCTTCCAAGTATGACATTGATCGTTTTGGGGCCGGGGTGTTTCGTGCGTCACCACGTCAGTCCGATTTGATGATTGTGGCTGGGACGGTCTGTCGGAAAATGGCACCGGTGATCCGTCGAATTTATGATCAAATGGCGGAGCCCAGATATGTGATCTCCATGGGATCCTGCGCGACATCCGGAAATCATTACAATAGTTACAGTGTGGTTCAGGGTGTGGATCAAATCGTCCCTGTGGATGTCTATATCGCAGGGTGTCCCCCAAGACCTGAGGCACTCATGGATGGTCTCATTAAACTCCAAGAAAAAATTCAGAAAGAAAAATACTTCGTGAAATAGCTCTGGAAGTTGTGTAGACGGTCTTTCGATATTCCACGATTCGGCAACAAATCCGATTTATGCATGCTTTTCTCGAATCTCTGGTCAACCGCTTTCCTCAGGCTGTGCTGACGGCGCAGCAGGATCCCGTGCGGTTGGATTTGTGGGCACAAGTGCAAGCCGACCATTGGCTGGAAATTGCGCGATTTCTCCATGACGATCCCGGGATGGCGTTTGATCATATTACTGATATCTGTTCGGCCGATTATCCTGATGCCCTCGAACGGTTTGAAGTCATTTATCACTTTCTCTCCCTTCCCCATGGAATCCGGATCCGGATTAAAGCTCGCGTGACAGAGGATCATCCGGAGATCGCCTCAATCAGTGGGATCTGGAGAGGGGCCAATTTCCTGGAACGTGAAGTGTACGACTTGATGGGCATCCGCTTTATCGGGCATCCCGACCTTCGTCGAATTTTGATGCCTGATGATTATGATGAAGGGTATCCGTTACGAAAAGATTTTCCGGCCGAAGGGAAAGGGTGGAGGAGCCGGTTCGATTTTCTTCCCAGGTTGGATGAACCGATCGGCGAATGGTCGGAGTCCGAGGTGTCCGATGATCAACGCCATCAATTTATGGCGGATGATCATCCAGGTGACACCAAACGCACAACGGAAATGCTTCTCAATATGGGTCCACAACATCCCAGTACGCATGGTGTGCTTCGAGTCGTGTTGGAGTTGGATGGTGAGCGGGTCAGCAAGGCCACGCCTGATCTTGGATATTTGCACCGTGGAGTGGAAAAACTGGCTGAAGGCCTGACGTATATGCAAATGGTCCCGCATACCGATCGCTTGGACTATGTCTGTGCCATGACCAATAACTATGCGTATGTGCGGGCCGTAGAAAAACTGATAGATATGACCGTTCCGGAACGGGCGGAATATGTGCGGACCATCGTTGCCGAAATGCAACGGATCATTGGTCATTTATTCTGGCTGGGAACACAAGCCCTGGATATTGGGGCGATGACCGTGTTCTTCTGGACCTTCCGGGAGCGTGAAATCTTGTTGGATATGTTTGAGAAATTGTGTGGCGCTCGTCTGACATTGAATTATTACCGGATTGGAGGCGTGGATGCGGATCTTACGCCGGAAATTATTACGACTCTTCGGGGTTTTTTGAAAACATTTCCTGAACACATTCGGGAATATGACACGCTCTTGCAAAAAAATAGGATATGGGTTGCCCGCACAAAAGGCGTGGCACTCCTTTCTGCGGAGGATGCCATCAATTTTGGATGCACAGGGCCGGTTCTGCGGGGGTCGGGAGTGTCCTATGATATTCGGAAGTTGGAGCCCTATGGCGTGTATGATCGTGTGGATTGGGAAGTGCCACTTGGAAAAGACGGGGATACCTACGACCGGTATTGGATCAGAATGGAAGAAATGTGGCAAAGCGCCCGCATCATTGAACAATGCCTCAACCAAATGCCTGAGGGGCCGATCATGGCCGTCGATGCTCAAGCCATTCCACCTCCTAAGCCAGAGGTGATGAGGGATATGCAAAGCCTGATTCATCATTTCATTATCTTTACGCAAGGGTTTAAGCCACCGAAAGGCGAGACGTATTGTGCGACGGAGGTGCCTAAAGGTGAATTGGGCTTTTTTATCATTAGTGACGGGAGTTCGCGTCCCTATCGCTTGAAAATCCGCTCTCCTTCCTTTATTCATATGGGCGCCTTTGATCATATGGCCCGTGGATATTTGATTTCGGATATCGTCACGATTTTCGGAACGTACGATATTGTGATGGGGGAATGCGATCGATAACATGGAGAATGGTGTGATGGAGGTAAGAGCGTACGGTCACCATGGTCATTGGGCGTGGACGGCTCGCCTCAACTCACGAGTGTTCTATGCTATTTGAGCGATTCAAAAACGAAGTGGATGATATTCTGTCCCGCTATCCCGTAAAGCGATCGGCGTTGTTGCCGTTATTGAACTTGGCGCAGCGGGAAGAGGGATTTGTGAGTGAATCGGCCATGCAGGAGATTGCCAAAATTTTGGATTTGACGCCTGCACAAGTGTTTGAGACCGTCACGTTTTATACCATGTTCAACCTCAAGCCGATCGGGAAGTTTCATCTTCAAGTTTGCAAATCGCTTATGTGTGCGTTAGTCGGATCTGATGATGTGGTGGTATGGATCCAGAACAAACTTGGCATTGCACAGGGTCAGACAACGGCAGATAACCTCTTTACCCTCAGCGTGGTGGAGTGCCTTGGGTCCTGTGGTACAGGTCCCATGATGCAAGTGAATGATGACTATTATGAGCAATTATCCGAAGAAAAGGTCGGACGCGTCCTGGACGATTTAAAACGAGACGGAACCTGTTCGCTTAAAACAGGACCCTTCATGTATCCTCAGCCCCTTGCTAAATGACAGAGGTCTTTTGCAGGGAATAGTCGTGGATAAGCAATTCATGGGTTATCAATAACTGCCCGTTCACGAAACAGTGTCTTTATGGCCACTTACGAAAAAATCTTATTGAAGAATATGGAACAACCGGGATACACCGGTTCGTTGGCCGACTATGAAGGGACCGGTGGGTATCGAGCTCTCCGGACAGTTCTCAAGGATATGCAGCCCGATCAGGTAATTGAGGTGGTAAAAAAATCAGGTCTTCGCGGTCGTGGGGGAGCCGGGTTCCCCACCGGCGTAAAATGGGGGTTCATTCCGAAGAATCATCCTGGTCCTAAATATCTGTGCTGTAACGCGGATGAAAGCGAACCGGGGACATTTAAAGACCGGCAACTGATGGAACGTGATCCGCATCAAATGCTGGAAGGGATGGCCATTACCTGTTTCGCTATTGGCGCACAAACAGCTTACATCTACATTCGAGGAGAGTTTCGTCTCGGCGCGAAGATTCTGGAGCAGGCTCTTCAGGAGGCTTATGCGGCCGGGTATTTGGGCGACAACATTCTCGGGAGCGGGTTGAGGATCAATATCTATGTTCACCTTGGTGCCGGAGCCTATATTTGTGGGGAAGAAACGGCACTTCTCGAATCGTTAGAAGGCAAACGGGGCATGCCTCGCTTTAAGCCGCCGTTTCCTGCGACGCATGGATTGTATCAAAACCCCACTGTGGTGAATAACGTCGAGACGATGGCGAATATTCCTCATATTATCAATCGAGGGGGAGAGTGGTTTGCCTCGATTGGCTCTCCGCCTAAAAGTTGCGGAACGCGGGTGTTTTGTTTAAGCGGACATGTGAAGCGGCCTGGTAATTATGAGACGCCCATGGGCATCACCTTCCGTGAATTGATTTATGATTTGGGCGGGGGAATGCGATCGGATAAGCCCCTTAAGGCCTTTATCCCAGGGGGAGCATCGGCTCCATTTCTGACGCCTGATCATTTAGATGTGAAAATGGATTTTGAGTCAGTGGCTTTAGCGGGCTCTATGCTGGGCTCCGGCGGTGTCACGGTGATGGAAGAAGGCACGAATATGGTTTGGGCTGCTCTGCGGTTGATGGAATTTTTCTACCATGAATCGTGTGGAAAATGTACACCCTGCCGGGAAGGAACTTCCTGGCTGGTTCAGACTCTTCAGCGGATCTGGAACAAACGAGGGCGTCCTGAAGATATTGGAGTCCTTGATGAACTCTGCGGAAATATCCCTGGCCGGACGGTCTGTGCGTTTGGTGATGCGGCCGTATCTCCCATTTTGAGCACGCTGCACCATTGGCGTGGGGAATATGAGGCCCTTATTCGTGAGGCTCAAGAGACGATGCCTCGCAACAAGGAAATTCCAGTTTTCACGCATTGAGTGTAACCAAAATGGCAACAACCCCAACCCCAACCACAGACATGATTACGCTGACGATCGATGGAAAATCGGCAACGGTTGCCAAAGGGACGCTGGTCATTGAGGCTGCGCGGCAGGTTGGCGTCATGGTGCCGCACTTTTGCTATCACCCGAAACTGACCCCAGACGCTAATTGCCGGATGTGTTTAGTGGAAATTGAAAAAATGCCCAGGTTGCAAACCTCCTGTAGTACGCAAGTGGCGGAGGGCATGGTGGTGAAATCGGCTTCTTCCTCAGTGGTGCAGGACGCCCGCAAATCGGTTTTGGATTTTATTTTGGCCAATCACCCGTTGGATTGTCCCGTCTGCGATCAAGGCGGGCGCTGCGATCTTCAGGACTTTTCCCATGAATATACCGCGACGACCAGCGGATTTAAGGAACTCAAACGGGTCTTTCCGAAGGAGTATTTCAGTCCGCTGATTGAAACGCAGATGAACCGGTGTGTCCAATGTTTGCGATGCGTGCGCTATTGTGATCAGGTCATGGATGTGAAAGCCCTGGCGCCTGTGGGACGCGGCACCATGACGGAAATTAAAGCCTTCGGGGCCCATGAACTGGATTGTGAGTTTTGTGGTGGATGTATCCAGATTTGTCCGGTCGGAGCCATTACCAGTCGACTTTCCATGTATGAATTTCGTCCATGGATGCTGAAGCGGACTGAATCTGTTTGTGGCTATTGTGGAGATGGGTGCCAAATTACCTTTCAAACGAAGAATAATGACTTAATCGAAGTGAATTCCACTCACGGGGCCGGACGCAATAATGGTGATCTCTGTGCCCGAGGCTACTTTGGCTACCATGTCAGCGTTCATCCAGATCGCCTGACCTCACCCCTCATTCGTCAAGGGAACGAATTTCAGTCGGTGCAATGGGAAGAGGCTTTGGAATTGGTGGGGCAGCGTTTAAAGGAAATAAAAACCACGTATGGCCCCGATGCAATTGGCGGGTTAATTACGGGACGATGTACGAATGAAGATATCTATGTGTTTCAGAAATTCATGCGCGGCGTGGTGGGGACCAATCGGATTGATAGTAGTGTGCGGTATGGCCATCTGAATGCGGTGCATGCCATGCAACGAGTGCAAGGCACTCATCGTTGGGCCGTGAGCTTTGACGATATTCTATCGGCAGATACGCTTTTACTCGTCGGGACCAATATTACGGAAACCAATCCCATTACAGGGTTGAAGGTCAAAGAAGCGGTGAAGCGGCGAGGGGCGAAGCTCATCACCATCGAAGCGTTGAAACCTGCCATTGGGAGCATCAGCAATATTGTGAACCTCGCCCACCATCATCTTGGCGTCAAACCGACGGGCTATGCCGGGGCGGTTTTGGGTATCCTGAAAGCTGTGGTTGATCAGCAAATGATGGATCCGGAACTTCAGGCCAACGCCTCGTCCTATGCCAACGACATGACCGCCAGACTGAAAGCCCTGTCCTGGGATGCGATTCAAGCGCAAACCGGACTGGCTACGGATATGTTTACTCAGGCCGCCCAGGTGTTTGCCAAAGGACAGAAGGTCGTGATTCTTGTCGGACCGGGAGTCCTGCGATCTATGGGTGGATTCGGAATGACCATGAATTTGTTGGACCTGTTATTGGTAACGGGAAAACTCACTAAGCCCGGCTGTGGCCTTGCTCCCCTGGCGGAAGAAAATAATGATCAAGGAGCCTTTGAAATGGGAGGAACCGGGTCGGTATTGCCTGGTGGGCAATCCCTGGGTGACCCGGACGTGCGGAAGCGCTTGACGCAAGCGTGGGGTCGGCCAATTCCCGAAACACCAGGCTCTTCACTCCCACAGATGATTGAAGATGCGCAACACGGCAAACTCAAAGCCTTGTTTGTGGTTGGTGAAAATCCCCTGGCCTCCTTGCCTCCGTCCTCGGGTATTCATTCGTCATTGCAGAAGCTTGAGTTTCTGGTGTGTCAGGAATTGTTTCTCACCGAAACGGCCCAGCAAGCTCATGTCGTTCTGCCAGCCTGTTCCTATGCTGAAAAGGACGGAACCTTTACCAACACGGAAGGGCATATTCAGTCAGTACGAAAAGCCATTGATCTGGTTGGGGAGAGCCGACCGGACTGGGAAGTGTTCTCCGCGCTGTCGGTGATGATGAATGATCCAATGGAATATGGAGACGTCAAGGAAATTGGCAAAGAGATCCATAATCTTCTCCCCGGGACACGTACCCTGGGCCCTGCCCCCTTGCCCGCTCAACCGGATTCGACGGTCATCGTCCGATATCTTAAGACCGATTATCAGCGGGATATCGCTACGCGGTATCAATTGCCGGCAGAGGATGCCACTGCTGGTGCCGAAGACATGATTTTGCAGGTTTCGCAATCCTTGTTTCATTCCGGGAAATTTTCGCGAAAAGCCAAAGGCTTACTGCAAGTTGAAGCGACCGGCAAACTCTATCTGCATCCGGAAGACGCCGCGCGACGTGGGATCAATGATGGAGACACTGTGAAGGTGAGTAATCGTTTAGGGGAAGTGATGGTGCCGGTCGGACTTCGTGAGCGTATTCCACAAGGCGTCGCGGTGTTTCCTGAACATTTTGATGAGGAAATCAGGCGGTTACTGCCGTATCACGTGGACCCTGAAACGCAGGTGCCCTATTCTAAGGTGGCTCGTGTTCGTTTGAAAAAATACGTAGGGGCATGAGGTCGTTCCCTGCTTGTGGTTTGATTAATTGAGTGGAGGAGTGAATCCGTCATGGAAACGGTACTGATCCGTTTAGGGCTGACATTATCTCAAATTGTTGTCGTGATGGTGGCGGTGCTTCTGACTGTCGCAGCACTTACCCTCCTGGAGCGAAAGGTGTTGGGTTGGATGCAGGATCGGATGGGGCCCATGGAAGTCGGGCCTTATGGCATCTTGCAACCGGTCGCCGACGGCTTAAAGCTCTTTTTTAAAGAAGACATCATCCCAGCCGGAGCGAATAAGTTCATGTTTAGCATGGCGCCGGTGTTGTCATTAGTTCCTGCCCTCATCGGATTCGCGGTGATTCCGTTTGGCCCGGATTGGACGGTTGATGTCGGCGGCGTCAACTTTAAACCCTTTGTGATTACCGACATCAATATCGGCGTGCTCTATATCCTGGCGTTTGCTTCAATCGGGGCATACGGCATTATTTTGGGCGGGTGGTCATCAAACAGTAAGTATTCCCTTCTGGGAGGCCTGCGGTCTGCGGCCCAGTTGATTAGTTACGAATTGAATGTGGGGCTTTCAATTGTCGGCGTGTTGCTCCTTTCAAGCTCCTTGAGTCTCGTGACGATTACCAATGCGCAGGCCGGAGGATTTTGGAACTGGTACTTTTTCGGGGGAGGGGGGTTCCCTCAAGCCCTGGCGTTCATCGTGTTTATTATTTCTGCAGTAGCGGAAACGAATCGAACCCCGTTTGATTTGCCGGAAGCGGAAAGTGAGTTGGTGGCCGGATTCTTTACGGAATATAGCGGCATGCGATTCGCCTTCTTCTTTCTGGCCGAATACGGCAATATGATTTTGGTGTCTTGCGTGGCCACTGTCTTGTTTTTTGGTGGCTGGCATCCTCCCTATCCAGGCACTCTTATGGAGTACATCGGGATGGGCCATCTCCTCTGGATTGAGGGCATCATGTGGTTTGTCCTCAAAGTGGCGTTTTTCCTCTTTTTCTTTTTTTGGATCCGGGCCACATTACCGCGATTACGATATGACCAGCTCATGCGATTCGGGTGGAAGGTCCTCCTTCCCATCGCGTTGGCTAATATTGTGGTGACGTCGATTGTTGCATTTCTCTTTCCTGGAAGCTAAGAAGGTTGAATGGTATGAAACTCAAGGAGTGGGTCAAAACGCTTCTATTTTATGAGATTGCGTTAGGGATGAAGGCGACCTTATCCCATTTCCTTCATTATAAGCCGATCACCTTACAATACCCGCACGAGAAGAAACAGTTACCGTCCAACTATCGGGGCATGTTGGCGTTACTGCGCTACGATGATGGAACGGAAAAGTGCGTGGGATGTGATTTATGTGAGGCGGCTTGTCCCTCCCGCGTCATCCGTGTGGTGAGTGCCGAGGTGCCGGGGGAACCCACGAAGCGGTATTCCAAGGAATATTACATGGACATGACCCGATGCTTGTTTTGCGGGTTGTGCGTGAAGGCCTGTCCGGTGGATGCGTTGGGAATGACTCAGGAGTATGAATGGGCGGTCTATGATAAGCGCCAGCTTCAATTAAATAAGGAGCAGCTTCTGGCTATTGGCGATCGGAATTTTCCAGTTCGGGAAAAGCGCTTGGAGTTTCAGCATCCCAATGTGGCCTATTTTAACGTAGGATTTAAAGAGATTCCTCAAAAAGAACTGTAGCGGTTATGGCCTGGCGGTGCACTCGGTCCACATGCCGGCCAAGGAATATCGCCAAAAATTTTGAATGAGCCGGTGATGGGAACGATCGTTTTTTTCTATTTTGCCAGTGTGATTGTGGTAACGGCGGCTCTCGTCGTAGCCCTGAGGAGTCCGGTGTTTAGTGCCCTGGCGCTCCTGGTCATGTTCTTCCACGTCGCCGGGCTTTTTGTCACGTTGCATGCGGAATTCCTGGCCGTGATTCAAATCCTGGTGTATGCGGGCGCCATTCTGGTGCTCTATCTTTTTGTGGTGATGTTGCTCAATTTGAAGGGTGAAGTACGTTTTCATCACCAATTGACCATAGGTCTCTTTCTGGGTTGTATGGTCTTTGCAGAGGCGGTCCTGCTGGTGTTGAAAGGCAAAACGTCACTGGGGGCAAGTCTTTCCACTCCCAGGGAGCCCGCTCAGCTGATGCAGGGCAATACGGAATCGATCGGTGAGCTCCTGTATTCCACGTATCTGTTCCCATTTGAAATCGCGTCTCTCATTCTCTTAGTGGCGATGGTGGGTGCGGTTATCCTCACCAAAAAGGGGATATTGGAGGCCAAGGGTTAATGGACGTTCCAGTGAGCTACTATCTGGTGCTGAGCGGGATCGTGTTCTCAATCGGGTTGGTGGGCGTACTCATTCGACGCAATATCATCATCATTTTATTATCCATTGAGTTGATGTTGAATGCCACGAATATTAATTTTGTGGCCTTCTCTTCCTATTTGGGGAATCTTTCTGGTCAGGTGTTCGTGTTTTTTGCGCTTACCGTGGCTGCTGCGGAGGTTGCGGTAGGGCTGGCGATTATCATCGCGCTCTATCGGCATTCGGCCAGTACCAACATTGACGACTTCCGGTTGCTGAAATGGTAAGGCGATGCTCTACGCCTTAATTCCCCTCCTTCCACTCCTGGCCTTTGTCATCCTCGGGCTGTTCGGCCATTGGATCAAAGACCGAAGCCATTGGGTGGCCGTGCCTGCCGTCCTGGGATCGTTCCTTCTTTCCATTAAGGCGCTTGCCGACGTGGCGGGGGGGCAGACGCTTCAGATACCTCTCTATACGTGGGCGGATTCGGGAAATCTTCATATTGCCTTGGGGTTATTCATCGATCAGCTCACGGTCGCGATGTTGTTGCTTGTCACCATTGTGAGTTCGCTGGTCCATGTCTATACGATGGGCTACATGCATGGAGAGCCGGGCTACGCCAGATTTTTTAGCAATATCGCGCTCTTTACCTTTTCCATGTTGATGTTGGTGATGTCCGATAATTTCCTGCAACTTTTTGTCTTTTGGGAAGCCGTGGGGCTTTGCTCATACCTGTTAATCGGTCATTGGTATGAGCGCGAATCAGCCAGGGCAGCGGCGACCAAAGCGTTTCTGGTGAATCGAGTCGGGGATTTCGGATTCATGTTGGGTATTCTGCTGGTCTTTGTCACCTTCGGCAGTTTGCACTATCAGGAGGTGTTTTCTCAGTTGGATCAGAAGGCTGGTGGCCTGGTGAATCTTCTTGGTTCTGTCGGAGGTCATTGGGAAATATCGGTGATGACCTTGATCTGCCTTTTTTTATTTGTTGGGGCAGTCGGGAAATCTGCTCAAGTGCCTCTGCATGTGTGGTTGCCGGATGCGATGGAGGGTCCCACTCCGATATCAGCACTCATTCATGCCGCGACGATGGTAACGGCAGGAGTCTTTATGGTTGCCAGATTTGCTCCGTTATTTAACCTCTCGCCCGTGGCCATGGATGTGGTGGCAGTGGTTGGTGGAGTCACGATGTTTATTGGCGCGACCATCGCGCTGACGCAAACCGATATCAAACGGGTTGTGGCCTATTCCACCCTCAGTCAACTTGGCTACATGATGATGGCCTGTGGGCTGGGTGGCTATATTGCGGGAATGTATCATCTTCTGACACACGGAGCCTTTAAGGCCTTGTTATTCCTCGGGTGTGGATCGGTGATTATTGCTCTTCATCATGAGCAAGATATGAAACATATGGGTGGACTCAAAGATAAGCTGCCTGTGACCTATTGGACCTTTCTTGTGGGGGCCCTGGCGTTGTCCGGTTTTCCGCTCACCGCGGGTTTTTTCAGTAAAGATGAATTACTCCTGGCGGCCTGGATGTCTGGCGACCTGGGTAAGGTTCTGACCGTCTTAGGATTACTGACGGCTCTTATGACCGCTTTTTACAGTTTTCGATTGGTGTTTGTGACATTTTGGGGAGAATCACGAGTGGATCCTCACCATGCCAAGCATGTGCATGAACCATCAAAAACGATGACGATTCCTCTTCTGTTTCTTGCCGTCCTGAGTATCCTCGCAGGGTACCTGGGAATTCCGGAATTTTTGGCCCCCGCGTTTCCCGGTGCTGAGAGTAGTGGAGGTCATCATGAAGGATCGGCGGCCATGGGCATAATGGTGACGGCCACCGCAATGGGCCTGTTCGGGATTGCGGGCGCCTATTGGGTCTATGTCAAGTCGCCGGGCTTGCCGGACCGTTTGGCGAATCAGTGGCGATCGCTGTATCAGTTCTCCTTGAATAAATGGTTTGTGGATGAAGCCTATGACCGGACTGTGGTCGTGCCAACATTACATCTCGCGGATCGGTTATGGAAACGGGTGGATATTGCGGTGATTGATGGTGCGGTCAATGGAGTGGCGCGAGCCGTGGCCTGGGGAGGATGGGTGACGCGAAGACTTCAAAGCGGACAAGCACAGAATTATGCGCTGGCCATGACTGTCGGCGCGGCGGTTATTTTAGGTGCGATGATCTTTTATTAGTGTGGATGGCCGAACGTATGGTGGGATACTCGTGATGATTCAACAGACAACCGGATGGCAGGAGATCTTTCAATCGTGACTGAGATGGTCATCCCCTCGGGGGGGATCCCCTGGCTCACGATTGTGCTTATCCTCCCGCTGCTCGGAGTGGTCGCGGTCTTGCTCGCTCACGAGGCACTTTCACGGGCTATTGCGTTGACGGTCTCCATCCTGACCTTGCTGGTCTCATTGCCTCTGTGGGTTGCGTTCGACAATGCGCAGGCCGGCATGCAATTTGTGGAAAAGCATCTCTGGATCGATTCTCCCGCTATTCATTATTCCCTGGGTGTGGATGGGATCAGCATGCCGCTTGTCCTCTTAACCACCTTTCTCACTCCCCTTTGTATCCTCGTCTCCTGGACGTCGGTTCAAACCAGAATGAAAGAATTCCTGATCAGTTTGTTGGTGATGGAGACGGCGACGATCGGCGTGTTTGCGGCTTTGGATTTTGTACTGTTTTATGTGTTTTGGGAAACAATGCTGATTCCGATGTATCTCCTGATTGGCGTCTGGGGTGGGCCGAACCGTGTCTATGCGGCGATCAAGTTTTTCCTGTATACCCTGGCCGGCAGTATCTTGCTGCTGGTAGCGATTCTGGTGCTGTTTTTTGAAGGTGGGCGAACCTTTGATATTTTGGCTTTAACGCACGCGTCCTATGCCCCTGGCTTGCAATCCCTCTTGTTCTGGGCCTTCTTTGCCGCTTTTGCGGTGAAAGTCCCCATGTTTCCCTTTCATACGTGGCTCCCGGACGCCCATGTTGAAGCACCCACTGCCGGGAGCATCATTCTCGCAAGTGTCTTGCTCAAGATGGGAACCTATGGGTTTTTACGATTTTCCTTGCCCATGTTGCCTGATGCCTCGGTTGCGTATACCCCGTTCATCATGACCCTGTCGGTCATCGCCATTATTTATGGCGCCTATATGGCATTAGCGCAAGCGGACCTCAAGAAACTGATTGCCTATTCCAGTGTCAGTCACATGGGGTTTGTCACACTGGGAATTTTTGCGTTAAATGCCCAGGGTATTGAAGGTGCGATCCTTCAGATGATCAACCATGGCATTACGACCGGCGCGCTCTTTATGTGTGTGGGCATCATTTACGAACGGACGCATAGCCGGCAAATAACCGATAATGGCGGGTTGGCGAATGCAATGCCCCAATACGCAACATTTTTTGTCATTTTTGCGTTGTCTTCGGTTGGCCTTCCAGGCATGAACAGTTTTGTCGGAGAATTTTTAGTACTGGTTGGAACCTTTGCCTGGAGCAAACTGACAGGGACTCTCGCGGCTTTAGGGATTATTTTAGCTGCCGCCTATATTTTGTATTTGGTGCAACGGATGATCTATGGGCCGGCCTCTCCGCAGATGCTCCCCAAATTAACTGACTTGAATGTCCGTGAATTCGGCATGCTGGTTCCGTTGGTGGTGTTGGTGTTTTGGATCGGGCTCTATCCGAAACCGTTGTTGGATGTGATGCATGCGAGCGTGGCGCGGGTCATCGCGTCCCAATCCACCTCAGTCATGGTTCAGGAGGGGGGAGATGGCCAAGGTCACACCCTGGCGATGACGGCCGAGGCATCCGGGCATCGGCTCATCATGAAGGGTGATGTTGCCCCATGACACTTCCTCTCGCCGATCTGGTCCTCATTCTTCCTGAATTGCTCATTGTGGGCATGGCCTGTCTGATTCTCGTTCTTGATCCCATTACGCCTGCACACAAAAAAGATCTCCTGGCGTGGATGAGTCTCGGCATTCTCGTGGTAGCCAGCGTGGCGACAGTGAGCGGTTTTGGTGAGCGGGTGATGGCCTTTAGTGATTTAGTGGTCGTGGATTCGTATGCCGTATTTTGGAAAATGTTGCTGTATCTCGTGAGTGGTCTGACCATTTTACTGTCAATGGGGTACCTTAAAGAGGAAAAGATCCAACTCGCGGAATACTACGCATTTGTCCTGTTGGCATTGGCCGGAATGATGGTGATGGTATCGGGGGCTGATTTGCTCACGATCTATCTGGGAATCGAACTGATGTCGATTACCCTCTATATTATGGCCGGGTTCAAGCGATTTGAGCTGCGGTCAATCGAATCTTCGGCTAAATATTTTGTGTTGGGAGCCTTTTCCTCAGGGATTTTACTCTATGGGATTTCAATTATTTTCGGAGTCACGGGGAGTACGAGGCTGGTGGAAATTGCTGCCGTGGTCAATGGGCGGGGAATTGATGACCCGTTAGTCTTTATTTCGCTCATGCTGTTGATCGTGGGGTTTGGGTTTAAGGTCGCGGCGGTGCCATTTCATATGTGGACGCCTGATGTATACGAAGGGGCCCCGACGTCTGTGACGGCGTTTATGGCTGTGGCTTCCAAGGCGGCCAGCTTTGCCGCGTTCCTGCGTGTTCTTCTGGAAGCGTTCGGTGGAATCAAACCGGATTGGAATCTGTTGATCCTGGTTATATGTATTATCACGGTGGCCCTTGGCAATCTTGTGGCCATTGTTCAGACCAACGTGAAACGGATGCTGGCCTATTCCAGTATTGCCCATGCGGGGTATGCATTGATTGGTGTCGTGGTCGCCGGGTGGAGCGGTACGGAGGCGGCAGTTTCGGCTCAAGGCGTTTCGAGCCTGATGCTCTATTTGGCGATATATTCGTTTATGACGATTGGGGCATTTTCCATGGTGGCTATTTTGCGGAAGGGTGGCCTCGAAGGGGAGGAAATAGAAGATTTCACCGGATTGGCCAAACGTCATAAGGGGGGCGCCTTTCTCATGTTAGTGTTTATGGTGTCGTTGGCGGGTATTCCTCCCACCGCCGGATTCATTGGGAAATTGTATCTCTTTATGGCCGCGGTCAATGCCGGGTTGGCATGGCTGGCGATTATTGGATTGATCTTTGCCGCCATTTCAGCTTTTTTCTATTTGCGCATTGTCATGGTGATGTATATGCGTGAGCCATCCTCCGAACAAGAATTGCATACCCGACTTGCCCTTTCTCCCCAGGTATCGTTTGTGTTGGCCTGCGCCGTAGCCGGTGTGGTTTTGCTCGGGATCTTTCCAGGTCCGCTGGTCTCGGTTGCAGACCTTTCCTCTCTCCCCATTAAATAAAGGCTGTCCTTTTTATCTCCCGTATTTCGGGCTATTCATGGGGCTGACAGGATTACTCTGCTTGTCCAAATCCTAATACTCCAACTCCGATCATCATTAAGGCTGCGCCAATCAACCGCTCCCCTACGAATTTTTCCTTCAAAAATATATATCCCCATATGACGGCGAAGAGAATACTCGATCGCTTTATGGCGATGACGGAAGGAACCGGTCCCAGACTGAGAGCGGTATTGTGAACGAGGAGGCCTATGGTCTGAAACAGCCCGACGAGCAAAAGGATGCCGAGAGTGGTCGGGTGAGGAGCGGCAATATTCTTTGCCGGCAGGAATCGTAGCAAGAACACAAACCCGATGGTCATCACGATGGAAATGGAGAGGCTCCAAAAGAGAGGAGAGGAATTCTGCACGCCGATTTTGTCGAAATTCGACGTGAGGCTATAAATGAACGCCACGGAAAGCATTCGCCTGGGACCCGGTTCTCGGAAGATCGCGAACAATGGGGCAAGAAGACCATGGTGTATGGATTGAATGTGTAGGACATACGCTCCCCCCACAATACAGAAGATGCCTACGATATCCTGTGTCCTTGGGATATCCCCGACCAGGAAAGGTGAGGTGATCAATAAAAAAAGAGGAGTAAATGAAACGAAGGGAATGGCCAGGGAAAGGTCGGAACTTTGTAAGGCTCTCATGAATTGGAACATGGCCAGGATATTCAAGGTTCCTCCAATGAGCAGTGCCCATCCATACCTGGGGCCTAGCAATGGGACTGAATCCGTGAACAGCACAATGCTCAGAAGTATGGGAATGGGAGTCGCACCAGCGGCTAAAGCCGCCAGTTGAGGTGAGACGGATCGCAGGCCCTGCTTACTCAATAGGTCTTTCAGGGATTCGCTGAGTGCCGCCAATAGAGCAAAATACATCCAGCTCATGCAGGGATCCTCAATTCAGACGATTTCGAGGTGAAATAATTCATCACAAATTTTGTCTGAATGCACGTTGCGAGGAACGCGTGTCCGGAATCTTACAAGGAATGCCTGGATGCCACCAGTGGTTTCATCTGATGTTCCCGGGAAGATGCGGGAACGAATAGGAAAGGGGCCGGAGTCAGAGGGCTTACGGGGAGGACTTAGGAAGCCAGAGGGTTAGGACAGTGCTGGAAGACTTCCTGAAGAGCCGCGTACAGTTGACCGAATGTGGCAGACGTGGAGTTTTGGAGTGGTTGTGAGGGAAGAGAACAGGTGGCTCCACGTGACAGCAGATAGTGGGTCAGATTCCGTTGGCCGGAGAGAGCGGCAGAATGGAGGGGCGTGATGCCAATGGTATTGGTGGCATCGATCGGCGCGCCGGAATCCAGAAGTAGGCGAGTCATGTCGGCATCTCCGGTTTGTGCGGCGATGTGCAGCGCAGTCCAGCCTTCCTTAAATGAGGATTGGACCGTTGCGCCGTGAGCTAACAGAAAAGACGCCATCCGGTGGTGATGCTCTTGCACGGCAATGTGGAGTGGCGTGATGTTTCCTTTAAAGCCATCCACGGGCGCACCGTGTTGAAGGAGGAGGTCGGCGATATCCACATGTCCTCCCTTCGCGGCGAAATGGAGAGGCGTCCATTCGGACTGATAAATCGCCTCAGGGTCCGCTCCTTTTTGTAACAGAAGACGAGTCATCGTAAATTGTCCGGATCTTGCCGAAAAATGGAGAGGCGTCGCTCCTTGTGGGGTGCGCTGATTGACATCGGATCCTTGAATAACCAGTTTCTGAACCAGGGGCAAATTGCGATTTTGGATGGCTTGAATGAGATCGGGTTCTTGGGAGAAGGAGAAGGTGTTCCACTCTGACGCCAATGCATAGGACAGAAGAATGCCAATACATACCACCACATATTTAACCATGGTGATTTCACGTGATTGCGGCATGGGAGAAAGATTTCCTTGCTTGAAAGGTGAATGCAAACGGCCTCAGGAGTGGGCCCAATGAGTATCAAGATGTAGCGAACGTCAAAGCGGTGGCCTATACCATTCCCCATTTGAAGGGGAGCGTTCCTCGCGCTCTTTTTGGTGTGCCTGTGGATTGCGTGGGGAATCTATGCTGCAAAAATTACAAGTGACTTTTGGAAATCCTGGAAGATCCGAATAGGTCAGGCCCGGTATTCACGTATGGTGGGGGTAGGGACAACCCTGTAAGTTCTTGACGAACGCAAAAGGGAGGAATTTACGAAAGCGGAGAAGAGAGGAACTAAGGAATCTGGATATACGGCTGGTGAGACAGGAGCGCGGAATCTATGAGGCTGCGGTTGTTAAAGCAGGGTCCTTTGTCGGCTGTTCTGTGTCATCCTGGTTGGATTCCCCCTGGAAACGCGCGAGCTGGTCGGCTTGGAGGATCAGTCCATTCAAAACCTTGTGCCAATGTGTTGCCGTATCCAAGGATTTTTCAAAGAGAATGCCCCCTTCTTTGGTTTCCATATTGAGGAAATTGACAACATGGAACGGTTCGTCTTCATCATGGATCCACACCATGAGGTCGATTCGCTGGTTGTCCTTTTGGGAAGGGGGATTCTGCCAACTCTGGATCAGTCTTTCCGCGTTTGGGTGCATGAGTTCTTGAAATGAGATGAGGGATTTTGGGACAGTTCGTAACGTTTCCTTAAGGACTTCTCCATTTTTTACTAAGAACGAACCGACCAGGCTTGAAATATGAATCAATCGTGGTGGGACAGCAGGACTATGTAACAGGCAAATTTTGAGCGTTTGGTCGTTGACGGCAATGCCTCCAACGCCATCGGTACCCATGAACATTTGTGATGGAATGAAGCTTGTGCCCTGGATCCGGCTTTCTTCTTTTTTATTCTTTGTTGGTGGCCCCATGCTTACTATGAGCATAATGGCACCGAATGCAAGACATACCAACAACACAACGAACATCATGGTGAAATCCATTGATGAATCCTTATGACTATGAGAGTCCTTACAGTGTTGTAAAAAGATCGAAACGGGATATGATTCGTGAGTATGGTGAAATTTTGGTTGTCATCTTAGGCCGGAGGTGGCTTTCGCCGGCCAGAATAACTCAGAACATGCAACAATCCCCTGATACTCATGGCTCTTCTTTTCGCGTACCATGTGATGAGAAAATTTTGTTATCGAAACCAAAAAGACAGAGGGGGTGTCCAAAATGATGGTACTGCCATTATTTCGAACCGGCTTTCAATATATTATTTCGGCAGAATCGGAATTTGGCTTTATGGGTGTATGAAGAAATATGTTGTGGATGAAAATCAGCCTCTTCCTGATGCGAGATTTAAAAAAATAGGGTTGCTGAAACACCAAAACTTCAAGATTGGCAATGGAAGATGTCGTTAGCGTGGAATAAGGGAACGAGCGGGAATAGGGTACTGGTGCTTGGAGCGTGATCTTCAGGATTCGTTGAAGTTCCTCAGGTCATTTGCTAAGCTGACTTTCCTTTTTTACCCATCAACAGAGACGCGTGGCAGGAGAACACATGGCAAAATTGGGAAAGGCGCTGATTAGCGT